>NZ_CALXRN010000220.1 GCF_944390595.1 uncultured Brachyspira sp. | reverse complement strand
AAAATATATTGATTTTTTTATAATAAACTGTATAATAAAAAATATTATACAATTTTTAAGGAGATTTAGCATGAAAAAGGTATTATTAATTGTTGCTATATTTATATTTGCAAATTTGTCAGTTTTTGCCAAAGGTTTTTTTGAATATGGTTTTTATTTGCCATTGGGATTTTCTACTGGTGTACCTATTGGTCAATCAGATAAAAATAATGCGTTTGGATTAGACGGCGGATTTTCAATGTTAATTGGATATAGAACAGAATTTAATGATATTGTAGGAATGGGTTTTTATGCTGATTTAGGCTATAGTTATGATACTTTTAGAATTGCAGGTGCTGCTCAAAATACTGATATAAGGCAGATAGACGGCTTAAATTTGCATAGTATAAAAATAGGATTTTTGCCTAAAGTAAATTTATATGATAAATATTCTATAGGTCTTGGTGTAGGAGTAAAGCTTCCTTTAGGCGGAACTTTGTATTCAAGAAGATTAGATGGAACCCAAGGTGCTTTAGTAAGTACAGAAACAACAACTAGAATGTTTTTGAGAGATTTACAAAATAATTATTCAACTCTTAGTGTAATTCCTTATGTAAAATTAACTTTTGATTATACTATGTTTAGTACAGCTAAATCATCAGCTGATTTGGGATTATATTTGGGTTATGATATAGGACTTAGAGAAGCTGGTTCAGGAATTGACAGTATAGATTTTGGTTTCCAATTATCATTAAGGTTCAGACCCTATAATAAAGAACAATAATTAAAGTTTTTATAGAAAAGACTTATATTTTTTATAAGTCTTTTCTTTTTTTATTTAAAATATTTAGTAATTAATATTGTTTTTTAGGCAGAATGTTTTAGCTGTTTCAATATTTTCTTTTGATAATGATATAAGACATTTTATTATTAATTTTTTATCTTCTTTGCCGGCAAATGAATAAGCTTTTTCAAAATAATTATAAGCCTCTTCATTTAATTTATCATAAATATTATTCATTTTATCAAATTGTATATTTATATATGCCAAGCTGTTATGTGCCAAAGCATGAGTATTATTTAATTCTATTGATTTATAAAAACATTCTCTTGCTTTATTATAATATTTTGAAGCATTATCATTAAGACTTGAATATATATTAGCTAATTTAGTAATAGTATATCCCATACTGTCATATATTGAAGCATTAGTCAAATCATCATTTATATTTAAATCCAATCCTTTTTGATAATATTTTAAAGCTTCATTAAGCAGTTCTATAGCTTTATTGATATTTCCTTTTTTAAATTCATTATTGGAATGTTTAGTTTTTGAAAATCCTATTCCATTATAAGCATTTAAATATTTTGGATTTATTTCTAATGATTTTTTATAATCCTCAAATGCTTCATCATAAAGTTTTAATCCTACTTTGCTCAAACCTCTGTTATAATATGCATCTAGTGAAGAATTATCAATATCAATAACTTTTGTATAATAATCAACAGCTTTTTTATATTCTTTTAAAGAGTCATAACATATTGCTATATTAAAATAAGAGTCAGAATTATTAGGGTCTAAATTTAATGTCTTAGTGAAATCATCTATAGCTTTATTATATAAATCTATCTCCATTTCAGATAAAGCTCTATTATAATAAGCATCCGAATAAGACGGATTTATTTCAATGACTTTTGAATAATATTTAATAGCATTCTCATATTTTTCCATTGAGTCATAAGATAAAGCTATATAATAATAAGCATATATATTTTCACTATCTATTTCTATTACTTCTTTAAAATTATCTATAGCAAATTCATAATTTTGAAGTTTGTAATATATTAGCCCTCTTTCATTATAAGCATCAATATAGCCATTATCCAATTCAATAGCTTTGTCAAAATCTTTGATAGCTTCTAAATATTTATTCAAATAAGAATTAGTAATACCTCTAAAATAAAAAAATTCACTTTCTTTGTCATATAACTCTATAGCCTCATCAAAATCTTTTAAAGCCTCTTCATATAAATGCATCCTTCCCTTTAATAAAGCTCTATTATTATATATATAAGCATCATTTGGTTCTAATTCTATAGCTTTATTATAATCTTTTAATGCCTCATCATACATTTGTTTTTCATTTTTTATAAGCCCTCTGTTATTATAAGAATAGGTATCATTTGGGTTTAATTCTATTGATTTATCATAATCTTTTAATGCTTCATCATATAATTCTAAAGCTTCTTCTGCTAAAGCTTTATTATAATAAACATAATAAATACTGTCATCAGTTTCTATTATTTTATTATAATAATTTATAGCATTTTTATAATTTCCTAATTTATATTCAAGAAGTCCGAAATCATTATATATATTTATTATATTTTCCGGTTCGCATTCCAAAGCTTTTTGATAATCTTCTTTTGCTTCATTATATAATTCTAAATTGCTTTTGCAAATACCTCTATAATAGTATGCATCATAAATTTCATTATCCAATGATAAAGTTTTATCAAAATTTTCTATAGCTTCCTCATAGTTTTCCAAATAAAAATATCCCAATCCTACATAATATCTTGCTTCAGCATCATCTTCATTGAACTCTAAAACCTTTTTAAAATCTTTGATTCCTTCTTCATATCTTCCCAAATATGATTTTGAATGGCCCCTATTATAATAGGCATTTATTTTTTCAGGTGAAAGTTCAATTACTTTGTCAAGGTCTTCAATAGCTCCTTCATAATTTTTAAGATTATATTTTGATATTGCTCTATTGTAATAAGCATCAACTAATGTATTATGGGTACTATTGATTTCTTCTTCATCTATATTTCTTTCTTCTTCATATTCATTATTATTTTCATAAGGACCGCTGTATATAATAAATTCATTATCCGAATAGGCAATAATATCTTTATTATAAATATCTATAATTTCATCTAAATATGATATAGCTTTTTCATAATCATTATTATTGAAAGCTTCATGTCCTAAATTAAATAGCTTTTCAATATATTTTCTGTTTTCGCTATTATTCATAATATATTACTCTCTTTTAATACCATTCATTTATTATTTTTTATTATATATAAAAATGATAAATATTACTATATATAATATGAATTTTATTATTATATGATAAATTTAGACAGTTATTACTATGATGTTTTAATATTATAGTTAATATTATTCATTGAACTTTTTTATTTTTAATATAAATATTAAATATATTTGACAAAGAGATTTTTTTCAATATAATTTATAATTGTAAGATTTGTATACCAAATAAAAAGGAGGATTTTATGGCAGGAAAAGGCCGAGTTATAATAGATTCTGAAGCGTGCAAAGGCTGTTCAAATTGTATATCTGTTTGTCCAACTAAAATATTATATTTAGATAAAGAAAATATGAATTCATGGGGATATTACCCAGCAGCTGTTACTGATATGGAAAAATGTATAGGCTGTGCTAATTGTGCTATGATGTGTCCTGATATATGTATAAAAGTTGAAAGACTGGACAAAGAGGAGGGTAAATAATGGCTAGAACATTAATGAAAGGAAATGAGGCTATGGCTACAGCGGCTATTGCTGCTGGATGTAAATGTTTTTTTGGTTATCCTATTACTCCGCAAAATGAGATACCAGAGTTTATGTCCAAAGCGATGTATGAATCCGGCGGGTCATTTGTGCAGGCAGAAAGCGAGGTTGCTGCTATTAATATGGTTTATGGTGCAGGAGGAGCTGGGGTTAGAGCTATGACTTCTTCTTCTTCTCCTGGTATAGCATTAAAACAGGAAGGAATATCCTATTTAGCCGGTGCAGAAGTACCTGCTGTTATACTTAATGTTATGCGCGGAGGTCCTGGGCTTGGAAGTATACAGCCTGCTCAAAGTGATTATCTTATGATGACTAAAGGCGGCGGTGACGGAGATTATAATTGTCCTGTTCTTGCACCTGCTAATTTACAGGAAGCTGCTGATATGATAATGGAAGCATTTGATATGGCTGATTATTATAGAACACCTGTTTATGTTGCCGCAGACGGATTTATAGGACAAATGATGGAGCCTGTAGATATAGTATATAAGCCAAAATATAAAATAGAAGAAAAAACTTGGGCAGCATGCGGAAAAAGAGGAAGAAGAGAAAAAAATAATATAATAAACTCTCTTTATTTAGAGTCTGAACTTCTTCATGAACATAATGTGCATTTACAAGAAAAGTATGCTCAAATAAAAGAAAAAGAGGCTAGAGCTGAGAAATATAATACAGAAGATGCTGAACTCATATTTGTTTCTTATGGTACTATGTCTAGAGTTGTAAGAGGAGTTGTAGATAAACTTAGAGAAGAGGGAAAAAAGGTAGGTATGATACGTCCTTTAACTTTATGGCCTTTCCCAGTTGCTGCATTTGATAATCCTAATTGCAAAATGTATGTAAGTATAGAAATGAGCATGGGACAGATGCTTGATGATATAAGACTTGCATCTGAATGCAAAGTTCCTGTTAAGTTTTATGGAAAAGCTGGAGGAATAGTACCTTCTGCACATGAAATAATAGATAATGTTAGAAATTTTGCCGGAGGTATTATATGATAGTATTTGAAAAATCTAAAGGATTAACTGATATAAGAACACATTATTGTCCAGGATGTATGCATGGAACTTCTCAAAGAATAGTTGCTGAATGTTTAGAAGAGCTTAATGTATTGGATAGAACAGTTGGAGTAGCTTCTGTCGGATGTTCAGTACTTGCTTATAAATATTTTTCATGCGATATGCAGCAGGCAGCACATGGAAGGGCACCTGCAGTTGCTACAGGAGTTAAAAGAGCAGTTCCTGATAGTATTGTATTTACTCTTCAAGGAGACGGAGATTTGGCTGCTATTGGTACTGCAGAAATAATACATGCTGCAGCCAGAGGAGAAAATATTACAGTAATATTTTTGAATAATGCTATTTACGGTATGACAGGCGGACAGATGGCACCTACCACTTTGGAAGGACAGAGAACAACAACTACTCAGGCAGGAAGAGATTTTCACAGAGCCGGAAAACCTATAAGAGTATGTGAAATGCTTGCTACTTTAGAGGGAGCTACTTTTGTTGAGAGAGTTTCATTAGATAGTCCTGCAAATATTAGAAAAGCTAAAATGGCAACTAAAAAGGCTTTTGAGAATCAGATTGCAGGAAAAGGTTTTTCTATAGTTGAGATGCTTACAAGCTGTACAACCAACTGGGGAATAGCTCCTACAGAATCGCATAAATGGATAAGAGAATATATGATACCTCATTATCCTCTAGGTAATTTTAGAAATGACGGTTAAAAAAGGAGATATTATATGAGTACAGAAAGAATAATTTTTGCAGGATTCGGCGGACAGGGGGTTATGTCTATGGGACAGATGATAGCTTATGCCGGAATGATAGAAAATAAACATGTTACTTGGTGTCCTTCTTACGGACCGGAAATGAGGGGAGGTACAGCTAATTGTTCTGTTGTTGTAAGCGATGAGCTTGTTGGATCTCCTTTGATTTCGCATGATGCTTCTGCTGCTGTTATAATGAATCTTCCTTCTTTAACTAAGTTTGAAAAGGATGTTTTGCCTAACGGCATACTTCTTATAAATTCATCTTTGATAGAAAAAAAGGCTTCAAGAGATGATATAAAAGTGGCTTATGTTGAAGCTAATAAAATAGCAGGAGATATAGGAAATCCGAGATCTGCCAATATGGTTATGCTTGGAGCTTTGCTTACACTTCATAATATAGTATCATTTGATAGCGTTCAGCAGGCATTTTTGAAAGTATTTGGAGAACGTAAGAAAGAATTTCTTCCAAGTAATGAAAAAGCTTTGAATGCTGGAAGAGATGCTGTGAAAAATTTGGTTTCTTAAAAATTAAAGTCAATAAAAAATAAGAAGTTTTATACCTCTGTACTCATAAAGGTGCAGAGGTTTTTTTATGTAAATTTATTATATTAAATAAAAAATTAATTAATTATATATTTACAAAAAATTATAATTTAGGTTTTTATAATGTGATAGTATTTTGATTATTATATATAAAAAATAGTGAAATTACATACTTTATTTAATAATAATTTTGATTTATATATATCAATTATTGTTATTAAATTTTGAAATATATTTGCTAAAAAATCAATTTTTTGTATATTTAAATAAATATTGTTTAAAGAAACACAGGAGTAAAGATGAAAAAAATTATATTAATCACTATATTGTTTATAACAACAATCAGCGGAAGTCTTATGGCTAAGAGCGGATGGGGTGTTGATTTATCTGTTCCTTTGGGTGCTGGTGTAGGTTTTTATCTTGAAGAAGGTAAGCAAAGTGAAATAATTAAACCGGATGCAGGATTTGAATTTGGAGTTTATTTAAAGCCTAATTATTATTTTGATTTAAGTATTTTATCTTTGGGAATATCATTAGATTTGGGATATCAAAGAGATGTATTCGCATTTAAATCTGATTTAAATAAAGGAAATGTTACTTTTGACAGTTTAAGTTTAGGACTTATGCCTAAAATAGATATTTTGTTTATGTCTATAGGTGTAGGTGCAGGTGTTAAATTCCCTCTCGGCGGAAGCAGTTATTCTAAAGAAAACAGCGGAGGAGAACAAAGACATTCATATAATTTAAAAGAACTTCAAAATCAATTTTATAATCTCTATATACCATATATCAAAACAAGCATAGATTTTCTTTTATTATATAATATTACTTTAGGTCTTTATCTTTCTTATGATTTCCCATTAATGGAGTATAAAGATTCTGTTCCTAAAGTAAGTTTCGGCGGACTTGATATAGGCGGACAAATAGGTATAAGATTCTAATAATTTTGTTTTAATGAAAATAATAAAAACCATGTCAAATATTTGGCATGGTTTTTTTATTGTTTTAGTAAAATATTAATCTATTATTCCATAAGCTCTAACGGGAGAACCTTCTCCGTTTTTTATTTTTAAAGGTGCTGCACTAAAGAAAAAACTTTTATTTTTCACTTTATCCAAATTTACTAATGATTCTATAACACATATATTATTTGAAAATAAAATTTTATGAGTTAAATTGTTAGTTTCCAAAGAATCAACTGAAGGAGTATCAAGTCCTACAGTTTTTATTTTTAAATCTACCAATTTTAATGCCAATTCTTCATCTATGTAAGGCCATAAATCAAAGTATTCATCTGTACCCATCTTATTTTCCCATCCAGTTCTAAAAATAATGATATCATTTCCTTTTAATTTATTAAAATCAAAATCAGATGGAAACTTAATCGTTTCTTTTTTGTTTGTAGGAACATCTACACAATATGCTTTTCCTATATAATGAGTCAAATCAATATTTTCAGTGCTTGGTTTACCGTTTATGCAATGTAAAGGTGTATCAACATGAGTTGCTGTATGTACGCTCATTGAGATATTAGTTACATAAAATCCAGCTTCCGCTATACAATCTGTATTTTTTACAGTTACTTCCGGATTTCCTGGATAAGATGGAATTTTATCGTATATAGTAGTAGAAAAGTCTATTATCATAATTTACTCCTATTTTTATTTATTACTGTGATCATGTCTTTTTTTATTTCCTGTATTGCTGTTTTTATTAGCCCCTGCAAGCGAAGCAAATATTACTCTTCCTGCTTCTTTAGGAAGTACATTATCTATTTCTATATCAACGTTTTTTCCTATTAAATGTTTCGCATTATCAACAACAATCATAGTACCGTCTTCCAAATATCCAAGTGCCTGCTTATCTTTACCTTCTCTTATAAGATCTATTTTTATAGTTTCACCCGGTAAAACAACTACATGCAAAGAGTTAGCTAAATCATTAATATTTAATATATCAACTTCATGTATAGATGCTACCTTCATCAAGTTAAAATCATTTGTAATAACTTTAGCATCCATTTTTTTAGCAAGCTCTATAAGTTTTAGATCAACTTCTTTTATATTTGGAAAATCTATATCTGTTATTGAAAGCAGTATATTTTTAGAAGATTTCATTTTATTTAATATTTCTAAAGCTCTTCTTCCTCTTATTCTTTTTTGAGGATCTCTTGCATCGCTTAAAAATTGAACTTCTTTTATAACAAATTCAGGCAGTATAAGAAGCCCGTCAAAAAATTTCTTTTCAGCTATATCATATATTCTTCCATCAACTATAACAGATGTATCTAATATTTTGGCAGTTTTTGTTTTATCAGGCTTTGTTAATTTAAGCATATTTGATATATTAGGTATAAATGCCGAAATAATACCAAATGTTAAATAACCCTCTATAAAAAGAATAATAAGTTTTTCATTTAATGATAATGATATTCCTATTATATCGATAGCTGTTAAAGTTAATATTACTGTTACTATAGTTACAAAAAATGATATAAAAAAAGCTAATGCTGTTTTAGACGATTTTTTTCTAATAAATAAGAATTCAAATAAAAATACTAAAATAGAACTAACTAAAAATATTAATAAAGTTCTATAATTAAAAGATTTAAATTGAAAGTAATCTATTAAAGCAATTAAAAAAGATACTGCAAAGTACGCTATTCTCCACATAATTTTCCCCTAATTTATATATTATGATATATATTATTTTTTAATGGAATAAATTAATTAAGATAAATACAAAAATTATTCTTCTTCAGTATCCTTTTTTTTCTTCTTAGTTTTAGTGTTTTCTTTAACTATCTTTTCCTTTTCTAAAGGTTTAGTTTTAAATTTTTTAGCAGATTTTTCTAAAGCATTAGATACTATATCTTCAATTTCATCTTTATCTTTTTTAAGTGCTATACTAATTTCATTAACAATAAACATATAAGCTTTTTCATATAAACGTTTTTCACTAGCAGACAGCTCTTTTAATTTATTTCTTGTGAATAAACTTCTAGCAACTTCTATCGTATCTTTAATATCTCCGCTTCTAAGCTTCTCTTCATTTTCCTGATATCTTATTTTCCAATTATTTTCTATATCATGTATTTTTGTCTGCAAAACGTTTAAAAGATTTTCAGCTTCAGCCTTTGATATTATCTTTCTTATACGATATTCTTTGACTCTATTTATAGGTACTTTTAATGTTATATTTTCTCCTTCGCATTCTAAAACATAACATTCTACTAAGTTTGAATTTACTTTATTATCAGATATACCTATAACTTTACATATTCCATACATAGGATATACCACATAAGTATTTATTTTATACATAATAGCCTTTAAAATTAAGTCAAATTCTTTATTCTAAAAAAATATAATAATATACCTCCATACATTATATATCAACAAACCAAAAAATCAAGTACAAAAATTGGTATAAACTTTATAAAAGTTTATACCAATTTTATATACAAAATATTATTCTTAATTACATTTTTCTAAGAGCTATACTGAGAAAAAAAGCAAAACCTCCCCATATAGCTAATAAACTAAGTACCATAAATATAGCAGAATCAAATCCCATAATTTATCTCCTTTATGTTTAATAATATTATTTACTTTGCGGTATATTAGGCTGTCTGTCTTTAAACTTAGCTAGTAATATTCCAACTATAAACGCAATAACAGGCATTGACCATCCTAAAGCTACTAAAGCCCAAGTAGGATAATTACCATAAGGTGTTTTGAAATCATTTATTAATTTCAATGATAGCATCACAGCTAAAAATATTGGTGTTAAGAATTTTAAGCAGAAATCCCACCATATACCAACTTTAAATTCACTTACAGTGTTGATACTTTCTTTAAATGAACCAAGTTTATATACCCAAGCTATTAATATAATCTCTATTAAACCGCTTACTACAATATTGTAGTTATTTATAAAGGCGTCAACTATATCAAGTATTGAAAGTCCGCTTCCTGTAGCATATACCATAGATATAGCACCTTGAATTATTATTATGATTATACTTACTTTCTTTCTATTGAAGTGGAATTTATCTATAAATGAAGATATAACAACTTCAGCAAGAGATATAGCAGAAGTAAGTCCGGCAAATGCAAGTACCAAGAAGAATACAAGTCCGAACAAGCCATTTAAACCAGGTAAAGAATTAATAGCTTCTGGGAATACCATAAATGCTAAACCTATACCGCCGCTTCCAGCTACTTCAGCTACTTCTTTTCCTTGTGAATGTGCCATATATCCTATTATACTAAATACTGTTATACCGGCAAATAAACTGAAGCTTGTATCAGCAAAACCTGTCATAAATGCATTGTTTGCTATATCAGAATCATCAGGCAAATAGCTTGAATAAGTTATCATTATACCAAAAGCTACAGACATACTGTAAAATACCTGAGCATAAGCATCTATCCAAATTTTAGGATTAGTAAGTTTAGAAAAATCCGGTTTAAACATATAATCAAGACCAGCTAAAGCACCAGGCAAACTAATACCTCTTACAAGAATAATTACCACCAATACAGCCAATAAAGGCATAAATATTTTATTAGCTTTTTCTATACCATCCTTAACACCGCCGATAACTGAAATTAATATAATGATCCATACTATAATTAATGGTATAGCTACTCCAAAATTAAAATTACTAAGTGAAAAGCCGGATTGAAGTTTCAAATATTCATTAGTAAAAAATCCAGCAGTATCAGTTCCCCATTTCAAACCTTGAATAGAAAATAATCCGTAAGATAATGACCAAGCAATAATAACAGAATAGTAAATAACTATTGCAAAACATGTAAATACCTGCAGCCAGCCTAACCATTCCCAAGAAGGATTTAAAGCCTTTAAAGCACCTGGAGCACTTTTATGTGTTTTATGACCTATAGAGAATTCTAATATCATTATAGGTATTCCAGCTGTAAGCATAGCTAGAAGAAACACTATCATGAAAGCTCCGCCACCATTAGATGCTACCATATACGGGAAACGCCATATATTACCTAAACCAACAGCAGAACCAATAGCAGCTAATATAAAACCTGCCCTTGTACCCCACTGTCCTCTGTGATGATGATGACTCATCTTTCCTCTCTCCTTTTTATTGATTTTCTATATGTTAATTTTTTATAATATATGAAAAAGCATAAAATAGCAATACTTTTTATAGAATTTTTTTTCACATAAATAAATAATATAGATATAAAATATAGAACTTTATATATAAATATATTTGTATTATAAAAATAGAGGATATATAATAAATTAATATTATATATCCTCTAAAATAATATTATAATTAAAACTTAAAGAACTTCATAGCTTCTTGTAATGAATTAGCTTGATTTACTAAATCTCTTGAAGCACTTTCTGCATCTCCTACTAAAGCATTATTCATTTGAGTAGCACCATCCATTTCTGATACTGCTCTATTAACCTGTTCAACTCCTGCCTGCTGTTCAACTGCTGCTGAACTTATACCTTTCATTATGTTAGCAGTTTCATCTATTTTCGCTCTTAGATCATCAAATATCTCTTGTGATTTATGAGCAGTTTCTGTAGCCTTATTTATTTTATCATAAGCATTATCAACTAAGTCTGTAATGTCTTTAACAGATGACTGAGTGGTTTGAGCTAAGTTTCTTACTTCGCTTGCAACTACAGCAAATCCTTTTCCCTGTTCTCCGGCACGTGCTGCTTCTACTGAGGCATTAAGTGCAAGTATATTGGTTTGAAAAGCTATATTTTCTATAATTTTAGTAATATTTCTTATTTTTGTGCTTGCTTCATAAACTTCTTCTATATTGCTTGTTGTTTGTACTATAATATCTCCTGCTTCATCTATAGAAGATTTTGAAGATATCATCATATCATTTCCTGTTAATGAATATTCTGTAGACGATTTTATTGTAGAAGCCATTTGTTCCATAGAAGCTGCCGTCTGCTGCAAACTTGCTGCCTGAGCTTCTGTTCTTCTTGATAATTCGACATTTCCTTTAGCTAATTTTTCTGAAGCATTCATAATACATATAGAAGCATCATTAACTTCCTTTATAGTTTCTACTAATTTGCTTCTCATATTCATAAATGAATTTGATAATATACCTATTTCATCTTTTCTCTTTTTTATTTTATTTCCGCTTGAAGTTAAATCTCCTCTTTCTATTCTTTGTGCTTCTTCAACAACTATAGATAAAGGCTTTGTTATAGAACGTATAAATATATTGATAAATACAGCTATAGACATTATTGTTATTATTCCAAATATAATACCGCTTATAATAGCTTTTCTATTTTCAGCAAATATTTCTTCAGAAGTCATAGTCATAGAAGTAATCCAAGGAACATATTTCATTCTAGTATAAGACCCCATCATTTTATGATTATTAGCTGTGTAAGTAACTACACCTTTTGATAATTTTTTATCGAATGCTTCTTTATAAACGGAAGGAGCATCGCTATTAACTTTGTTATAATCTGTATTCATTAATACTTTTAAATCAGGAGATATTACATCCAATCCTCCTGTTTTTCCTAATTTTATACCTTCTATGTAATTTTTATAGAATTCTCTCCAGTTAAAAACTGTATATAAATAACCAACTTCTTCAGAACCGTTTCTTACAGGTGTTGCAAAAATAAATGATAATTCTCCATTAACTACAGAAGGAGCAAGTCCGTTTCCATAACTTACGCTTCCATATCCGTATTCTTTATTTTTTAATTTATTCCAAATATTAATATTGCTGTCTGTGAATTTTGAACCTACCCATTTATTATAATCGCTGTCTGCTATAATTATTCCATTTTTATCAACTATTCCTACATGTATAGCACAGGCATTTTTCTCCCTAAAAGTTTTTAATGTTGTTTCTACTCTATCTGTTCTAGTTGGGTCTTGATTTACAAGATATTCTTCTACTATAGGTATAGAGGCATAAGTTTCAAGTATATAAGATTGCGTTCTAAACCAAGCATCAAATACTGATGAGTATCCCATTACAGTTGTTTCAAATCCTTCAAATCTGCTTTTAGATATTCCATTTCCTGCTATTGTAAGCGATATAATTAGAAGTATTGTTATTAATATAGTTGTAACAATACATAAAATAACTGGAACTTTAACCGCTAAGCTGTTAAAATGTTTCATAATTCAATCCACTCCCATGTATAAGTCTAACAATATGTACAACAAATAATTTAATAATTATTTTTTTATTTTCAATTATTTTTTTTATAATTTTATACAATTGTAAAATTATAAATTAGTTTTGTTAAAAAAATATACGATATTAATATATTAGTAAAATTAATTGTTAAATAATTTTTATATGTAAAATATATATAGAAAATAAAAATCATTATTGATAAGTGAAAAAAATCCGAAAAATATTCATAATACAAAATTTTAATTTTATGGTACTAAAATGAAAATATTTATAAACGGTAAAGAATTATCAGTAATGTTAGAAAATGAAGAAAATGCTTATGAAGTATTAAAGCCTATAGAAGAATGGTGCAATTCTAATGATTTTCTCATTAATAAAGTTATTATAGATGACAGAGAGCTTCAGCCTTATATAGACGAAGAATATGAAACTATAGCAATAGATACAATAAACAAAATAGAAGTTGAAGCATTAAGTCATGCTGAATATTCTCTTTATTCTATTATGTCAATAATGGAATATCTTGAAAAAGTGTATAATACTGTTCCGGAATCTTTAGGCCAGAAAGATATTGAGGCTTTAAAAGACGGAATATCTTGGATACTTGATTCAATACCTAGAGCTATATTTTTATTTAATATGAGCTTGGATTCTTACGGTATCATACATATATTAAAAATGATTGAAGTAAAACTAGAAAGATTGAATTCTTTGAGCGATAATTTAGAAAAGAGTATAGAGTTCTTTAAGGATGATTTTAAACCTTTCTTAGCAGAAAAAATGATGCCTGCAATGGAGCTTGTTATAGAAGAAGCTAAAATAAATACTATAGCTTTATTTGCAAATAATATAACAAATAGTAATGCTTTATACAAAATAGGAAGTCTGCCTAAATTTTTACCTTTAATATTGGATATATTAGAATCTATTGTTAATAAACTTCAATCCGGAAATGATAAAGATGCATTTATATATGCAGAAAAATTTTCACGTATAGTAAGTTTTTCATTCAGCATACTTTCAAATGTAGCTTCTATGTATTCAATAGATTATTCTCAAATCACATTAAATTTGGTGCCTCTTTCCGATGCCATTAATGATTTTAATGAAATGATGAATAATGTTTTGGAAGCATTTTCCAATGAGGATTATATATCAATAGCAGATTTATTAGAATATGAGATAAAAGAAAGAATAGAAAATATTATGAATTATATACCGCTTGTAGAGGAACATATTGAAAAACTCAATGTTTGATTTTGGAGAGAGTGATAATTCTTTTAAGCCTATGGCTGAGAGAATGCGTCCTCTTTCAATAGAAGAAGTTTTCGGTCAGAAGCATATATTAGCTGAAGATAAAACTTTGAGAAAAATGATAGATAAAGATAAAATTACATCTATGGTTTTTTTCGGTCCTCCCGGTGTAGGTAAATCAACTGTAGCGTCAATAATAGCAAAAAAAACTAAAAGTGAATATATTAAACTTAATGCTGTACTTTCAAATGTTTCTGAAATCAGAGAAGCTATTAAAAAAGCAGAGAAAAATTTAGAAAATAGAAAAAAGACTATTCTTTTTATAGATGAAATACATAGATTCAATAAAAGTCAGCAGGATGCTCTTCTTCCGGCAGTAGAAAATGGCAGTGTAATACTTATAGGAAGCACTACGCAGAATCCTTATTTTTATCTTAATAATGCTTTGCTTTCACGTATAATGCTTTTTGAATTTAAGAATTTAGATGATAATGACATTAGAGAAGCTATAGAAAAAGCGATTAAAGATAAAAGAGGGCTAGGGGAGGCAGATGTTGATGTTGAAGATGAGGCTGTTAATTTAATAGTTCGTTATTCGCATGGAGATGTTAGGAAGGCTTTTACTTATCTTGAAGCTTCATATTTGGCAACTCAGATAGATGAAACTAAAGAGAAACTTACAATTACAGAAGAAATAGTAAAAGATGTTACAAGCAAGCAGTCTATAACATTTGATGAAGATGAACATTATAATACAATAAGTGCTTTTATAAAAAGTGTACGAGGAAGCGATGTTAATGCTGCTGTTTATTATTTGGCTAGAATGCTTGAATCTGGAGAAGATCCTAGATATATAGCAAGAAGACTATGCATATTAGCTTCTGAAGATATAGGACTTGCTGAACCTAATGCTATGAATATTGCTGCTTCTCTTGTAAGCATTATTGATTTTATAGGCATGCCGGAAGGAAGAATTCCATTAGCTGAGGTTACAATATATTTGGCATTATGCCCTAAATCAAATTCAGCATACAATGCTATTAACAAAGCAATAAAAGATATAAGAAACGGAGAATTATATTCCATTCCTAATTATTTAAAAGATAATAACTCAGCATCATTTGACAGAAAGAGCAATGAAGAATATAAGTATCCGCATGATTTCCCTTATCATATAGTAAAGCAGGATTATTTAGAGAAAGGCATAAAGAAAAATTATTATGAGCCTGTAGATATAGGTGAAGAGCGTGAGCTTAAAAAACGCTATGAATGGATTGAGAAACATATATAAATATAGCTATTTATGTCACTCATTTTTATATGTTTTTTGTTAAAAGTTTTATTTCCGCTTAATGTAGAATTAAAATTAAATTTTTCTATATTTTTATTGGAGGTAAATATGTATAACATTATTTTGGAAGATGGGGGATATGGAAGTAATCTTCAAAATAATAAATATGTAAAAATGAGTGATTACATAATAGGTATTCCCCACACTTCCGCAATTATTTCTTAGATTATAATTTTATTACCTATAAATAAAAGTTGAAAAAGTTTTATAAAAATATAGACTAATTTTATAAATTGTATATAATTATAGAATTACATATTTTATAATTGGAAATTTTAATGGATACAAAAACAATAAAATTAATTTTATGTTTAGCTATATCAATATTTTTCTTATCATGTTCAAACAATAATAGCAAAGAAAATATTATTATATTTTCAACTACCAGCCTAAGAAATCCATTAGCAAAAATATGTAATAATTATAAAGCAGAAACAAAAAATGAAATAGAATGTTTATTTGATTCATCAGGAAGATTAAGACAGCGAATACAAAATAATGATTATGCAGATTTATATATTTCGGCTTCTATTGATGAGATAAACATATTAAAGGATATAGAACGTTTGCATAATGACACTATAAACAATTTAGTTGGAAATAAAATAGTTTTAGTTATGCCTAAAGATTTGAATATAAATATTGATTCTTTTTTAGATTTGACTAATAGCTCGGTAAAAAAAATAGCAATAGGGGAGTCAATGACTTCTTCAGTAGGACGTTATACAGAAGAGATATTAAATAATTTGGGTATATACAATAAGATTGCGGATAAATTTATTTTAGGAAAAGATGCTAAGGAAGTAATTGATTTAATAAAAAATGATAAAATAGACTGCGGAATAGTTTATAAAACAGAAGCTATATTAAATGATAATGATTTAAAAATAGTTGCTGAAGCTGAAAATAATACAGAGATAATTTACAGTATTGCTGTATTAAAGAACTCTTCAAAAGAAAAAATGGCAAGAGAGTTTATAGAGTACTTATATACAGAAAAAAGTCTTAATATATTCAAAGAATATGGATTTGATATTATTGATTAAATTTTATTTGTGAACTAATAATATCTTATAGTTAATTAAGCTTTAACTTTTTAGTTAATTTATTGCTTATACTTTTAGTTCCTGATTCGCCTACAGATGTTAAAAAGAATTTCTTATCTGATAATTTTTCATCTATAACTTCATTTACCAATTTTAAATCTACACTGTCTATATATTTATAAATATCTTTTAATGAAAGGTATCTAGAAGAATATAATTCATTTCTTGCATTTTTATTCATTATAGATTCAGCATTAAATTTACTGAAAGCCATTGAACTTTTATAACTTTCTTTAGCTTCTTCAAGTTCTTCTTCTGATATTCTTTCTTTGAGCAGTTTTTCCATTTCATAATATATGCTTTCTATTGTTTCTTTATACCTATCTAAACTAGTTGATCCATGTATTTCAAAAGTACCGCCGTTTATAAAACTTGAATTATAACTATATATACTATAGCATAAGCCTTTATTTTCTCTTATAGCCTGAAACAGCCTAGAATAAGCACTTCCTCCGAATATATCATTAACTATATTCATGGCATATCTTTTTCTATTATCGCATGCATTGTATGAAGGCTTTACTAATGAGAAATAAACTTGATGAAGCTCCTTTTTTTCTTTAGTTATTGTTTTATAATAAAAAGGTAAATCCCCATTAACGGTTTTAGATTTTTTTTCTAACTTTATATTTGATAATCTTTTTACAGCATATTCGGCATCAAAATTACCTGCTATTGATATTATTAAATTATTAGAATGAAAATGTTCTTTAAAATAATTATATACTTTATCTCTGCTTATTTTTTTTATATTGCTTATATTTCCTCCTATAGGAAAACTCATAGAAGTTCCTTTATATGCTGCTGCAAAAAATTGATTTGCTGTTATTTCCTCAGGAGTATCATTTGACATTTTTAATTCTTCTATTATGACTTTTTTTTCTTTTTCTATATCATCTTCTCTAAATGCTGAATTCATTATAACATTTTCTAAAGTATCTATAGCTCTGTCAAAATATTTAGATATTATATTTATATAGAATGTTGTTAAATGTCTTGATGTAAATGCATTAAATATTCCTCCTACACCTTCTATATATCGTATTATATCTTTAGCTGTAAGATCATGAGTGCCTTTAAATAACATGTGTTCTATAAAATGAGTATATCCGTTTTCTTCTTTAGTTTCATTGGCACTTCCTGTTAAAAATACAAATCCTATTGATACAGTATCAAGCATAGGCATTCTTTCAAGTATTAATCTAGTGCCGTTTTTAAGAGTTATTCTTTTTACCATATTGTTTACCATATAAAATTATTGATTATTATTATACACTAATTTTATAATTTTCGACAATATTAATTATAAAAATGAAATTATATTATATATAATAAAAAAATAATTATAAAATATCACATATAGATTTTATAATATTAACTTTTTTTCTCTCTCTTTCGCTTAGAGGAGCATATTTTGATTTGTACATAACATCATTGGCAAGTACTATAAATTGTTCTTTTATCATCTCCGCTGCTTCTTTAGGAGTTTTACCAGTACCTTTTATAGCCAAATCATCATTATTAATAACAAAATGATCATCTGCTATTTTAGTTAAATAACCTTTTAAAGGAGCCTTAAAATGAAAGTCATCTACATTGCTGAAATTTAATTCTACTTTTTGTTTCTGTGCCATTAATTTATACCTGCCTTTTTTGCATAATCTTCATTTGTTAAACTAAATGTTTTTTGCGTGAATATAATATCATTAGTATTGAATGCATACGGTGTTCTGCCTTTTAGTTTGCTTACTCCATTTGATATAGCTTGATCTATAATGATATAAAGTTCTTCAGCATGTCTTTGCTGATATTTCATAACATCGGCAATAACTATTTCATAAGCAGTTTGTCTTGTAGGAGCCCCTGTATCGCCTATAATATGGTATGAATTACCATCCAAAGAGTCTATCCATAAATAACTGCCTTCGTTATCATAAATCTCAAAATCTATACTAACCTTCTGAGACCAAAAAGACATAGCAGCATGGGCATACATTAATCCGTCAATATTTTTATCTCTTAATATAGAAAAAACATCTCCGTCAATTGCAAGCGTACCTGTAGCAGCTACATAATCAGCACCTAATACATAGTGATAATCACTAGGAAGGGCGGCAAATTCATTATCTCCTATAGCCTCTTTTAATGTTACAAGTTTAATCATTTCATTTTGAGAATTAAAGTTGCTTATAAAACTGTTTAATACAAAGTCTGTATAAATTTCTGTATTTAAATATTTAAGTCTGTCATAGTATTGATTTGTCATGCTTTTAGGAAATGTAAATGAAGCAACAGCAATAGTTCTAGGCTTGCTTATTACTTCATCAACTCTTACATACGAATACTTACTTGCACATGAAATAAATATAAATAAAATTATTATAGCTAATATATAAATTTTAATTTTCATCTTTTAATATGCTTCCTATTCTTCTTCTGTTTCTTTTACATTATTTTGTATATTTTTTTCTCTATAAGCTACAACTTGTTTTATAAGAGCTCTTACAGCTATATCTGAATCGGTGGAAGAAAGCAGATTAAGAGATCTGTCAACTCTGCCGTCATCATAATCCTTTAAAGCTTCTATAGCAGCTATTCTTACCCATTTATTTTTACTAGATAAACTTTCTAGTATAGGGTTTAAAAGTTCTTTAGCTTGAAGACGTCCTGCAACTTTTAAGCCTTCTATTTGAACTTGTAAATCAGTGTCAGAAATAGCTCTTTTTACTCTATCTATGGCCTCAGCATTTTTAGCATCTAGTTTTCCAAGACCAAGAACTGCTAAACAGCGTACATTGAAATCAGGATCTTCTACACTTGCTCGTAAAAAATCACTGTATGCAATTTCTGCCTCTATATTGCCGAGGAGCCATACAGCCTCAGCTCTTACCTCTCTGCCGCCGTTTTGTGCAGCATTTATAACTTCCAATATAACTTCTTCATTATCCGGATTTTTAGCAAGCTCTTTTTCTGCTTTATGCACATCATCAAGTCTGCGTAAAGCAACATCCTTTTCAGAACATGATAAAAATAAAAAAGAAATTATTATAAAAATTAAAATATTTATATTTCTAATCATTTATTACAACCACTTATTCTTTATTTTATTAATCTCATCTTTAGCTTTTTGTACATCTTCTATAGAGCCTTGTGCAAATGTATCCTTTCCGCCTCCGCGTCCTCCAGCAGCAGCAATAATATCTTTTATTATATTATTTGCGGATATATTTTTATCTTTTAAAGCACTTCCTGTAACCTGTACAAGTATAGAGTTAGATGAGTCTGTTTTACTTATCATTATGCTGATGCCGTCTTTTACTCTTTCTTTTATAGTGTCAGCATAAAGTCTAACATCTTTTATATCTTCATTAAATTCTAAGTTATAGAATCTAATTCCATTTAAATCTTCAAAATTATCCATAAATGAAACAGCAGAAGCACCTGAAGTTTTAAGCTGTTTAATTTCTTTCTGCAGTTTTTTTACTTCATTTTGAAGGTTTTCTGCTCTTACAGTAAGTTCATCTGTTTTTGAAGCATTTAATATATGAGCTAAATTTTTCACTTTACTAAATAATTTACTAGCTTCATGAGCAGCTTTTAATCCTGTGATAGCTTCTATACGTCTTACACCGCTAGCCACAGAACCTTCACTTACTATATGGAAATAACCAACTTCGGATGTATTTGTCAAATGGCTTCCTCCGCAAAGTTCTACTGAAAAACCATTTCCTATATCTAATATCCTTACAGTATCCGGATATTTTTCTCCGAATAATGCTTTTGCTCCGCATGCTATAGCCTCTTCTTTAGGCATGTATTTTATTACAGCAGGCATTGACTTAAATACCACCTCATTAACCTGATTTTCTATGCTTATTAATGTATCTTCCGGAATTGAATCAGGATGAGTAAAGTCAAATCTTAAGTATTCATCGCTTACAAAACTTCCTGCCTGATTAACATGATTTCCTAATGTAAGCTCTAATACCTTTTGAAGTATATGTGTAGCTGTATGATTTTTTCTTATAGCACTTCTTCTGTCAAAATTAACAAATAATTTTATTTCTTCTCCTACACTTAAAGAATGACTGCTGCAGTCTGCTATATGTATAATAGTATTTTCTTTCTTTTGAGTATCTATTATTTTAATTATTTCTTTTTTGCTGTTTTCTATATATCCATTATCACCAATCTGTCCTCCCATTTCTCCATAGAAAGGCGATACATCTGTAATGATAACGGCATTTGAGGATGAAGCTTTTTCTTTTTTACTATTATCATCATATACAGCAATAATTTTAGCATTTACGCCGTTTATAAGATTATCAGTTTCTTCACCTACATATTTAGTTTCATAATTTTCAACATATCCGAATTTTGATTTTTTATCTTCTCCAGTACCTCTGCTTCTTTTCTTCTGCTCTTCCATAGCCTCTTCAAATCCAGCCTTATCAACTGTAAATCCATGATCAGATGCCTCTTCTTCTGTTATATCTATAGGAAGTCCGTAAGTATCAAATAGCATAAATGCATCTTTACCAGATATTACTTTGCTGTTTTTATTTTCTTCCATTACAGCATAAAGCTTATTCATTCCGGCAGATATTGTATTTATGAATTTATTTTCTTCATCTTTTAATATTTTTTTTACATTCTCTTCTTCTTTAGGAAGATAATCATATATATCTTTATATACATTAACTACAGAAGATGTAATTTCATTTAAGAAAGCACCTTTATGTCCTAAATCGCTTGCAGTTTTTAATGCTCTTCTTAAAAGTCTTCTAAGTACATATCCTCTTCCTTCATTAGAAGGAGTACATCCTTCAGATATTACAAATACCAATGCTCTTAAGTGATCTGCTATTAAATTGATTTTAGTTTTATTTTTATCTTCATATTTTACATTTAACTTTTTTGCTATAGCATCAACTATAGGCTTCATTACATCAGTTTGATAATTGCTTTCAACTCCTTGAGTAATATAGCACAATCTTTCAAGTCCCATACCTGTATCTATTCCAACATTTGGAAGAGGTGATAAATTGCCGTCAGTATCTTGGAAGAATTCATTGAATACTAAATTCCAGAACTCTAAATATCTTTCACAATCGCATCCAACATAACAATCAGGTTTTCCGCATCCTTTCTCTTCACCCATATCAATATAAAGTTCACTGCAAGGTCCGCAAGCTCCTGAATCTCCGGCAGGTCCCCAGAAATTGTCTTTTTTACCGAGTCTTACTATCTTTTCTTTAGGTATTCCAATATGTTTGTTCCAAATCTTAAAAGCATCGTCGTCCTTTTCGTATATAGAAACATATATTTTTTCAATAGGAAGTTTAATTACCTGAGTAGAAAATTCCCAAGCAAATTCTATAGCCTCTTTTTTAAAATAATCGCCCATAAAGCAGAAATTACCAAACATTTCAAAAAATGTATGATGTCTTGCTGTTTTTCCTATATTTTCTAAATCAGAAAGTCTGAAGCATTTTTGTATAGATGCAACTCTTGAATATGGTGCTTTTTTTATTCCTGCATAGTATGGCTTGAATTGAAGCATACCAGCAGTTGTAAATAAAAGGCTAGGGTCATCTATTGGTATAAGTGATGATGATTTTTCTATAGCATGTTTTTTACTTTTAAAAAACTCTTTAAATTTTTCTCTTAATTCCAAGTGTGTCATATTCTAATCTCCATATATATAAATTATCTATTAATCACATTAATATTGTTATAATCATAAGTATATGTTTTATTAATGATATACTAAATTAATTATGAATGCAAGTAAAAACATAAAAATAGTTAACATAACTTAAGATGATTAATATAAAAAAAGAGACTGCAGTTAATTATTTTCTGCAGCCTCTTACTTGTTCTTTTTTAACTTACTATTCTATTATTATTACATAAGTCATTCTAGCACGTTTAATTGTTATTGTGAAAGACTTATCATTTCCGTAAGATTTAACAAACTCATTATAATCATCTGTATTAGAGATAGTTATTCCATTTATAGCCTTTATAACATCTCCAGGTCTAAGTCCTGATTGATATGCTTTAGAGTTTTGTGTCATATTAAGTACAACAACACCTCTTTCATTGCTTCTAATTTGAAGTCTTTGAGATATTTCAGGAGTAATATTAGAAACATCTAATCCCATCCAAGAACGCGTATTGCTTTGTCCGTTATTTGGCAAAGTTCTGTTTGGAACAACTTCTTCATCGTCAACTCTAGCTTCGATTCTAACTTTAGTAGTTCCTTCTCTTCCGTTTCTTAAATATTTAACAGTAACTTCTTTTCCTACTTTTGTAGTAGCCACCTTATTGAATAAATCTCCTGATTTAGTCATTTTTTCGCCGTCAAATTCTGTAATGATATCTCCGTCTTGCAAACCGCCTTTAGAAGCAGGGGAATCAGGTATAACTTCACTTACATAAACACCGCTGTTTTGCTTAACATTAAGACCTCTTGATAAATTTTCATCAATATCTTGTAAGTATATACCTAAATATCCTCTTGTAACCTTTCCATTTTCTTTTAAATCTGTCATTACTGAAGTAGCAAGATTAATAGGAGTAGCAAAACCTATACCAATGCTTCCGCCTGAAGTAGAGTATATTAAAGTATTAATACCTATAACTTGACCATGAATATTGAATAAAGGTCCTCCTGAGTTACCAGGGTTTATAGCAACATCAGTTTGTATATATCTTTGATATTTATTGGCTCCTACATCGCTTCTTCCTTTAGCACTTACAATACCGAAAGTTACAGTATTATTAAGTCCGTAAGGATTTCCTATAGCAATGGCAAACTCACCAGGTTCTATAGCATCGCTGTCTCCCAAAGCAACATAAGGGAAAGTTCTATCATTAGAATCTATTTTTAATAAAGCCAAATCATAAGCCTCATCATATCCTATTAATTTAGCAGGAAGCTCTCCGTCTTCGCCGTAAAGCGTAATCATTATTTTAGTAGCACCTTTAACTACATGGTAATTGGAAAGTACATAACCTTCTTCATTAATTATGAATCCGCTTCCTAATGATTTTTGACTTCTTCTTTGTCTAGGCATCTGATCTCCGAAGAAAAATCTAAAAAATTCATCAGCATATCTGTCTTCTTCAGTTTGTCCTGCTTCAATTTCTGTAGATATATTAACTACAGCAGGCATATTTTTATCAACTACTTCCCTTATAGCACCTTCAACAGCCAAAGCACCGTCTAATGAACCTGAAAAAGCTGTTTTTTCAGGTGCTGCTTGAGCATGAACCAAGAACTCATCTTTTTTATAATTTTTTTCATACGAAAAAATAAAAAATGAAATAATTATACCAACTAAAGTGAATGTAAGTCCAAGATTTAAAAAGAACATAAAAGAACGTTTTTTTTGCTCCATATATGCATAACCTCCTTCGATAAAATATTTGTTAACCTTTTTTAAATTACTAAAAATTATATGATTTGTCAAATTTATAACAGTTAAAAACTGATATTATAAAATAAAATTATATGAAATGTAAATCCTTTAAGAAAATTAAATACTAATTTTAGTATACAATATAAACCGCCGGCAAAAAAATAAAGTAAAAAAGATTATTTATAATCATTAGTATCATAAAATATTTCAGGTTCGCCTTTAGGCCTTGTATTCCATCTAGTATGAACCCAAAGCCAATTTTCCGGGTGTTTAGCAATTATCTCTTCCAGTTTTTTTGTGTATCTTTGGACATTATGTCTTAATGTTTCTTCTTTTGTTTCCTTTTCTTCTATATACATAATATCATGTACTATAATTTTATGATGTCCGTATCTGTCAGACAAATCATAAAGTATAGCCATAGGAAGTTTTGTTTTCATAGCTATTGCAACAGGTCCTACAGCTGTAGCACATGGATATCCGAAAAAATCTACGAATATACCTTGTGTGTAATTTTGATCTGATAAGAATGCTACAGGTGTATTTTTATTTAAAGCATGGAATATGTCTCTTAAATCCCCCCATCTTGATATACATGTCATTCCTCTCTTTTCTCTCCAAGATTTCATATATACATCTAATTTAGGATTATCAAGAGGCCTTACTATAACGCTAGGATCATAACCTTTTATGGCAAAATAGAAAGCTATATATTCCCAATTTCCTATATGCCCAGTTATAGCTATTATTCCTCTATTTTTTTCATGCATAGCCTTATCAAAAATATCCTGACCTTCTATTTTTATTCTTTTCAAAATTTGTTCATTAGACATTCTTGATGCTTTTATAAATTCAGCAAAAGTCATAAGCATTGATTCCATAGAACGTTTTGCAATTTTTTTCCTTTCATGGAAACTTTTTTCTGGGAAAGCCTGCTTTAAATTTATCAAAGCTACTTTTCTGCTTTTAAAAGCAAATATATACATTAAAATACCCATTAATTTTGCAAAAAGCACAACAGTAATATACGGCATAAAGGATATTATTTCCATTAGTATACGTAATGGAATATATTCAAGCATAACAACTTTCGGTGATTTATAAGCCAAAGTAAAACCTCACACTATTTTTTTTCTTCTTCTGTATCATCTAACAAATTTTCATCTTCTTGAGACTCTTCAAATTCTTCTTCAGAATTATTATCATCTTGTTCTTCAGTTTCAGAAACATCTTCATTTTCTTCTGTATTTACATCTTCAGCATTATTTTCTGCTTCATTATATTCGCTGTCATTATTATTTACATTGTCATCATTTATATTGCTTTCATTATTTTCAACTGATGCAGTAGCATTCTCTTCTTTTACAGCACTTTCATTTGCAGCAGCTGTATTTTCTACTATAGGCTGCTCTTCTTCATCTCCGCCTTCAATTAAAATTCCAGCACCGGATAATTCTCCTTGAGTAATCAAATAATTAAAACCAGCTACAAAGTAATAAGCTTCTGTTAATGCTTTCATTACATTGTATCCTTGTATTCTTTTTTTAGTTTTTCCTATTTCAGCAGAAAAAGTTAATATATCATTAGGGTTTTCAATTATTCTTTCTCTTTCTTCTTTATCCAATAAAAGCTTATCTAATTTTCTTTTGAATGGTGTGATTATAGAAACAAAAGTATTTCTTAAATTCTTAGCTAAGTATGAACGCTGTCCGTTTTTATCTGAAAGCATTGATACTCTTTGTTCAAAACGCATAGTTTTATCTGCTTCTACTTTTTCTATAGTTTTGCAAAGCTCGCTGTATTCATTTAATCTTGAATTAGTATCTGATAATGATAAGAATATATTATTGAAATCATTTTTATAATCTGTTCTAACTTGATTATCATAAACTAAATTATATCTTACTTTGTTAGATACAAATACAGCTGAATATTCTCTGTCTAAAAAATCTATTAAAACTTTTATTCTGTATATTTTATCTTTAGTTGAAACAATGAAAAAAGGATCTGCTTCATATTCTATATCATTATCTTCTTTTTTGAATGACACACATTTATTTATAAGTTTAACACCTATAGATTCAACTTTACTTAGTTTGTCATCTTCAGCATTTTCTTTATTCTTTCCTATATTTTCCTTTGCTTCCTCTATTTTTATTTCTTTCATTTTTTCTTTATCTTTTTTGAGTTTTGTATAATATCCTAATATATCAACGTCAGTAATATTTAAATAGCGGTTAAAATCATTTATAGTTTCAAGTCTTTCTTTTGAGGCATATTGTAATAAAGCAAACAATTTAGGATAATATTTTGAATATACAAGTTCTACAGCTCTTTTAAATGCTGAAATTCTTGAATTAACTATTCCTTTACTTATGTTATCAACCATAGCATAAGCAAACATAGCTTTTTCTCCGGCTAGTTTCATTCTTGAAGAATATGCATGAAGAACATATAAAGGTCTGAACATTGCTTTTATTTCTTTAACATAGCTTTCAGCGATAACATTAGTATTTAATTCTTTAAATGGTCTTAAAAAATCTTTATATAATTTTTCATCGTATTGATCTTTTATTCTTTCCAAAAGCTCTAAATCGTCTAAATCTTTAGCAAATTGCGATATTATTTTTTCATGTTTTATTTTAGAATCTACATTTGAAGATTCTACAGGGTTTAAAGCATTAAAAATAAGAGTATCCATTTCAAGTAAAGCAGCTATTACATTTTTATCTATAAAATTTAGGAATTTAGGATTAACATTTCCGCCTACAAAAGTTATAACCCCAGCACTAAGAGCATTGAACCATAATTTAATGTTGAAAAATATGCTGTTATCCTTTTTTAGGGCAATGGTATTACTATTAGAAGCTGATGTTTTTGATTTTGATTTATTATCAGAAGATGAAGATTTACTTGATGAAGCATCAGATTTGCTTTTAGAATCTGATGATGAACCTCCGACTAAAGTATTGCTTCTTCTTGACCCTCCGATTACTCCTGTATTCGGCTTCTTTTTTTCTGCTATTACCTCTCCGCCTGCATCAACAAACTTATTAAACAAGTCTTTTCTTGTATTTTGTTCAAGATTATCTAATTTTAATCTGTCTCTAGTGTTGTCTATTTCACCCATAGAAAGATAGCTCCCTTATTAAAAAATTATATTTTATTTTTCTCTATGTATTATAGTAGCAGTGCCTTGATTTTCTGCCATAATAGTCATGCTTGATATTTGTACATGACTTTTACGAGTTAATACATACTCTATATTATCGGCTATATCTTCAGCATATAAAGGACTAAATCCTTTATATACATTATCTGCTTTTTCTTTATCTCCTTTAAATCTTACTGTAGAAAATTCTGTATTAACAGCACCAGGTTTAATATTTGTTACTTTTACAGGCTTATCTATTAATTCAATTCTGATACTGTCTCCAAACATATCAACAAATGATTTTGTAGCACAATATATAGCCCCTCCGTTATATCCTTCATCGGCAGCAGTAGATGATAAATTTACTATATGGCCATATTTGCTCTTTAATATAAGCGGAAGTATTAATCTAGTTAATACTATTAATCCTTCACAATTAACTCTAACCATCTGTAATACATCTTCTAAATTATTATTATAATATACATCTTTGCCTAAAGCTAAACCGGCATTATTTATAAGTATATCTATATTTTTCCATTCATCTTCAAGATTATTTACAGCATTAATTATTTCATCGGGTTTTGAATAGTCTATTTTTATTACTTTTACTTTTATATTATAGTCTTTTTCAAATGATGATTTTAATTCATTAAGTTTATCTATTCTTCTCGCAGATAAAATAAGATTAACACCGTTAGAAGCAAGCATTTTTGCTACAGCTTCTCCAATACCTGCACTTGCTCCTGAAATAAATGCTAATCTTCCGCTAATATTTTCTGTATACATTATGACTCCCCAAATTTTTATTTTTAATTATATATTTTGAATACTATATTGCAATAGTATATAAAAAATATTTTTTGTTATGCTATTGCTTATAAAAAATAAAGGGAGTATATTGTATAAATATACTCCCTAATTAATTACATAACAAATTATTATTCTCTAGTTCTAACCATACCGGCTACATCCTGAGCAGTGTACTGCATGCCAACTTCATTAAGATATTTAGTTACTAAAGCATCCATTTGTTTTTTCAAACCTTTAGAATAAAGCTCCATAACTACAGTACAATTTTGCTGAGAATCCCATTTGCTTTCTACAACAGAAGCACCTCTTATTCTTCCGCCAACTCTCTCTTGTATAACATATTCATCTATCATACCTTTTTCTGTTGAACTCAATGATTCTATATAAGAACCTACTATTTTAGCAACTATTTTGTTTTTTGCATCTAATTCTGCAGCTTGTTTTGCAGCTAACTCTCTTCTAAATTTATCAGAAGAGTCTATATCTGGAGATGGAGAACCCATTCCCATTACTCTAAATGTATCATCATTAATCCATCCTTCAGGATTGCTTCTGCTTACACCTGTTCCGCATGATATTACAAATAGAGACAGCATCAATGCAGCAATACAATATTTTGAATATTTTTTCATAGATTCCCTCCTTTTTTCTCTCTATAAATTAATTATACATTTTTAAAATTATATTGCAATAGTATTAACATATCGGAAATATAATAAAAACAAATAAATTTTATATTATTAATTTACCATTCCTTCAGGATCTTGTGCCGTATGCTGCATTCCTACTTCATTTAAGTATTCGCTGACTAAATTATCCATTTTATTTTTAAGTCCTTTTCCATATAATTCCATAACAACAGTGCAGTTTTGCAGAAAATCCCATTTGCTTTCTATAACAGATAGACCTATTACTTTTTCTGCAACTCTTTCCTGTATGACATATTCATCTATCATATCTTTTTCTGTTGAATTCAATGATTCCATATAATAACCTACTATTTTAGCAGCTATTTTATTTTTTCCATCTAATACAGCAGCTTGTCTTGCATTAACTTCTCTTTCAAATTTATCTGATATATCTTTTGAAGGTGAACCCTTTCCTATTACTCTAAATATGTCATTATTAACCCAGCCTTCCGGTTTATTTCCGCTGATGCCGGTTCCGCATGAAATTATAAATAATGAAATAACAAGCATTATAATTACTATTTTCTTTATCATAAATAAATGCCTCCATAATGATATATTCTAATTATAAATTTAATATCTTCATTATGAAAATTATATATATTTAATAGTATATTTCAATATACATTATTATAAATTTTAAGATTATAATTGACATAAAATAAACATTATATATAATTATTACTTAATATTTCTAAATAAAATCAAGGATCTAAAATGAAACTCAAACATACAATAAATTTCATTAAAAAACATACAGTAGCTATTTTTGTGAAAGTTGAGAAAGAAGAGCCTAAAGTATGTACTTTTAATGAAGAATACATAAAATTATTCAATAGTTTAGTTAAAGATAAATATTATACAACTTCCACTCCATTTGCATTTGCTTTTGCAAGCAATACTAGAGTTATTTTTATTACCTATAAAGAAGTAAAAAATTATATGTATGAGACTTGGAAAAATGCCGGAGCTTCTTTGATAAAAATAATGAAAGATTTGCATATTGATGATATTGAAGTTGATATGGCTGAATTATTTTCAGAAATAGCATCTGAGGAATCTTATATACAGTTTTGTTTAGGTATTATACTTTCTTCATATAGATTTGATAATTATTTGGGAGATAAAAGATTAAAGGAACAAGCAGTTATAAAAAATATTCTTTTGGTTTCAGAGCATAAAAAAGATACGGAAAATGCTATATTAAAGGCAAGTCAGATAGCAGACTGTATATTCTGGGCTAGAGATATGATTAATGAACCAAGCAATGTTATAAATTCATTAACATTTACAGACAGAGCTAAAAAACAGGCTGAAAGCAGAAAAATCACAACTACAGTTTTGACTGAAAAAGAATTAAAAGCAGCTAATATGAACGGAATACTAGGAGTTAATGCAGGAAGTAAAAATCCTCCTAGAGTATTTATAGCACAATATAAAAAAGCAAAAGCTAAGAGAAGCATTTTATTAGTTGGAAAAGGAATAACTTTTGATACAGGCGGAATGTCATTAAAACCAGCTGACAGCATGTATGGAATGAAAGATGATATGTCAGGGGCAGCTGCTGTATGCGGAGCATTATTTTTAATATCTGATATGGGTTTGGATGCCAATGTTACTGTAATATGTCCTTTAACAGATAATAAAACAGGAAGCGGAGCAATAAATCCGGGAGATGTATTAAAAATGCATAATGGTGTTACAGTAGAGGTTGTAAATACTGATGCTGAGGGAAGATTAATACTTGCTGATGCTTTAGCTTATGGAATAAAGAAATATAATCCTGATTATGTTATAGATATAGCTACATTGACAGGTGCTTGTTCTATAGCTTTAGGTAAACATGCTACAGGATTAATGTCTAATGATGAGTTTTTATCAAATGCAATTAAGGAAGCAGGAAATGATACTTATGAGAGAGTTTGGGAGCTTCCAATGTTTGATGAATATAAAGAACAGATAAAATCCGATATAGCAGATATAAAAAATACAGGCGGAAGAGAAGCCGGAACAATTACAGCAGCACAATTCCTTTCTTATTTTACAGAAGGTTCAAAATGGGCTCATTTGGATATAGCGTGCACTTCTTACAGTAATACAGATAATAAATATATATCTAAAGGCGGTACAGGAGTAGGTGTTTATCTTCTTGCTAAGACAGTAGAAAAACTTGTTGATATAGAAAAATTTTGATAATTTCAATATTTAATTAATAAATAAAAAATAATCATAGTATATAAAAATGCTATGATTATTTTTTATTAATATTTTCCCAATTTAAGTTTTTTTCTTTATCTTTGTCTGTTATTTCCCTAATAATTTTGCATGGATTTCCAAATGCAATGACATTATTTGGAATATCTTTTACAACAACGCTTCCGGCACCTATAACTGATCCATTTCCTATAGTTACCCCTGGAATAACAATGGTATTAGCACCAATCCATATATCATTTCCTATTGTTATGGGGTATGCATATTCTATGCAATTATTTCTTCTTTCTATGTCTAAAGGATGTCCGGCTGTATAAAACCCGCAATTAGGTGCTATAAATACATTATTTCCAAATTTTACTTTAGCACAGTCCAAAATTACACAATTATGATTAATGTAAAGATTATCACCGGCTTCTATATTAAATCCATAATCACAATAAAAAGGAGCATTAATTCCAAAATTTTTACCTATTTTTCCAAACAATTTTCTTATAATATCCTCTTTTTCTTTTTGCTGATTTGATTTTAGAAAATTATAATCAAAACATAAATCTTTTGCTTTGTTTCTCATTTCTTCTAAATCTTTATCTCCGCTGAAATACTCAAATCCGTTAATCATTTTTTCTAATTCATTCATTTTTTATCCTTATTATTGTTAAATAAATTATTAAAATGCATTATAAACTACATAGCGAAATAAATAAAGAAGTTTTTTTAGTTTAAACTTGAAATTATTTACATAACATGGTATAATAAATGTTCAAATTATAAAAAATGGGAGTGAATATGCCTTCAGGAAGAAAAAGACTTCGTCAAAAGATGGCTACGCATAAACGCAAAAAACGTTTACGCAAAAATAGGCATAAAAAGAAATAATATATAATAAGCATTATACTCAATATAATGTTTTCATCTCTTTAATTTATAGTTATTTATTGGGAAAGAATAGTATGTCAGCCAATGTAAATACTCTTATAGAAGTATGTGTAGGGTTTCATTGCTCTATGAATGGTAGTTATGCTCTTTTAGAGGCTATTCGTTCTCATTATGACTTACAGATAGGTGTACCATCTGCTGATGGTATGCTGCTTAGAGAGATGGAGTGTATTCATGATTGCCATAATGCTGTGCCTGTACTTATTAATGGTATGGAATGTACAAAATCGTCTTTTAAAAGCATTATAAAGTATATAGAAGCTGTACATGTAAGAAAAAGATGAAAAAATTTGTGTTGCATAGCCAAAATTGTATAGATAATATTAATTTATACAGAGATAGTTTTGGGGATTATTTGATAAATGAAGTACTTGCTGAAAGTATATTAAAAGAGCTTTATAATTATCCTATTCTTACCAGAGATATTTTTCAGCATTCTTTATATGAAATCCTAACAGAAAATAATAACAATAAAGAAAATAATATTCTAATAAATGCCTGTTCATTTGACTATTTAGTTTTTAAAGATAAGTTTCTAATAAAAAATAATCCTCATCTCATTTTAGACGGTTCTGTATTTATAGCTAAAATTCTCGGAATAAAAAATATAGATATAGTATTGAAAGACTATTACTTAGAAGAAAAAGATATATTATTAAAGGCCATTGTAGAATTTGAAGATTCAAAATTTACAAATGATATAAAAATTTCCCTATATGATGAAGAATTATATTATCAGGAAAATAAAATCAGAATAACCCCTCATTATTTAGAAAATAAAAAATATGTATTTGATTTAGAAACTATAGCTCAATTTACATATTTAGCACATATAGGAGAATTAAGTTTTAAAAATTATGGTTCTTCCAGTCTTAAAGGAACTTATATATTGTCTTTATCCGGAGATATTATATATCCTAACATATATGAATTTGAGATAGGAAAATCATTTAAAGATATAGTAAAAACTGCAGGAAATTTTGATAAAGATTATAGTATAAAATGTGTATTTACCAATGGTTTTTTAAATCCGCCTATGGATATTGATACTTTTTTAAAAATGAACTTGGATTATGATATTACACTTGGAAATGGAGGAATATGTTTTATACGTGAAGACAGATGTATAATAAGAGTCGTATTAAAAATCGTTAAATTTGCTAAAACTATTTCATGTAAAAAATGTATGCCTTGTAATTATGGTTTTGATTTATGCGAGTATTATATTAATAGAATACTTTTAGGAAAATCTATTTTTAGCGATTATTCAAATTTAAAAGATACTGTTAATATGATATATAATTTAGCATCTTGTTTATATATAAAATCTTTAGCTTATTGTATATTATCAACTATAGAAATGTTTAAAGATGAATTTCTTTATGCCGTAGAAAATAAGATAACCTTATATAGCTTTATATAAAAAATCATTATTTGAGAGATTTTATTATGATAATAAAATTCACTGTGGATGGTAAAACAGTTTCTGCCCAAAGAGGATATACAATATTGCAGGCCTTATCATACGTAAATATTGATATACCGCATTTATGCTCATATAAAATGAACAGTACCAATACTTTTGATAAAGAAGATAATTTGTTAAGATGCAGATTATGTGCTGTTAAAGTTAAGAAAAAAAATGAGGAAACTTATAGTATAAAATATGCCTGTAATGAAATAGTAGAAAACGGCATGAGTGTTTTAAATAATGATGAGGATATAATAAAATACAGAATAGCATTATTAAATGCTATACTGTATATGCATAAGCCTATATGTGAAAGCTGTAATGCTGATTATATTTGCAAATTAAAAAAATATTTAGATATTTATAATGTTTCTATAGAACCTTCAAATGATGCCTCTAATGATAGTAATATAGAAGATATAAAAAAAATTGTAAAAGGTATGAATTTGCCTAAATATATTAAAGCAGATTATGAAAGATGTATTAATTGCGGAATATGCGAAGATTATAAAACTATAAGCGGATATTCTTCTATGATAGTTGATTTTTGTCCTACGCATGTATTTTATACAGAAAGATCTATAGATGATAAAATCAGCGAAGATATAAGTACAGCTAAGAGTATAAGAAGTTTTTGTATAGGATGCAATTATTTATGCGATGCAAATTATATATATATCAGCAGCAGTATAAAAGATATTTGCTCCCCTTCAAAAAAGAAGTATGCTTTATGCGATTATGGCAGAAAAATGGATTACTATTCCAATAATACATTTGAAATGCCTTTAAATAATGGAATTCAATACAATTTTAAAAAAGCAAAAAATATGTATTATGAATTTATGTCTGACATAGATGTTAATTCATGTTTGGCTGTATATTCAAGCATGTATCCTATAGAAGATATCAATGCTTTTGATGAACTTATTTATTCTACAGGTATAATTAATAGTATGATAAAAAAAAATACAATGTCTACTAATTCAGAAATTATAAGAGATAATTATACAAATATAAATAATTATTCTATTAAAGAGTTAAAAAATAAAGAGTATGATCATAATATTGATTTGAATAATAATAATTTTAATAAATTTATAATACTTGGAGATGCCCTTGATGATATTAATGATGAAATAATATCTTTTTCCAAGAAAAATAAAGGAAATTATATAGTATTCAGTCCATGCTTTTCTATATTATCTTATAATGCATATTTAGCTTTTCCTATATCTGGTCTTGGGGAGTTCAGCGGACATTATATAGATAAACATGGAAAGAAAAAAGAAATGCAGTCTTTTTTGAAAAGTAATAAAAACCGATTAAATTTAAGAGATTTGTTAAAATATTTGTATTTATGAAAATTTTGTTCTATACTATATATTAGGAGGTTTATTGATATATTAGCTTAAATTTTATTGTGTTTTTATTATATAAAAGGAGATTTTTTTATGGCAAAAACAAGGGCTGATATACTCCATAGTGATAAAAATTACGATATCATTATTATAGGCGGAGGTGTTATAGGTGCAACTATAGCATTAAAGACATCACGTGTAGGAATTTCAACTCTTCTTTTAGAAAAACATGACTTTTCTTATGGGGCTTCTTCCCGTACTTCAAAAATGCTTTCAGGCGGATTTAATGATATGAACAGCAGAAATATAATATCTACTGCTTTTAAAGTAAAAGAGAGAAATAATCTAATGTATAAAAGCTCTTTTGATTCATTCGGCATCATTAATCCCATATATGATCATGGCGGAAGCGGTATATTCAGAGAGGAGCTAAAAGCTTCGTTATATGATATTTTATCTTTGTTCGGAAAGACTAAAAGGCATGTATCCCATAGCAGAAATTCAACATTAGAATGTTTGCCTGATTTAATAAATAACGATGTAATAGCTTCTATAGAATATTATGAAGGTTTATTAGATGATTCCAGATATGTAATGGAAATACTTTTAAAGGCTGAGAGTTATGGGGGTGATATATTAAATTATGCTGAGGTAAAAGCTTTTGAATATAATCAAAAAGAAATACAAAGTGTTATATTCAGCGATAATATTACTAGAAAAATTCACAGTGCTTCAGCTAAAACAATATTAATAGCAGCAGGGGCTTGGGGAAACAGCATAAGTTCTTTAGTTCCAAACGGTTCTTTTGAAAATAGGGTTTCTTATGTTAAAGGTACTCATTTAGTTATTAACAGCGATTCTATTCATATCAATAAAGCTGTTGTGCTTCCTAAAATAAAATCAAGACCTAATATATTTTTAATGCGTTGGAAAAATACAACTATAATAGGTCCTACAATAAAAAAATATAATTCTGACTTAGACTGTATATATGCCACAAGCGATGAGGCAGAATATTTGCTTGATGTTTATAATACATATTTCAGCTCTATAGTTAATAAAAATCATATAGTAACAACTCAGTCCGGAATGATGCCTGTAAATCCATCTAATATAAAAATACATGCACATCCTAATTACAGGCTATTTATGGTTGAAGGCGGAAATTTCACTACATCATCTTTGGTTGCTATTAAGGCTTTAATAAAGATGTATGGAAAACCTTATAAATGGTTTAGTAATCAAAAAATAATGACAAACAAATTAGAAAAAAATATTGACTGGGTATTAAATGAAGGCATAGTAAAATTCTTAATAGATTATTATGGTTCTGTTGATTTGGTTTTGAGGCTTAATGAGTTTTGCAAGAATGACTCTTCTTTGCTTGTTGAAGTTGGACTTGATTATAGAATAAATAGGGGATTAATAAAATATTTTATAGAAGTTGAACATGCTTTGCATTTAGATGATATTATGATAAGAAGACTAAGATTTATTTTAACTGAAAGTGACTGCGGAACATTGATTGCAGAACATATTGCAGAAGAGATGGCTAATGTTTTGGGATGGAATAAAGAAAAGATTGAATGGGAAATAAAGAGATACAGAACTGAAATAAAAAGAGCTAGAATTTCATTATTTTAATATATAAAAAGAGCAGGACTATGAATATTAAGTTCTGCTCTTTTTATAATTATATTAAATCTTTAAAACCTTTTAGTATATTAAGTCCGGTGCTTCCGCTTTTTTCCGGATGAAATTGTATTCCATATACATTATCATTTTTAACTACGGCTGGTATATTTATTTCATATTCACTATCTGCGATTATGCTTTCTTCACAGTCTTTTCCATAATAAGAATGCACAAAGTATACATATTCCATATTGTTAATATATTTAAATATTTTATCTTCTTTTTTTATATTTATATTATTCCACCCCATGTGCGGTACTTTTAAATCTTTATTTTTTAAATCTTTAACTATAGGACATATATTTCCTTTTATTAATCCAAGTCCGTTATATTCTCCATATTCATAGCTTTTATCAAAAAACATCTGCATACCCAAGCATATACCTAAAATTAATTTTCCTTTTTTGGCTTCCTCTATTATAGTATTTTTGAGTATTCCGTTATTTATTTTTTCTAATTTTGTTATAGCGTCTCTGAAAGCACCTACTCCCGGTAATATAATTGCATCAGCATTCTTTATGATTTTTTCATCATCTGTAAGTTTTGTATCTATTCCTACATAATCAAGAGATGACATTAAAGAAAATAAATTTCCTACTCCGTAATCTATTATAGCTGTCATATTAATATCCTAGTTATTGATTAATAAAAATTATTTAGGTTATTATACTGAAATAAAATATAAAAGTCAAAATACTATTGATTATTTTCAATCATTCCCTTTGTAGATAATACTTCATTTTTATATTTTTCATCTATTTCGCAGGCTTGAGATAAAGCACGTGCTACGCCTTTAAAAATGGATTCTATAATATGATGCGTATTTTCACCATGAAAAGTTTTTATATGCAAAGTTATATTCATAGAATTTGTAAATGCAGTAAAAAATTCTTTTACAAGTTCTGTGTCGAAATCTCCTACTTTTTCATGCTTTAAATCGCTGTCAAAAACTAAATGGCTTCTTCCGCATATATCAACTGCTGCCAATGTTAAAGCCTCGCACATAGGCATGCAGAAATTACCATATCTTTTTATTCCTTTCATATCTCCCAAAGCTTCAGAAAAGCATTTACCCAAAACTATACCTACATCTTCAACTGAATGATGATAATCAACATTTATATCTCCAAAACATTCCGTATTTAAATCGAATCTGCCATGACGTGCAAATAAATCAAGCATATGATTAAAAAAACCAATATTAGTGTTATTAGTATATTTGCCGGTTCCGTCTATATTTAATTCTATTTTTATTTTTGTCTCATTAGTATTTCTTTCTATAGCTGAAGTTCTCATATTTTTTAATCTCCTAAAATATTATTTTATATTATAATAATAATGCTTTTAATTTTTTTCAATATCTTTAAAAAACTTTTATAGATTTGATATATAATTATTATATAGGAGTTAATTATGGGAACTTTAGAAAATTTTGATGTTCATAATTTAAATGATTCTAATAATAAGATGACTAAAGAGCAGGTGAGGGATAAGGTTCATAAAGATAAGAATATAGAAAATGCTATTAAAAACGGAGTTGAAAATTATTTAGATTCTATAATGAAGCAGTTATATTCTGATACGGCAAATGCTGAATATGAATATCTAAGCGGATATACTCTTATCACAACAGAAATTTTTGAAGAAGGTTATGTTATTTCTGATGTTCATATAGATGTTAATATGATTATATATGATTATTCCAGTAAAGATGACGGAAAAATGGAAAGATATATAGCTTTGAATAATAATTATTTAATGGGACTTAATTTAAAATTTAAATTAAAAAATATAGATGATGATATAGAAGATATTGAGGTTAGATATTTTAATATATACGGCTTTACAGATAATTTAAAAAAATAAGCTGATAACTTATTATAGTTACCAGCCTTTTATAAGAATAAAATATTAAGATTTGTTTTTTTTCTTTAAAGCAAGTATAGAAATAAACTCAAAAGCTATATTAGCAGCTAAATAAGAAGTGATTTCAGAACTGTCATAACAAGGAGCAACCTCAACTATATCAAATCCTACATAATTAACATTAGATAAAGCTCTAATCATAGTTAAAGTTTCATAAGAAGTAAATCCTCCGACTTCAGGAGTACCAGTTCCAGGGGCATAAGCAGGATCAACAAAGTCTATATCAAATGTTAAGAAAGTTTTATTATTTCCAACTCTGTTTAATATTTCTTCATTTAATTTTTCAAATCCCATTTCTCTTACTTTATGTGCAGGTATAAGTTTTAAACCAAGCTCAGCAGCTTTTTTAAACTCATCAGGATCATATAAAGAACCGCGCATTCCTATTTGTATAGATTTATGAGGATCTATTAAGTTTTCTTCTATAGCACGTCTGAAAGGTGTTCCATGATTATATTTCTGTCCGAATACCAAGTCATTTATATCAGCATGCGAATAAAAATGTATTAATGATACAGGACCATGTTTTTTAGCTATGGATCTTAATTCTGCCAATGTAATAGAATGATCTCCTCCAAGTGAAATAGGTATAACATCATTCTTTAATATTTCATCCATTTCGGATTCTATATTTTTATAAGTTTCTAAAATATATCCAGGAATTATGTTAATATCGCCGTAATCGGCACCATTTAATTCTTTTAATACATTAACTTCAAATATAACATTATTAGGCTTAATCATAGTTGATATTTGCCTAATAGCACTAGGTCCGAATCTTGCACCGGTTCTATATGAACAAGCTGTATCAAATGGTATGCCTACTATAGCAAAATCCAAACTTGATAAATCTGAAACTTTAGGAAGTCTCATAAAATTTCCTGTATTGCAGAATCTAGGAGAGCTTAATGCACTTAATGGTTTATTTTCCATAAAAATATCCTTAAAAAGAAAATTGATTATAAAAACAAATTATATTATAAAATATATTTTGTCAATTATATATTTATGGAAATAAATCTGCATGCTCTTTCTGCTGCATCTTCTATTAAAGTTTTGGCATTATTAATGGCTTCTTCAATTGTAATAGACTTTTTAAATACAGGCATTATAGAACGTATGCCAAATTCATATACTTCTTCAGCATTTTCCAACATGGATCCTACTACAGCAATTACAGGTATATTATTAGCTCTTCTAGCTACACCTACAGGAACTTTTCCTTCCTTAGTTTGTCCGTCAATAGCTCCTTCTCCTGTTATAATTAATGAAGCTTCTTTTATTTCATTTTCAAAATCTATTATATCAAGTACAGCATCTATTCCTCTTTTTAACTCAGCATTGCAGAATGCAACCAATCCTCCTCCAAGTCCTCCTGCAGCACCGGCTCCTTCCAAATAATCTATTTCTTTGTTAAATTTAGTTTTTACAATTTTTGCTATGTTCTTAAGTCCGTTATCAAGTATATCAAAACTTTCTTCGGTAACCCCCTTCTGCTTACCATATACCGCTGTGGCTCCCTTTTCTCCATAAAGCGGATTTTTAACATCGCATGCCACGCTTATTTTTATATCAAATATTCTTTTATCTACATTACTGTCATCTATATCAGCAACTTTTATCATATTTTCAGCGATAGCTTCAAGTTTATTATTATCTTTATCTAAAAACTTATATCCCAATGCATTAGCCATACCTATGCCGCAGTCATTAGTAGCACTTCCTCCGATACCTATTAATATTTCTTTTATATTATTATTCAAAGCATCTTTTATAAGTTCTCCTGTTCCGTATGTAGAATATTTTAAAGGATTTCTTTTTTTATCATCTACTAAAGTAATTCCTGATGCTTCTGCCATTTCTATTACAGCTTTGTCTTTATTAATAAGACCATATTTTGCTTCTATTACTTTGCCTTCAGGATTTTTTACATTAACTTTTTTTATGCTGCCGCCTGCGGCATAAAGTATAGAATCAACTGTTCCTTCGCCTCCGTCAGCAACTGGTATTTTTTTTATTTTTGCATCTTTAAATACTTTTAATACTCCTTTTTCTATACTATTGCATACTTCTAAACTGCTTGCACTTCCTTTGAAAGAATCTGGTATTATTATTATTTTTTTCATTATATTATTATCCTAATAATTAAATTATTCACATTGTAATTGTGATAAAATATTTTTATAATATTCAAAATTTTCTTCAATATTATCCGTTGATGCTGTAATAGTTTGTATAACTAATCTATTGGAATTTTTTCCGAAAGTAGAGAGCTGTAAAGAATCAAAAGTTTCATTATCCTTTAATATTCTGAAAATACTATGATTGGCTGTTACTCTTGACCATATTAAATAAGCATCATCATTTACTTTTTCCAATTGTATTATTTTATAAGAGTCCATTTTATATTTTTTATTTTTTATATTGAATTGATTTTGAAATTCATTTATATAATCGTCAACTGAATTTATTTCTTTACTTTTTATCCATCTCAATGTCATACTAGTATCAGTTTTTTTGGTATTTGAAATTGAAGAGGCATCTATTTTCACAAAGCCGTTTTCAAATTGAAATGGTATTTGATTATTAATAAATATTTGCCAATTATTTGGATGAAGTATTGTTATGCCGTATACACTAAAAACAGATGTATTTTCTATTGTGTTATTTCTTTCAATAATGTTTTCCATAGTTATTTGCCAATTTATTAAACAGATGCAATTAAAATAAAAATTGCATCTGTTTTTTATTTATATATATTTTATTTATTATTTACCATATTTGATATAGAATCTTCCATAACAGAAGAAGTTTCAGCACCAGAATATATTATAGAGTCTATTCTAGTATGGAATTTTGCTACTACTTCCTGAGGACATTTTGTAACAAGACTTACCAATATAAACAATATAGAATTAACTACTAATGCCCATATAAGAGCTGAGAAACCCAAAGGAGGAGCTACAAAGAAAGTAAATACTATAGCTGTTATTAATCCTGCTATAGTACCTATTATAGCACCTTCTTTTGTACTTCTTTTCCAGAATAATCCGCCTATAGTTTCAGGCAATATCTGAGCAAAAAATGGTGATGACAATTTATATGCATAATCTGTAATTGAAGCAGGTCTTATAGCTACTATTATCAAAGTTATTATCATCAAGCAGAATAATACTATTCTTCCGAATGTTACAACATCTTTTGAAGAAGAAGCTGCATCATTTTTAAATTTATGTAAATAAATGTCTCTTGAGGCTATAGCAGATGCTGACAATAAAAGAGAATCTGCAGTAGATACGCCAAAAGCAAATAAACATAATAAAGATATAAATGCTACTATAGGAGGTGCATACTGAGTTGATAATACGGCAACTACGTTATCTGGTTTAGGGAAATTAGGTCCCAATATAGCCGGAGCCAATATAGCACCTATTAATACTATAGGAGTATAAACTAAAACATAAGATATAGGCATAGCCCAAGACATTTGTCTGAAATTATCTTTATTTGCTGCTACGAATGTTCTCATAAATATATGAGGCCATACTACAGTTGCTATAGCTCCTGTAAGTGCATTACCTATCATTCCTTTCCAGTCAAATGTTCCTCTAGGTCCAGGCATAGATAAAATAGGAGCAGTTTCAGGATTCTGCATTATTATTTCTACAGCTTGAGCAAATCCTCCGTCTGGGAAATGTTTGATAGTAAGATATGAAATTAATACTATTAAAGTACCGAATCCAAGTATCATGTGGAATGTATCCATCCAAGCTACTCCTCCCATACCTCCGCCGATAATGTGAAGAGATACAACTATAGTTCCAACAGCAACAGCTATAACGTAAGGAACTAAACTATTAGTTGTTACTACTACAGCATCACCTATAGCTATAAGCTGCATAGCTACATAAGGTACAATGAATACAATTAATACTAAAGCTATTAAGATTCCGTAAAACTCAGAATAGAATCTGGATCTTAAGAAATCAACAGGGGTACTAAATCCATATTCTTTACCTAATAACCATAATCTGTAACCTAATATTACAAACATCAAACCGGCAACCATACCGCCTGTATTAGAATAGAATCCTATACCATCCTTATAAATACCTGCAGGTGCACCGTAAAATGCTAAAGCAGAAAATACGGATATAGATGTTGTACATAATAATATAAATGGATTTAAACCTCTATTGGCAGTAAAAAAACTTTCTGATGATTTACTTGTAGTTTTAAAAGTTTTAAATCCATGAAAAACTATAAATATAGAGTATATTAATATACCTATAGAAATGAGAACTGAATTTACCATAATATTATACTCCTAATCAACTATTTTTTTGAATAATCAACATGTTTTTGCGTTTTGAAGAAAGCATTAAAATATAATCCCCATACTACAGATGCAGGCACCGGCAAAAATAATAAAACACAAAGCTGCAGCGGAAGCCATCCGAATAATATAGGATTTGGTATCATTGTTACTATTACATAATCAAATAAAAAGTAACATATATTAAATAATACAAACAATAGTTTGATACTTTTTTTCATATTGTATATCCTCCATTTTTATTTATAGTCATAAAATCCTTTTCCTGTTTTTCTTCCCAAATCTCCGGCTTCTACTTTTTTTACTAGGAGAGGACATGGTCTGAATTTAGAGTCTTTAAATCCGTCATATAAAGTATTCATAACAGAAAGAACTGTATCCAATCCGGCAAAATCAGCAAGTTCTAAAGGTCCCATAGGAAGATTAGCACCATATTTCATAGCATTATCAATATCTTTAGGTTCAACCCCTTCCATAACTAAAAACATAGCCTCATTCCACATTGGAACAAAAATTCTATTAACAATAAATCCTGGAAAATCCTTAGCAGTTACAGAAATTTTATTCAATTTATCTGATACATCTTTAACAAAATTAAATGTTTCTGATGATGTATTAATACCCGGAATAATCTCAACTAATTTCATTACAGGAGCAGGAATGAAAAAATGCATGCCTATTACTTTATCTGGTCTATTTGTTACAGAAGCTAAAGAAGTTATTGATAATGTAGAAGTATTAGAAGCTAATATAGTTTTTTTACCGCATATTTTATCAAGCTCTTTAAATACTGATTTTTTTATTTCAATGTTTTCATTAACTGCCTCTATAACCAAATCGCTGTCTTTAGCATCTTCATAATTAACGCTAATTTTTATTCTTGATAAAGTTTTATCTTTTTCTTCATTAGTGCATTTATTTTTTTCTGCCATACGGATTAATTGTGATTCTATTTTCTTGTATGCATTTTCAACTAGTTCTTTTTTTATATCTATAAGAATGGTATTAAATCCGCTGTAAGCACATACTTGGGCTATACCGCTTCCCATTAAACCAGAACCTATTACAGTAATCACTTTTTCCATAATTTAAATTCTCCTTAAATTATTGAAGATTTCTAAATATAGCAGAAATTCCCTGACCTCCGCCTATACACATAGTAATCAAACCAAGTTTAGCATTTCTTCTTTTCATTTCATGCATCATTTTAACTGTTAATATACATCCAGTAGCTCCTACAGGGTGTCCATGTGATATAGCTCCGCCATTAACATTTACTATATTCTCATCCAATCCAAGATCTCTTATAACAGCTAAACTTTGAGATGCAAATGCTTCGTTTAATTCTACTAAATCCAAATCTTTTACATCCATATTAAGTTTTTTTAATAATTTTTTAGTAGATAAAGCAGGTCCGAAACCCATTAATTCTGCTTCATTACCGGCAACAGCATATCCTACGAATTCCATTAAAGGTTTTGCACCTAATTCTTTAGCTTTTTCTTCTGTTGTCATAACTACAGCAGCTGCACCGTCATTAATACCTGAGGAGTTTCCTGCTGTTACAGAACCGCCTGTTTTGAAAGCTGGTTTTAATTTAGCAAGTTTTTCTAAAGTAAGTCCTCTTTTAGGATGTTCATCTGTATCTATAATAACAGTTTCTTTTTTGTTAACTACTTCTACTGGTATGATTTCTTCTTTAAACTTTCCTTCATCCTGTGCTTTTATCATTTTTTCTTGGCTTGATAATGCGAATTTATCCTGATCCTCTCTGCTTATATTATATTTGTCAGCAACATTTTCTGCTGTCATACCATTGTGGAAAGGTCCTAAAGGCCAAGTTAATATATCTAATAAACCATCCTCTAATTGCTGATGTCCCATTCTGTATCCGTTTCTTACATTAGTTACATAATAAGGAAGTCTGGACATATTTTCTGTACCGCATGCAACCACTACTTCAGAATTTCCTGTTAGAATTTCTAAAGCACCGTCTACTATAGCCTGCAAACCGCTTCCGCATTGTCTGTTAACGCTGTATGCAGTTGTTTCTTTTTCTAATCCTGCTTTAAACATAGCAGCTCTTGCTATAAATCCGCTGTCAGCTATTTGACCTACATTGCCAACTATAACTTCATCTACTTTTTCTTTTGCTATTTTAGCTCTATTAACAGCTTCTTTAATTACTATTCCGCCTAAATCTATTTGATTTATAGAGCTAAGTCCTCCCATAAATTCACCTATAGCAGTTCTTACACCGCTTATTAATACTATTTTTTTACTCATATAAAACTCCTTTATAATATCATTCCGCCGCTTACTTCTATTATCTGTCCGTTTATATAAGAAGCTTCATCGGAGGATAAAAATGCAACCATATTTCCTACGTCTTCAGGTGTTCCGGCTCTTCCAGCAGGTATTTTGCTTATCATTATATCCCATACTTTTTCAGGAACAGAACGCGTCATGTCTGTTTCTATAAATCCAGGGCATATAGCATTGCAAGTTATTCCTTTTTTTGCTAATTCTCTAGCTGCAGTTTTTGTAACTCCAATAACACCAGCTTTTGATGCAGCATAGTTAGTCTGACCAATATTGCCAAGCCAGCTCATAGAAGAAATATTAATGATTCTGCCGTATTCTTTTTCTCTCATTATTTTGGCAGCTTCTCTTGTCATGTAGAAAGTTCCTGTTAAATTAACAGCTATTACATTATCCCATTGTTCATCAGTCATTTTATGAAGCATGCTGTCTTTATTAATACCAGCATTATTAACAACTATATCAACTTTGCCGTATTCTTTAATTGCAGTTTGGAATATATTGTTTACATCTTCCAGCTTAGCAATATTACCTATAAGACATAATGCTTCTCCGCCTTCTTTTTTTATTTCTTCTACGCATTCTTTAGCATTGTCAAGAATAACGTCTGTAACTACAACTTTAGCTCCTTTTTCAGCAAGCTTTTTAGCAATTCCTTTACCTAATCCTCTTCCGGCACCTGTTACTATTGCAACTTTTCCGTCTAAAATTTTACTCATATATTTTTCTCCTTGATTATTTTTTCATTTTATCTTTTAAATTGAATTTACCCTTATTAAATAAATCCAAATCCATAGTTTTTAATTCTTTAGAAATAATAGGTTTGAAATCCATTTGATCTAATATATCTTTTTGTAAATCCATACCAGGTGCAATTTCTATAAGAACAACACCTTCTTTTACAATTTCAAATACAGCTCTCTCAGTTACAAATACAACTTTCTGACCTTTTGCTCTTGCAATCTCGCCGTTAAAAGATATTTGACCTACATTGGCAACCATCTTTCTGATTTTTCCTTCTTTGACTATTGTTAATTTATTATTCTCAAATGAGTATTCGCATTCAGAAGCAGTAAAGGTAGCACAGAATACAACTTTTTTAGCATTCTGTGTTATATCTATAAATCCGCCTGCACCTGTGCATCTGTCTCCCATTTTAGTAGAATTAACATTTCCGTATTGGTCTAATTCCCCAGCACCCATAAATGTAACATCCACTCCGGCACCATTATAATAATCCATTTGTTCATGGTGAGTTATCATAGCATATAAGTTTTTACCTATACCGAAATCTATTCCGCTTGCCTGAACTCCTCCGTATATTCCTGATTTAACTGTTATCATAATATCATCAGAAACACCTTCTTCATTGCATATTTTTCCTACAACATCATTTGGTATTCCTGTTCCTAGATTTATTATGTTGCCTTCAGCTATTTCCATACATGCTCTGCGTCCTATGAATTTTCTAACGCTGAACTCTAAAGGTGCTATATTGCTTTGAGGGCTTCTTAATTGTCCTGAATATGAAGGGTCAAAATACCAAGATGAAGTTTGTCTATGATCTTCAAAAGGATTATCGCAGACAACAACATAATCTATGAATACGCCTGGTACAGTAACACTTTTTGGATTTAATGTTCCTGTAGCAGCTACATTTTTAACTTGTGCTATAACTTTTCCTCCAAATCTTTTAGTAGCAAGTACAGCAGGCAATACTTCCAATTTCATTGCTTCTTCATCAGTAGTCAAATTACCCATTTCATCGCATACTGTTCCTCTTATCAAGCAGTAATCTATAGGTATTGATTTATATAATATATATTCCTGATTATCTATCATTATTATTTCTGATGTATTTTCATTCAATTTTTTTGTTCTGTCATTCATTTTTCCGCCCTCTATTCTTGGATCAACGAATGTTTTTAAACCTACTTTTGAAATTTTACCTGGAAGTCCGCAAGCCATGCTTCTATAAAGCTGAGCTATTTGTCCTTGAGGCATACAAAAAGCCTCTACTTTATTATTTGCAATCATTTCCATCCATCTAGGCTGCAATCCTCAGTGAGAACCTATTATTCTTGTAACAAAACCCTCATGGGCAAAATGCTGTATACCGTCTTTTCTGTCACTTTGTCCGCATGAATGCAGTAAAGTAAGATTACTAGGATGTTTAGTTTCTAAAAATCTTTTTTCTAAAGCTTTAAGTACAGATTCTGAAGCACTTACTAATGTCATACCTACCGGACATACTGTTTTATTATCTTCAAATAATTCCGCGGCCTCTTGTGCTGTTATAAAATTGTTTTTTAGCATATCACTTTCCTTTTTATTCTGTTTTTTTATTATTAAAAAAATTTTTTATTGCATTTTTATCTATTTTTCCATTTATTGTTTTTGGCAAATCATTTACAAATTCAATCTCAACAGGAATTTTGTATTTTGCTAAATTATTTGCTAGTATATTGTGCAAATCATCATAACTATAAGAATAACCATCATTTAATTTCACCATAGCAGCAGGAACTTCTCCGTATTTTTCATCATTTTTAGCTACTACTGCAGTTTCTAATATTCCTTCTATTTTGTATATTTTATTTTCAACATCAAAACTGCATATCTTTTCACCGCCTCTGTTAATCATATCTTTCTTTCTATCAACTACATATAAGTATCCATCTTCATTCAAATATCCTATATCTCCGGTTTTAAGCCATCCGTCTGTTATGTTGTTCGATTCTAAGTTATAATAATTTTCCAATACAACAGATCCGCTTACATATATTTCTCCTTTCTCTCCATATCCGCATTCTTTTCCTTCTTCGTCCATTATTTTTACATTGAATCCCGGTATAGGAATTCCTGATGAGCCTATATATTTACTGTCAGCAGCTCCTATTGGAAAAATTGTTCCTGGAGATGATGTTTCAGTTAATCCGTAAACTGTATGGAAATCTGCATGAGGAAGCCATTTTTTTATTATTAAAATGTTTTTTGGAGCCATATTGCTGCTTCCGCATGCAAAACTTCTTAAACTTGGAAGAGCAGGAAAATCATCTTTTATTTCTATCAAAAGCGAAAATACTGTAGGAGAGGCATGGATAAATGTTACATTATTTTTTAATACACATTCTAATACTTCTTTAGCATTAAACGTCTTCTTCAAAAATAAAAGACCTCCTGCATATATAAATAATCCTAATAAAGCTACGATTCCTGTTATATGATAAATAGGAGTTGCTATTATTGAGATATCTTTATCACTAATATTTAAAATTCTTTTATATGATATTATTGCATGTACCAGATTATAATTTTTTAATAGTACTGCTTTGCTTTTTGATGTTGTTCCTGATGTAAACATAATTATTGCATCTTCTTCTAATTTTCTTTCTGTATTATCCGCTATATTATTGAAATTCAAATTTGAAGAGTATATGCTGCTGAAACCATAATTATTTGATTCATTATCGCATTTTATTGTTTTTAGATTTTTTCATTTTTAAAATAATCTATATATTTATTGCCTGCAACTACGCATGCTATATCTAATTTGCTGTATAATGATATTATTTCTGATTCTTTATATTTTGATGGGAATATAACGTCAACGGCAGATAATTTTGATACGGACATAAGTGTAATACAAAATTCTATAGAATTAGATATTAAGATGCCTACTTTATCTCCTTTTTTTATTCCTATTTCTTTTTCCAAATAATACGCGAATTCATCTGTTAATTTTAATAAATTGCTATATGAATATTCTTTTTCATTACTGTCTATAATAGCTAATTTATCTTTAAAATATTTGGCACTTTCCAATAGAATATCATACATGCTTTTTGCTTCATCTTTATATGTATATACATTTTTATCAGCAATTTTTATATATTCCATTCCTTTTTTGATATCATCATTCCAAAAAGATTTGCCGCATATCATAGTAGAGCCTCGAATATATTATTAAATCAATTAGAATTCTAATTGATTTATATATAATATAGTCAAAAAAAATATTCTTGTCAATAAAAATTAAAATTTAAAAATTATTTTGACAATTTAATTATTTATTAGTATAATGATTCCATAATAATTTTGAGGAAGTTTTATATATGGACAATAATAGTTTAAAGCTTGTGGTTGTCTTATCAAAAGCTCATAATGCATATATAAAAAAAGTGAAGGCGAATATAAAATCTTTGGGGTTTTCCGGCAGTGAATTTGGGGCTTTAGAATATCTATATAATAAAAAAAGTGTTGTGAGTGTACAAGAATTATCTGAGAAAATACTGCTTACAACTGCAACTACTGCATACACTATAGAAAAACTTATAAAAAGGGGATATATCTCAAAAAAAGAAGGTTCATTTGATAAGAGGTTTGTAGAGATTTCTTTAACTAAGTCTGGTAAAAAAATTATGCAGGACCTTTTCCCTATACATTCAAGTTTTTTAGAAAAATTAAATCCTTTGACAGAAAAAGAAAGTGAAGAACTTATAGTTTTATTAAAGAAATTAGGAAAATCAAACAAATAAATTTTTATTAGTTAAATGTATTTTCCTATTAAATTTATCAATATATAATAAAGTTCTATATCATATTGTTCATAATAGTGCCGCATGGAATTTAGTATGCTGTCTGAAATGCATGAAAATAGATTTTCTATATTGCATATCATTTTTTTTATGTTTTCTTCATTTAGTTTTATTTCATTATCATCATAAAAATTTGGTGTTATATTTTTTATAATTGTTATCTTATTGTCATTTACAAAATTATCTTTTAGAACATTTTCTATTATATTTTGATAGGATACGAAATTATCTATATTGAAATCATCAAAACCTACATAATTCTTTTTTTCTATATTGGAAGAATATAAATTATATAAATCAGAATTTTCTATATTTTGAAATAAAAAATTTATAAAATGTTCTATGTCTTCTTTTTTTATTTCGTTAAATGGTATATTATTAATGGATGAGGATTTATAATAGATATTATAGTTATTATTAAGCATTGATTCTTCTATAGTTTTATCATTAAATATTATGTTATTTTTTGATTCCTCTATATCATTTGAAATCTTTTTATTTTTCTTTTCTTGTTTTAATAATTTTTTATAGATATTTATATATTCATAATATTTATCTTTTTGTCCAATGCTCATATAAAGCTGTGCTATTGATTTATATGTTTCTGCTTCATTATATTTTAAGTCTATAGATCTATTCAAATTAAATAAAGCTTTTTTATGATTTCCTATCTTAAAATATGAGTTGCCTAGCCATAATCTATTTAAATAATTATCTTTATCATTATTTAATTTTATTGATTTTTCTAAATATTTTATAGCTTCATCGTACTCGCTGTCTATATAATTAATATATCCAATCCAGTAAAATGCTAAATAGTTATTATCATTATTATTTTTTTCATTGATATCTATAGATTCCAGAAGATGATGTACAGCATTTTTGTAGCTTTCTAATCTGGCATAACAGATACCAAGATATAAATGATTCAAGTATTCATTGCTTTGAACTTCTGTAAGTCTTATAAAACATTCAGATGCTTTTTCTATATCTTCATATTCTAAAGCAATATTTCTAGCTTTTTCAAAACATTCTTTTGATAATGAATCATCTTCTATAACTTGATATAATTCGCCTATAGTAAACCAAGTGTCAAATTCATCATCTTTTAATCTTATTGATTCATTTAAATGTTTTAATGCTTTATCGTATACTTGCAGCAGAAAATATGTTGATCCTGCATAGTATCTTATAAGATAATCATCATCTTTTAATGATATAGATTTCTCCAAATGCATAATAGCGGTATCATAATTTTTTAATTTTATATGGCAGTATCCAAGATATCCGTATACTAGATAATCTTCCGAACCTAATGACATAGATAAATATATTAAAGCATTATTATAATCGTTTTTTTTGGCATAGCTGATACCCAGCCATAATGTATAATATTTGTTTGATGAATCTAAATTATAAGCATCTATAAAACATTCCAAAGCCTCTTTATATGAATGAAATACATCATAGCATCTTCCCATATAGTATTTATATATAGCCTTGTTTCTAGGGTTTTTTTCTAAATATAGTACCTTTGTAAAATTCATCATTGCAATATCATATTTTTGTAATTTATAGCTGCAGTATCCCGCTTTGAATATAGCTTCTATATTATTAGAATCAATATTATCTAATACATTATTGCATAAGGTAAATGCATCATCATAATTTTTATCATTTATATATTCATCTATTTCTTGAAGATATCTATTAATATTTTTCATAATCCACTTATTATAAATGATTATTAGGAAATTTAAACCTATAAAATTTTATAAGTTTTTATAATATACAATTTTTTATTGAAATTACAACCATATTGTATATTTTATAAATATATTAAAATAATTTTTATAAAATGTTATATTTTAAGTGTAAAAAACATATTAGGATAAAAATAATGAATAATCTAACATTTTTGAAGACTTATACATAAACCATATACTTATATACTAATAAAAAATACCATATAATTTAACTCTTGAAAAATAATATATAAAAGGATATTACAATGAATAATATAAATTTTGATATACAAAGCACTAAAGATAATTACTTCAAAAGCTTAGAAGAAGCATATATAGAACCTCCTAAGAAAATACCTTTCTTTTTAAAACTGCCTATGTGGATAGCAAAAAAGAAAGTGAAAAAAGACTTACTTCTTCCAAAGATTTTAGCTTGGAATCCTAAAACAGCAATAAGTTCGGGAATAATGGAAGCGTTAATAACTCATGATGATAAAGAAGTACCTAAAAGGCTTTTAAAACTTATAAGGATACAAATATCGATAGATGTTGCATGTCCGTTTTGTATAGACATGAACAGTTTTGAATATGATAAAGACAGTGTAACAGAAGAGGAAATAAAATATTTACAAAATAAAGATGTGGATTCCTGCCAAACCATGTCAAATAGAGAAAAAATAGCTTTAGAATATATTTCAGCTATAACAAAAACTCCTGTAATAATATCAGAAGAATTAATCATAGAAGTAAAAAAAGAGTATTCAGAGCGTGCAATATTAATATTGGCTTCCACTGCTGCACAGGTTAATTATTGGGCAAGGCTTATAAGAGGCTTGGGAGTTCCTACTGCCGGGTTTACAAATATATGTAAAATTAATAAAAAGTGAGATAAAACTTCAATATCATATTATATTTATAATATAAATAATATTTCTAATGTTGTTTTGTATTGGTCTAAAAATATTTTTGTAATAGAAAATAATATTTGTAAAAAAGACAGCAAAGAAATAGATTTTAATTTTGATTTAATGAGTATTAAAGAAGATAATGATAAAACAAAATTATATCAAATATTATATTGGATTGTTCCGGCATTTCAATTTATAAAATCTAATAAAGAAAAAATAAAAAATTATTATAATGAAAATATTTTAGATTATATACTTTTTGAAGAATCTGAAAATTATAAAAGATAAAATATTATTTTTTTCATTACTATATTTATGTAAAAATAAAAACGGCATCATATCTTCATCTGATTTAGAAACGATAGTATTATTTAGGGATTTAATATTTAATGCTGACATTGAATACACATCTGAAAATATTACAGCTTTGAAAGAAATAATAAAGTTAAATGATATGAATAATTTTACTTCTATTGGGTTTATATACATTATATTGACAAAAGAAATGTTATAAGTTTTAATAAAAATATAATAAACAAAATATACAACTATAATATATGAACATAGAAGTTAAAGTAACAGCGGGAGCTAAATCCAACAGTTTTAAATTAGAAAATGGGGCTTATTCCATTCGTATTATGGCTAAGGCTATAGACGGTAAAGCTAATAAAGCTATAATTGATTTTTTGGCTTATGAGCTTAATTTAAAAAAAAGAGATGTTGAAATATTAAAGGGTGAGAAAAGCAGCAAAAAACTTATTTCTATTAATATAGATGAGAAAAATCTTCAAAAATATTTTAATAAATAGTTAATTTTTTAAATTGCTATTGATTTTTTATATTAATTCTATATATTAATAATCATAATAAATCAGGGGTCTATATATGGCTAATAAATTTATATGTTTTTTAGCATTGTTTATCATCATTTCATGCGGTAATAATACTAATACTTCATCAAAAAATAAAAATACTTCAGATATGGAAGAATCAAAATTTTATCTTCTTACCGGAAATATATCAGGTGAAGAAGCATCAATGTATTTATATGTTAATGAAAAAAAGAATACTATAAGCGGATATTATTATACAAAAAATAAAAAAGCAATGATTACTGGAAAAATAAATAATAAAAAAATTAATTTACAAGAGATTGATCAAAATAATAATATACATGCTAATATAGTTGGGGTTTTAGATGAAAATATAAATTTTAATGCTGAGATAAGATATGAAGAGGGTAATGAAGTTAAGGATATGGAATTTTCTTTAAATAGAAATATTCCGGTGTATTATGCTGATATAGTTGATTATTATAAAAATGATAATATAGGAAATGCTATATTTTCATATCATAAAACTTTGCTTTTATTTACTAAAAACAATGAGATTAGTTCAATGGATATGGAATCTTCTTTGAATTATGCTAAAGAAGAATGTGAAAATTATTATAATGAATGGAAAACTCTCATAGCTGACGGTGTTAATTCTAATGCTTCCTATGAAATAGATTATACTGTAAATGTTGGTTATATAGATAATAGAGTAATAGCACTTGATAATTATTCTTATGTATATACTGCAGGAGCACATGGTGAAAAAGCAAATATTCAGGAAGTGTTTTCTTTGGAGAGTTCAAACTTAATTACAATAAGAGATTTAATTTTAGATTTTAATAATAATGATTTAATATCTGTAATGAGAGATAAAATACTTAAAACAGGAAGTACAAAGGAAGATTATTTCAATTTTGATGATATAACATTAGAAAGTTCTTCATTTAGAATACTTCCTAATTCCATCAATTTTATATGGCAGACTTATGATATAGCACCTTATTCTACAGGAGTGACAGAGATAAGTTTTAGTTTTGATGAGTTAAAGCCTTATGTAAGAGAAGATTCTCCATTGTATTATTTGTTTTTATAAATTGATACAATAACTTTTTATAACTATAATTTATTAATTATAGTTATAAAAATTGTTATTAATGTTGTTTTCATTATTGAAATATAATAATTATTATTTTTTATACTTAAAATTATTCGTTTTTATTGAATTCTAAATCTTTTAATTCTCTTAATTTTGGAAGGTCATCCAAACTATTTATACCAAAATGCATAAGGAATTTATCTGTAGTACCGTAAGTTTGTCTCTTATCCAAATAGTTCTTTCTTCCTTTCCAAGCAATAAAACCATCTTCCATAAGAGCTTTCAAATGATAACCGCTGTCGCTTTGTCTTATATCATCTATTTCAGCTTTAGTTAGAGGCTGTTTATATGCTATGATTGATAATGTTTGAAGCATTGCTTTTGATATTTTTTTCTTACGTTTTTTATCATAAATAGCAGATAAAGTACCAAAAGTTGAAGGTATTATAGTCATAATAATAGAATTTCCAACTTCAAGAATTTCTATAGCACTTCCTGCATTTCTATATTTGTTATTTATGTTTTCTATATAATTTCTTATATCAGAATTTTCACATTTAAAAAGATTTCTTAATCTAGCTATGTCTATACTGCCTTCTACATATATTACAGCTTCCATAATTTTCTCAAGTTCTTCTTTATTTGATAAAATAGACTCATCTATTTCTAAAGTATTCTTTTCAGCTGTATTAACTTCTTTCTCTTCAGTTTCAACATTTTCTGCAGTTTCTTTTATATCATCCATAATATTAATCAAAATCCTTTTTTATTTTATATTTGTTATTATAACATATATAAAACTTTTTTCAATGGTGCAGAAACATTTGGAATTTATATTTTCGATAAAAGTAAAATTATATTGAGCAATTTATTATTAAGTCTTTGTATAAAATAATATATTTTTATAGTATAAATTGGCATAATTAAATTTAATTATCATAAAATAAATGTTGCTAAAATAATAAAAAATGTTATTATATTTTAGTAAAATACTAAAAAAATAGAATAAATTTATATGAATATAGAATTTTTACTTTCGGCTAAATTTGATAATAGAAGGGTTATTCCTACACAGGATAGATTGTTTAGAGCAATAGTATCTTCTTTAAATGAAGTTAATATAAACCCTTTAGTAATGCTGTCAGAATTTTCTTTAATAGAAGATGGTAATACATTGACATATTCTTTTCATCCATCATCAGATCCCATATATTTTGAATTTAAAAATGATACTATTTTTATAACTATAAGTACCGGAACATTTGGAGCCGGATATCATAAATTTATAGTAGGTGTTTTAGATAGAATAGCCAGAAGATTGGATATTGAGTTTAAAGAAGATGATGCTCATAAAGATCCAAGCGGATATTTTAAAGACAGGGATTTCAAATCTCTTCAAAAGTTTTTTATAAATTCTTTAGCAAGCTATGCTGAAATGCTTATAACTCATCATGATAATGGATTTAATAATTTTATGATATCAATGCCTTATAATTATCCTATGATAGAAAAAGGGTATTTTGCTCTTTCTTCTTTAGGATATTGGGGCAAGAGCTGGTTTACAGATTTGATAGCTGCAAATGAAGAAGACAGATTAAGATTAGCTGAAGATTTCTTTATTTGGAATACTGAGGAAATGAATGCCAATTTTTGGTTTAAAAGTTTTATCAGCATGATTTGGCTTTACTTTCCATTTAGAGAGATTATAGATGACAGCGAAAAGACTATGTATAAGAAGATTATGTATTCTTTTCAAGAGGCATATAAAAAAGACAGCAGCTTAAAATATCCTTGGGACATACTTATAAATATAGCCAATTACTTAGATGATGAAAATATGGTTAAATTTATAGAATCAAAGAAAAATCCTCATCAGCCTAATATAGAAATAGGATTCAGAGTTGAGCATGCAAGATATTCAATAGCGGCAGGTTTTACAATAAAGCTTCCTATGCGTATGAATGTATGTAAAAATGATAAAACTTTGATAGAGTTTAAGGATATAAATATATATATAGCTATGCAGGTTTATTCTTTTGCTAATGAAGAGCTTGATGTCATAATGGAATATGTATTAAAACAGATAGATATTGCAGGAGAATATAAGGGTGATCCTATAGATATTAAGATAGAAAGCAATAAGATAGAAAGCGTAGTATATGAAAAAAGTCTTGAACAAGATGATTATATGATAACTCTTGCCGCTGTTACAAAAAAATTGGCATTGCTTGCTTGGTTTACATACTCAGGCAAGGAAAATAGAGATACATGCTTGGAAGCTATCAAATCAATAGATATAGAAAATTAGAAAAATTATGTAAAGTAATCATAATAAATACCGAAAATTTTATTGTAGTTAATTAATAATGATTAAGTAACTATTAACTTAAAGGCGGTATTTTATGTTTAACTTATATGAAGAGCTTACAAAAATAGAGATACTTCTCTCTAAAGAAATAGAAGTTTACAAAATTATATTGGAAGATGAAGAGAAAAAAGTAAATTCCATAATCAATACTAGACTTCAGGATATACATTTATATTGCGATCATCAAAATGAGAAAATGACTGAAGCTAATGAACTTAGAAAATTGAGAGAAAGTGTTATAGATTTAATAGTTTTGAATAAATTTCCACATCTTTCAGAGACAGCAACATTATCAGATATTATTAGAAGAATACCTTTAAATAAAACTGCAAAAATATCTGCATTGCGTCTTGAATTAGTAACCTTAATGGCACGTTTAAAACATTTAAATAAATTAGCTCCGAAACTTTTTGATGAAGCTTTAGATTTATTTGCCAATATGAAAGAAGTTTTACATGAAAGCAAAAAAGTAGGTTATAACAACAAAGGTAAAGAACATGTTGTTAATAGAAAATTATCAGTATTAGTAAATAAGCAAGTTTAATATAGAATATTTATATCTTAATAAAACACATAGCATTTTATGTTATGTGTTTATTTTTATTTAACCTTTTGAAAAGCTATTCTATCTTCATTGTTTCTATGCAGTATAATTCTTCCGCATTTTATAAATCCTTCTTTTTCTAAAAATTTCTGCATAGGTATATTATCTTTATGCGTATCTATTCTTATATTATTATGAATATTAAAACAATAATTCATACAAAAAGATGCAGCTCCTCTTCTTCCGTGTAATGATGCTATTCTATGTACAACAGCATATTCATCATTGTTAAGCCAAGCACCGTCATATATTTCATTATAATTATTATCTATTCCAATATAAAAACAAAAAGTGCATATTATATTGCTATCATCATCCAAGCAAACATAACTATGTCCTTTATCTATATCTGCTTTTATATTTAATTCAGAAGGGTATCCGTTAGTCCATTGATTAGGATTATTATTTGCTGCCATAAATTTTCTTGCATAATCAAATATTTCTAATAATTTTTCAATATCTTCATATTTTGTTTTTCTTATTTGCATATATTTATACTCCTGCTGCATTTCTATTTTTTAGATAATCGAATATTGTTTTTAAATCTTTTTTAGTTAAATCTATTTTTGAAAATAAATCAGCTCTGTTTGCGAATGTTTTTATTAAACTTCTTTCTCTTCTGTATTCATTAATATTTTTATGATTTCCGGATATTAAAACTTCAGGCACTTTCATATTATCTATTTCTACTGGTCTTGTATATTGTTCGTATTCTAATAACCCCATAGAATTTTCTTCAAATGTATCGCTAGGTACAGATTCATTATTATTTAAAATTCCTTTATATCTTGAAATGGCATCTACAATTAGCAAAGCAGGTATTTCTCCTCCGCTTAATACATAATCTCCTATGCTTACAGCTTCATCAGAATATTTATGCTCAACTCTATAATCTATTCCTTCATAATGTCCTAATATCATTGTTATATGTTCTTTATTTGATAATTCTTTTATTTTTTCCTGAGTAAGAGTTTTTCCAGACGGTGAAAAAAATATGGTATAACCTTTATTATGATTATCAAAATATTTTTTAAAAATATTGTAAGTCATTATCATTCCAGGTCCGCCGCCGTAAGGGTAATCATCGCATCTTTTATAATTTCCTTCTCCATAATCTCTCATATTAACAATATTTAAATTTATTTTATTTTCGTTAACAGCACTGCCTATAAGTCCTACAGATATAGGGCTTTCATAAAATTTTGGAAAAAGTGTTAGAATATCTATTGTCATTTATGTATTATACTTAATTAATATTAATTAGGCAAGTAAAAAAAATTGACTTATATTATTTGTTGTTATATAATAATATTATTAAATATTTATAGAAATAATAAAATTTGTCGCCGGATAAATTTTTTAAAACGTTTGTATTCATACCGTAGGCCTTAGAAAGTATGAACGCAAACGTTTTTTTATTATGGGGTATTTTTTATGAATATATTAAATTTATTTGTTAAATATGTATCTTTAAACATACTTGGAATGATGGGTTTATCATGCTATATACTTGCAGATACTTTTTTTGTTGCCAGAGGTACTGGTTCTGAAGGACTTGCTGCTTTAAATATTGCTATACCTATTTATAATTTTATAAATGGTATAGGTCTTATGATTGGTATGGGATCTGCTACTAAATATGCTATATTAAAAACTCAAAATAGAAACCATGAAGCAAATATTATATTTTCAAATGCTTTAATTTATATTGTTATATTTGCCGCTTTATTCATTATAACAGCTGCTTTTTTTACAGGAAAAATAGCATATATGCTTGGGGCAAGGGACAATGTCCATACAATGACTGATATATATTTAAAAGTTGTATTATTCTTTTCCCCTATGTTTATGCTTAATAATTTGCTTCTTGGTTTCATTAGAAATGATAATCATCCTAAACTTGCAATGTTTGGTATGATTATGGGGAGTTTATTTAATATAGTATTTGATTATGTTTTTATATTTCCTTTAAATATGGGAATATTCGGAGCTGCTTTGGCTACAGGTTTTTCTCCTATTGTAAGTATGCTGGTTTTATCAGTTTTATTCATAAAAAAAGAAAATACTTTTTGCATTGTAAAGCCTAGTATAAATTTTAAAAAATTTTTTGAAACAGTTTCATTAGGTATTTCATTTTTAATAACAGAAGTTTCTTCATGTTTTGTTATGATAACTTTTAATATTGTAATACTTAATATAGCGGGCAATATTGGTGTGGCAGCTTACGGCATAATAGCTAATATTGCATTGGTTATTATAGCGATATTTACAGGAACAGGGCAGGGAATACAGCCTATAATAAGCAGCAATTTTGGAAACATTAAAAATATAAATAAAATATATAAGTATGCTTTGATTTTATCTTCATTTATTGCAATTATAGTTTATATAATAACAACTGTATTTGCTAATGAGATAACTAGTGCATTTAATAAAGATAATGATATGGAACTTCAAAAAATATCAGTTAAAGGGCTTTATTTATATTTTACAGCTTTTATATTTGTAGGATATAATATAATTACATGCGTTTATTTCAGTGCAATGGATAAGGCAAAACCTTCATTTATAATATCAATGCTTAGAGGATTTATACTGATAATGCCTTCTATATTCATTTTATCTTCAATTTTTAATATGACAGGAGTATGGCTTTCTTTTCCTACAGCGGAAATTTTAACGAGTATTTTTTCATTTATATTTTTTATAAGAAATAAAAAAGAAATTAATGATTAATATTTTATTATATTAGAAGTTTATTTAAAATATCAATATATATGAATTGATTTATTATATAGTTATTGTATATACGATAATATTTAACTTTGTATTGTGGATGTTTTATAAAATATAATAATTGACTATAAAATAATAATTGACTATTTTTATTATTATGATACAATACATGACATTATGAGTATATTTACAACAAGCAACAAGCAACAAGCAACAAGCAACAAGCAACAAGCAACAAGCAACAAGCAACAAGCAACAAGCAACAAGCAACAAGCCTAGTTTTACTCCGCTAATCAATTCTATACTCATTGCAAAAAAATATTTCACAAATTCAAATGTAATCTTAACATTTATATGAGGTAATATGTGAAAAGTAAAAATTTATTCATAAAAATATATATTTCTTTATTAATAATTTGTATTATAGTATTATTTACACTTTCAATTTTAGGTAAAAAAACAAGAGTCGGATATTTAGGAGAATTTAAATTTGATGAATACCATATAAACCGTACTTTGGAGTTAAATGGTTTAACTAATATAAAAGCAAGTTATATTATAGATGAAAAATTAGATGAAGAAGGATTAAGAAATTTTATATTTACAAATGAAGCTATAACTAATTACAGTTATGGTGTGAAATTACAGTATTATAGTAAAGTATTTAGACATAGTGATATTTATGGAGTTTATGTAGATACTAACAAAGTTTTAAAAGATAATCCATTCATCAAAGAAATTATAATGAATGAAGGTGGAAGTCCGTTTGGTAATTTAGTTAGTGTTAAAAAAATAGATTTTGAAAAAATAGATAATATTAATTATATTTTAAAAATAAAACAAAAAATATTAATATATTTTGTGCTTATATTTACAGCCATTATTTTATATTATTTAGTTTCTAACTATAAAACTAGTATCACAAATTTTGTTGATAAACATTTTGAAATTAATAGTGAATTGGTAATATTATCAGAAAATGGATTTGTGAAAAAATATCATATAATAAATATATTATTCATTATATATGTAATATTTATATCTTTATTGATATTATCTGTAGGATATATTTTACCAATGCATGTAGATGAATGGCTGTATTCTTCAATATCACACCCTTTTTATAATATATTTGATTTTAAATTATTTGATAGTAAAGGCAATATATTATTTTGGGAAAGAGGAAGGCATTTTTCTCATATTTTTATGAGATCAAGTGGGAGCTTTACTGATATATTTACATCATTTGGATTTGATCCTATTGATACGTATAAAGCTGCAAGATCTATAATTTATTTAATTTACTATTTTGTTATATTTGTTTCATCTTCTATATTTGTTTGGTTATTAAATAATAAAAGAAATTATAAATTAATATTTATTTCATTATCATTATTTTTATTATATATATGTGATAATATTGATTTTGTACATATGAGTTGTTATATAATGACAGCAGGAGTTGCTATATTTATTTGGCTGCCTATTTTGTATTATTATTTAAATGATAAAGAACTAGTTTTATTTAAAAATAAATTTTTATATTATTCTCTTTCTATTATATTAATATATATAGCCACTTTTTCTATAGAGCCATCTTCTCTAACAGTTGCTGGTTTATCATTTTTTGTATTATTTTATTTAATAAATAAAAATAATAAATTATTTGTAGAAAATAATAATATTGAGCGAAAAAACTCTATATTTATATTTTTTAGTCTTATTTTATTTATATTATTTTCATTAATATCTTTTATAACAACTACTTTCTTTAGTGGAAGGGGTTTAACTCAAGTATCTTTTTTAGACAAAAATGATAAATCTTTATTTGATAATATAGTTTTTTTATTTAGAGATACTTTAAATGATTATGAAAAAACATTGTTTTTTGTTGGAATATTATTATTTGTATATATTATTTTTATTACTATAAAAAATAAATCCATTTCTAAAATATATTATATATATTTTAGTATGTTATTTACCGCTATATTAGGAATATTAGGTTTTTTTGCTATATATGTATTTAAAGTATGGATTTGTTTATTGTTAATTTTTATGGTTATATTATCTATTTTATTAGATAATATAAATAAAAAAACAGTTATTTCATTTTTATCAGGTTTATTATTATCCATTTTAATTACATTTATGTTATTTGGAATTAATGTTAATCATAGTAAATTTATTTATGATAATATAAATAAAAATCCAGAAAAAACTATAGCTAGACTTTATCAAGAAGCAGAAAAAAATAATTTAGATGAAATAGTATTAACAAAAAAATTTGTTAATGATAATAGTTTGAATTCACTATTACCATCAGCTACTAATAGAGACATTCCATATTGGATGAAAAATTATGGATATGTTAATAAAGTTATAAAAATAATAGTAGTAGAATAATAATTTTATTTTTTAATATGTAGTAAAAAATGGAGATTTTGAATGAAAAAGGTAAGCTTTATTATACCATGTTATAATGAAGAAGAAGTTTTACCTTTATTATATGAGAGGTTAAACAATATATCTAAAAAAATAGAAAATTATGAGTGTGAATTTCTATTCATTAATGATGGGAGTAAAGATCGAACTGAAGAGATAATAGAAAATTTATATAAAAAAGACAATAGAATAAAACTATATTCATTTTCTAGGAATTTTGGTCATCAAGCAGCAGTTAGTTGCGGAATACATAATACTAATTCTGATTTGGCAATTATTATAGATGCAGATTTGCAAGATCCACCTGAAATAATACCAGATATGATAAAATTATATGAAGAAACCAATATACCAATAATATATGGTAAAAGAATATCAAGATATGGTGAGACCTTTTTTAAAAAGGTAACAGCAGCTATATTTTACCGTTTTATTAATGTTCTTTCAGAAGTGCAATTTCCCGTTGATACAGGAGATTTTAGATTAATAGATAAAAAAGTTATAGATACATATAAGCAATTTTCAGAAAATCCTAAATATATTAGAGGATTGATTAGTTGGACAGGTTTTGAACAGAAAGCTTTTGAATATAAAAGAGATGCCAGAGTTGCTGGTTCTACGAAATATACATTAAAGAAAATGTTAAAACTAGCAATTACAGGTATATTGTCTTTTTCAACAAAACCTTTAAGAATATCATTGTATTTTGGTTTGATTAGTATATTAATTGCTGTTATATTTTCTTTAAGAGTTTTTTATATTTATTTGTTTACACCAGAATTATTAGTCAAAGGTTGGGCTTCTACTATTATTATTGTTCTTTTTATGGGAGGAGTACAATTGATTTCTTTATCTGTTATAAGTGAATATTTAGCGAATCTTTTTAATGAAGTTAAAAAAAGGCCTGAATATGTTATTTCTAAAAAATTAGTATAAATTATTGATAATAGGAGTGTTATAAATGGATAGTATTTTAGAAAAAGAAGAAAAATTTCATGATGAATGGGCAAAATCTGTAAATATTGATAATATATTAGTAGATGAATATTTTGAAAGCTGTACTACACCAGAAAATAAGTATTTAATTAAAAAAATTGGTAATATAAAAGGTAAAAAACTGTTAGAAATAGGATGTGGTCTTGGTGAAGCATCAGTATATTTTGCTAAACAAGGTGCAGAAGTTACTGCAACAGATATTAGCGGAGAAATGTTAAATGTAGCATTAGAATTGGCTAAAAAACATAATGTAGAAATAAAAACTTTAAAATCTACCTCTGACAAAATAGAAGTTAAAGATGAATCATTTGATATAGTATATGCAGGAAATTTATTACATCATGTAGATATAGATAAAACATTAAAAGAAGTACATAGAATTCTGCGGGGGGGGGGGGGGTATTTTTATCAATAGATCCTTTAGCACACAATCCTGCCATAAATATTTATAGAAATATTGCCAAAGATGTTAGAACGGATGATGAACACCCTATTAAAATGAAAGAAATTAAATTATTTAAAAAATACTTTTCCAATGTAGAATACGATGCTTTTTGGTTATTCACCAATTTAATATTTGTAAAATATTATTTTATAGATAAGATAAATCCAAATGAAGAGAGATATTGGAAAAAAATAATTAATGACGCTAAAAATATAGAAAAGTTATATTATAAATGTGAAAAAATAGATAATATACTAAAAAAAATATTCCCTTTTTTAAGAAGATATTGTTGGAATATAGCTATAATCTCATATAAATAAATTTTATATTTAAGGTTAACTTTGTTTAATATTAAAGTTAACCTTAAATTATGAATTACATCTCAACAACTAAAGCAGTACCCATACCTCCGCCTATACAAAGTGTAGCAAGTCCTTTTTTAGATCCGCGTTTTTTCATCTCGTATAGCAGTGTAGTAAGTATTCTGGCTCCGGAAGCTCCTATAGGGTGTCCTATAGCAATAGCTCCTCCATTAACATTAACTTTTTCCATATCGAATTTTAATTCACGAGCTACAGCAATAGACTGAGCAGCAAAAGCCTCATTACTTTCTATTAAATCCATATCTTCAACTGTAAGATTAGCCATTTTCAAAGCCTTTCTGCTTGCCTCTATAGGTCCTATACCCATTATTCTAGGCTCAACACCATGAGTGGCATAACCCAAAACTTTAGCCATAGGTTTAATTCCAAGCTCATCAGCTTTTTCTTTTGACATAAGTACTACAGCAGAAGCAGCATCATTTATACCGGAAGCATTACCAGCAGTAACTGTACCATCCTTTTTGAATGCAGGTTTTAATTTAGCTAAAGATTCCATAGTAGTACCGAATGTAGGATGTTCATCTGTATCTACTACTATTTCTCCTTTTTTAGTTTTTATAGTCACAGGTACTATTTCATCTTTAAATCTTCCGCTTTTAACTGCAGCTTCAGCTCTGTTCTGACTTCTGCATGCAAACTCATCTTGCTCCTGTCTAGTTATTCCCCATTGTTCAGCAATATTTTCAGCAGTAACTCCCATGTGATAATGCTCAAAAGCACAAATAAGAGCATCATTAAGTAAAGTATCCTGCATTTTAGTTTCTCCCATTCTAGCACCCATTCTCATGGCAGAAGCGGTATATGGAGCCATACTCATATTTTCTGTACCTCCGGCAACCACTATATCAGCATCTCCTGCTTTAATCATTTGTGCTGCCATTGATACAGCTCTAAGTCCTGAAC
>NZ_CALXRN010000219.1 GCF_944390595.1 uncultured Brachyspira sp. | reverse complement strand
TCTTTTTTATAAAACAATCAAATTCATTTTTGCTAATCATTATAGACACTCCAGCAAAACATAATATTTATTTTTATAATTAGTTTAGCAAAATTTAAACAAATATATTATTTAACTTCTTATAAATATATATATTAAAACTATTTTATCATTTTAAAAGAAAAAGCCCTAGTTTTTTACTAGAGCTAATTAATACTTTTATTACTATAGTATACAAAAAATATAAATCTATTGTATGAAAATTCAATCAGATATTTCTTTTAAAAGTTGTTTCTCATCAAATTTTATTTTTAATAAATAAAAATCTTTTATTAAAGCTTTCATTTTCACAATAACATCATCATCATTTATACAATTTTTAAAATATCGAGAATAAATTTCTTCTATTCCACCATAAAAATATGAATTAAATATTTCTATATTCTCTTTCATTTCATTTGCTTTTTCTTCTGCATAATATCCATTTTTAAAAGAAAAAACTCTTTTTATTTTCTCTTCTTTAGATAAATTTAAACTATTATCTAGTAAAAGAACCATTTTTAAAATATTTAAACAGTATTCACTATTATTACTGAACATATCTGTAAATATACTTTGAGTTTCCCTTACACTAACATCTTTTTCACTTTTTAAATCAAAACACGCACCATATAATGCACATTGTAAATATACATCATATAATCTTCCAAAAACTTTTTTCTCTTTTAGTTCTTTCATATATTGTGCATGTTTTCCTTTTATAACAGTTTGTTCTTTAAACCAACATATTCTTTCCATAATTATTCCTCTATAAATTATTTAATTCAATCAATGATGTCTTTATTTCTGAATATTTTTCTAACTTATATTTTCTTCCAATTCTTTTTTCCAAATAAGCTTCTGCATATTTATAATCCTTCTGCATAACAAACATAATCACTTGTTCTGCAACATCTGGTAAAACTTTTGAAATCTTCGCCGTATGACCTTCATCTGCATTTGAAAAAGGTGCATCCATTACTAACGGATAAGGCTCTGATGATAAATCTATAAAATCATCTCCTGCCTTACTAACTATTTTTTCTTTTGCTAAAGATACTAATCCGCCAATAAATGCAAAATTTTTAACCCTATCTAGTCCCTCTGATTTTCCTGTATCATATTCATTATCTAATACCTTAGTTATTAAATTCACTTTATATTTATCATCAATCTTAACTATTCTTTCGCCAGAATAAATTTGATTAAAAATATCATTTACCTTTTTTTCTAATCTTTCTTTTATTTCTTTTGCTTTTTCTTTTTGATTTTCTTCAATCCATTCTAATAAAGCTTCAGCATAATTTATATATCTATATATTTTTCTATTATGATCAGTTTTACTTATTAATTTTGATTGTTGTTTTTCTAATATTTCTTTACTTTTTTCACATTTCCCTTTATTTTCTTTTAATATATCTATCTTTTCTTGCAAATATCTTATTTTTGAACGACATTCATCCCTCTCAAATTCATATTTTCGCATATCATCTTTATCTCTTATTGTTTTACGTATTTCTTCTATCCTACATATCTTATCTTCAATATTTTTTTGTAACCTTAATCTATTTTCATACTTCTTTTCAAATTCTTCAATATTAGCATAAATATTTTTTTCTCTTATTTCTAATTCATATTTAAATTTTTTTATTTCATCATAAAGATTATCTCCTGAAATTTTTTGTATCTCTTTTAAAATATAATTATACTCTGATGAATCTTTTTTTACAGAATTACCACATATGCATATTCCTCTATCTAATATCTTTCTTAAGATATGTTCCGATAAACCAGATATTCTATCATCTTTTAAATTCAAAGTATTTATATAAGATAAGCTTTCTTTCATTAAAGGTTTTTCAAAGTATGCTTTTGTTAATCTATGAAAATAATTATATATTTCTGTTTTATTTTCTTCTAAATTCTTCTCATTATTTTTAATTTCATTTTCTAATCTTTTTTCATCTTCTTGCATTCTTTTTGTATCTGCATTAGCATGAATGATTTTATCTAATTCTTCCTTTCTATTCTCATATTTTTCTTTATTTTTTTTTGTTTCTTTTATCTGTTCATCAATATTTTGTAACTTTAATTCATTATCTTGAATTTTTTGTTCTATTTCAGCACTATCTTGTTCATTATCTGTATCTAATTCCTGCTGAAATTTACCTATAACAGAATCTCTTCTATTCTTCGTTCCTAAGTGTTCTATTGTTTTTGATAATGCCGATAAACCTAATAATCCTTTTACTGCTTCTGTAACATTTTCCTTATGGCTAATACTATTAACACGTTCTGTATCAAAAAAGAAATATGTAGATAAATCTTTTGGTAAAATATCATTTATCCATGTTTCCGGAGAATCATCTAATGACACTTGATTACCTGTTTCATTTTTATACCATACTTTTAAAGGAAACTCATTAACTAATACAGTTTTTCCATTAATCTTTTTATATTCTTGCTTTCTAATAATTCCATATTCAGTATTTTCATGTATAATAATAATTTCTACACTTACAATGTTTGTTGATCCATTAAGCATTTCTTCACTAAGCTCATAATTTAATAAAAATTTAGGATTATGATCAAAATTTACTGTTTTATAAAAACACCAACTAAATGCTTGTAATAATGTAGTTTTTCCGTATGTATTATCACCCAAAATAATAGTTACATTTTTTTGCGGATCATATGAAAAATTTATATTTATATCTCCTTTAAATTGTCTAAAATTTTTTAATTTAAGAGACTTTATTAACATATTATCACCTCATTCATTTACTATATCTATAATTGCTCGACGAATATATTCTATCATTTCATTTTTTGTTTTTTTTCTTGTTCTCAAATTTCTTTTTTCTTCAAACAAAACTT
>NZ_CALXRN010000218.1 GCF_944390595.1 uncultured Brachyspira sp. | reverse complement strand
CTATAACCGATAAATTCTAAAGATAACTTTTATTAGGTGGTATTCTAATGCAGGACTTTATAAATAAATTGACAAGTCAAATAAAAAATATTTTTTCTAAAACAACAACATTGCAAAAAGCAATTTTGATTGGAGTTTTAGTAATAGGGCTTGGTGCAATAGTAGCTACAATAATGCTAACATCAAGAAGAACCGGTACTCTATTATTTCAAAATGCTTTAACTCAAGAGGATGCTAGAAATGTTATAGCTGTTTTAGATGCTAATAACATAAAATATCAGTATAGAAATGGTTTTATCACTCTTAATAATCAAAATGATAAAGCAAAAGCAGAGTTAGAGTTAGTAAAAGAGGGAAGAATGCCTACAGGAGTTGATGGATGGGAATTATTTGATGCTCCTCGTATAGGTATAACAGATGTTGAACTTGATATTAACAAAAGAAGATCATTAACTAAAGCTATTACACAGCTTTTAACTAAATTAGATTTCGTTCAGGAAGCTACAGTAGATTTAGCTTTTCCTAAAAAGGAATATTTAACAGATATAGATTCTCCTGTTACAGCTTCAGTAGTTATTAGAGCTCAGCCTTTTAAAGAAGAAATTTTAAGAGACCCAAAAACTGTTAGAGGATTACAGCAGTTAATAGCTATGGGTGTTGATAAATTAAAGCCTGAGTTTGTAACAATTACTGATAGTACAGGATATGTATTAACTGATTTTACAGATGAAGCTGCTAATTTAAAATTAAAAGTAGCTCAGGAAGAATTAAAAATAGTTGATAGAGAAAGAAAAAAGATAGAAAATAAAATAAGACAAACATTAGGAAGAATATATACTAACAGAGTAGAAACAACAATAGCATTAGAACTTATATGGGACGAAGTTAGTGTAACAAATAATTTAGTTCTTCCAATAATATTAAAAGAAGATGATCCTGCAACACCTTATGATGACAGTCAGTTTACTAATAAAGTTCAGGTTTCAAGCCGTACAGTAACAGAAGACTGGAAAGGACAGCAATTTATACCTCAAGGTGCTGCTGGAGCTGAAGAAAATGTACCTCCTGGATATAAAGATAAGAGCGACAGATGGCAGACTTATACAAAAACTGATTCTCAAGACAACTATGAATTGAGCAAAAGATATGAAGCTATAAAGAAAGGAAGTTATCAAATAGGAAAAATATCTGCAGCAGTTGCTTTAGACGGAAGATGGACAAAAGTTTATGATGTTAATGGAGATCCTGTAATTACTAATGGAAATAGTTATGTAAGAGAGTATCATCCAGTAACAACAGAAGAAATAAATAATGTTACAGCTTTAGTACAAGCAGCTATTGGTTATGATTTGAAAAGAGGAGACCAAGTAAGTGTAACACATATTCAGTTTGACCATTGGGATAGATTCAATGCTGAAGATGCTAAACTTATGCGTGATAGATTTATAAAGAAAACATTAATAATAACAATGATTTCTTTACTCATATTATTTATATTAGCATTAGCAATAAGAGCTATACAGAAAGAGCTTGCTAGAAGACGCAGACTTAGAGAAGAAGAGCTTGAACGTAAACAAATGGAAATGCGTAGACAGGCTATGATGAATGCTAATGAAGAGCCTATAAGCGAGATGAGTTTAGAAGATGCTGCACGTAAGAAACTTATGGATGAAGTTATACGTGTAAGCCATGAAAGACCAGAAGATGTAGCACAATTGTTGCGTACTTGGATGGCCGATGATAAGAGTTAAAAATAAATTGAGTTATAAAATAAAATATTAGGAGAAAAATTATGCCTGCAGAGAAAGAAAAAGATAAAAAGCAACGTGTTTTAAGCGGACGTCAAAAAGTTGCTATATTTCTAGTATCACTTGGTATGGAGACATCAAGTGAGATATTTAAACACTTGAGGGAAGAGGAAATAGAGCAGATTACATTTGATATTGCTAGACTTGAAAACATAGAAGCAGCGGATAAGGATGCTGTATTTAGAGAATTCCAAGAGATGATGATAGCTCAGGATTTTATAACTCAAGGTGGTATAGATTATGCTAGAGACTTACTTGAAAGATCTGTGGGTAGTCAGAAGGCAAGCGATATAATCAATAGATTAACATCTTCATTACAGGTTAGACCTTTTGATTTTATACGCCGTACAGACCCAGCTCACTTATTGAACTTCATACAAGGTGAGCACCCTCAGACTATAGCACTTATTTTGGCGTATTTGGAAGCTCAAAAGGCAGCTAGTATATTGGGAGCTTTGCCTACAGAGATTCAGCCTGATGTAGCTAAACGTATTGCTATAATGGATAGAACTTCTCCAGAGGTTTTAAGAGAGGTTGAAAGGGTACTTGAAAGAAAACTTTCTACTCTTGCCAGTGAAGACTTTACTTCAGCCGGCGGTATCGATTCTATAGTGGAAATCATTAACAGTGTTGATAGATCTACTGAGAAAAGTATTATCGAAAGTTTGGAGGAAGACGATCCGGAACTTGCAGAAGAGATCAAGAAACGTATGTTTGTATTCGAAGATATTGTATTGCTTGACGACAGAGCTATACAGAAAGTACTTCGTGAGGTTGATTCAAGCGACTTGGCTAAAGCACTTAAGAGTGTTGATACAGATGCTCAGGATAAAGTTTATAGAAACATGTCCAAACGTGCTGCTGCATTGCTTAAAGAGGATATGGACTTTATGGGACCTGTTCGTCTTAAAGATGTTGAAGAAGCTCAGCAAAAAATCGTTAATATCATACGTAAACTTGAAGAACAAGGTGATATCGTTGTTGCTCGTGCTGGTGAAGACGAAATGGTTGTTTGATGTTAATTATATATGTTTTGATTATTAATTAGGAGTTTTAATATGCCGGAAAAGGTTTTTAAATCCAAAAGTATTGTAGAACTTACTCAAAAAGTAAATATTGCTGTACCTCATCATAAATCTCAGGAAGAATTAGATTATGAAGAGGCACAGGAAGAATATAGAGGTCCTTCTATTGAGGAAATTGAGGCAGAGATTGCCGGACTTAGAGCTCAATGGGAAGATGATTTAAGAGACATGAGAAGAAAGGCTGTTGATGAAGCTGAGAGAATTATTGAAGATGCTAAAACTCAGGCCTTTGAAATATTTAAATCAAAACAAAATGAAGCTCATGTTATTTCTGAACAGGCTAAAGTTGATGCTTCAAGAATAATACAGGATGCTAATGCAGAGAAAGAAAAAATACAAAGCGAATCTGAATCTATAAAAGATGCTGCTTATAAAGAAGGCTATGCAAAAGGATATGATGAAGGATTTGAAAAATCTTTTTCTGACAGCAATAATGATTTGATTAAATTAACAGAAAAAATGAAAAAAATACTTGCTGAAACTATTAATAAGAGAAATGAAATAATAGATGCAGCAGAAGCTCAGGTTATTGAAGTGGCTGTACTTATAGCTAAACGTGTTGTAAAAATGCTTACTGAAAGAGATAAAGGTATAGTTATAAGAAATATTCAAGAAGCTTTAAGAAGAATTAAAGGCAGAACAAAAATTACTATAAGAGTTAATATTGATGACTTAGAAGTTTCTGCTAGACATAAAGATGAATTCTATCAAATGCTTGATAAAATTGAAGGTGTAACAGTATTGGAAGACCCTAATGTTGATGTTGGCGGATGTATGATAGAAACTGATTTCGGCGATATTGATGCTAGAATAAATACTCAATTGAATGAAATAGAAACTGCAATTAAAGAAGTTGAACCTATAAAAGGTTTTTAATATTGATAGGGTTGGTTTATGATAAAAGAAGAAAATGTAGATTTTAATAAAGAAGTAAAAAAAACATTTGATAAATACAGAAAAGTTGTAGATGATATTGCTTTGTTAAAATCTTATGGGAAAGTTAAAGAGGTTATAGGGTCATTAGTAATTAGCGAAGGACCTTTCTGTAAACTTGGAGATATGTGCCGTATATACATGAGTGATAATTCTTATGTTGATGCAGAAGCTATAGGTTTTAGAAATCAGGACATACTTTTAGCTACTTACGGACCGGTAAATGGTATAACTTTCGGAAACATGGTGTATTCTTTTGATAAGCCTTTATCAGTTATGTGCTGTGATGAAATATTAGGAACGGTACTTGATGCAAGAGGCAAACCTTTAGCAGGCGGAGGGCATAATTTTTATGAAACTCCAATACCTGTTTCACATTCATCTGTAAACCCTATGAACAGACCTAGAATAAATAAACATATACAAACTGGTGTAAGAGCTATTGACGGACTTTTAACAGTTGGAGAAGGTCAGCGTATGGCTATAATGAGCGGTACAGGAGTTGGTAAATCTACACTTTTATCTATGATAGCAAGAAATACTAATGCAGATATTAACGTTATAGCATTAATTGGTGAAAGAAGAAGAGAAGTAAGAGATTTTATAGAAAGAGACCTTGGAGAAGAAGGATTAAAAAAAAGTATAATAGTAGTTGCTACAAGTGATGATGCTCCGCTTTTGAGAGTTCGTGCTGCTTATACTGCTACTACTATAGCTGAATATTTTAGAGATAAAGGCAAAAATGTTATGTTTATGGTTGACTCTGTGACTCGTTTTGCTTTAGCTCAAAGAGAAATAGGACTTTCAAGAGGCGAGCCTCCTACTACAAGAGGTTATACTCCTAGCGTATTTTCTGAACTTGCTAAACTTTTAGAAAGAACAGGTACATCAACAAAAGGAACTATTACAGCTTTTTATAATGTATTGGTTGAAGGTGATGATTTGGATGAACCTATTACAGATACTGTAAGAGGTATATTAGACGGACATATAGTTTTATCTAGGGATTTAGCTAACAGAGGACATTTCCCTGCTATTGATGTTAATAAAAGTATATCTAGGATTATGAATGAAGTAGTTTCTAGTATGCATAAAAAAGCAGCTATAGAATTCTTAAAAATGAGTGCTGATTATAATGAAGCTAAAGAACTTATAATGATAGGAGGTTATGCTAAGGGAAGCATGCCTGATGTTGATAGAGCTATTGATTATAAGCCTATGATGGATAGATATTTGCAGCAGGATGTATACGAGGTATCAAGTTTTGCTGATAGTAAAGAAGCTCTTTTGTCTATGTTCTATTCTCAGGAAGAGATAGAAGAGGATTTAGTGAACAGCGGAGATGTAAAAAAAGCGGATGATAGAAAAAATATTTCCGACAATGTAGAATATGCGGGTAATGATGTTGTTATATTGTAGATAATTTGATTTTTGTTGGATTTATTTTTTATGAAGAGATTTAATTTTAATTTGGAGCCTTTATATAAACTTAGAAAAAATATAGAAAAAAAAAGGCAGGCTGAAGTTGCTGAAGTTTCTGCAGAATATAATAAAGAGCGTGATGGTAAAGACAGCTGTTTATTAAAAATAGATGACGGTATTAAATATGTTGATAGCATAGAGAATAATGATGAAATGCTATCAATGAGTATATATTTAGGAGAATATATAAATGCCCTTAATTGTCAAATATCTATACATGAAGATAATATGGCAGAAATTAGTATAGAGCTTAGAAAGAGACAGGAAATTTTGCAGGAGGCTTCAAGACAGAGAAGGGCTGTTGAACTTTTGAAAGAGAAGAAATTATTAGAATATAAGAAAATGATGAATAAAGAAGAACAGGCTAAGCTGGATGAATGGAAGAAAGAGTATGTTTCCAGCGATGCTTATGAATATTAATTAGTATAAATTAAAGAGGATATTATTTATGATAGAATCTATACAAAAAATACAAGTTAGAATAGGAGAGATTCAAGAAAGTTTTAGTAAGTTAGGATTTGCTCCTTTAAATACTCAGCTTCCTGTAAAGCCTTTTGCTGAACATTTAAATGAGGCTATGGCAAGCAGTGAAAATAAAAAAGTAGATAATCTTAATGCTGATGGTTCTATTATTAATGATACTAATAAAAAATTAAATAATGGTAAAGTTATAGATGCTGAAGGGTTTAATGGTAAAATTTCATTTGGAGTATATGATGATTCTACAAACAATTTTGCTAAAGCTCTTAATGCATATAAAAAGGCTTCTGCTGCCAATTTCCCTACTAAGTATGATGATATAATAAAAGAAGCAGCAGAAAAATATTCTTTACCTGAAAATTTAATTAAGGCTGTTATAAAACAGGAATCAAATTATGTACCTGATGCTGTTAGTCATAAAGGTGCGGTTGGTTTGATGCAGATAATGCCTCAAACTGGTGTAGGCTTAGGCATAACAGATGAAGAAATGCTAAAAGATCCATATACTAATATTATGGCTGGAAGCAGATATTTATCTCAAATGCTTAATAGATATGACGGAAGACTTGATTTGTCATTATCAGCTTATAATGCAGGACCTGCTTTGGTTGATAGACTTCAAAGAATTCCAAATATTGAAGAGACAAAAAATTACGTTAAAAACATTATAGGATATATAAAATAAAGTTAACATAATAAAATCTTTATATGTTTGCTTGACTTTTTTATTCTGTAATTTTATAATATTTTGTAAATTGCCCACTTAGCTCAGCAGGTAGAGCATCACCATGGTAAGGTGAGGGTCATCGGTTCAATCCCGATAGTGGGCTTTGTTTCGCAAAAAATATCATATTTTATAAAGAGGATTTATGAGAATAAAACTTCTAGCGATTATGGTATTATTTTTAATGACCGTATCGCTTTCATACACTTTCGATAAAACTCCGTATTATGTAAACACAGAAACTTATGACTCATACAGAGAGTTATTAAGAGGGGTGCACTATTATAATCAAGAACGTTATGATGCTGCTATAGCTAGTTTTAGAAACTCTCTTAATACAAATCCTACTGATAAGTTTATAAGATATTGGTACAGCAAATCTTTATATAAAGCTGGTTATATGTCTTTGGCTGTTAATGAATGGCTTAATATTGCCAGAATGGGTTATGAGGATCCTATTGTACTTTCTAAAATTAATAAATATGATTCTGCTAATATAACAGAAACTAAAGATGAAGTACTTAGCAATTTTATTTATTTAAAAGCATTTTCTACAAATGCTAATTTTCTAAAAAACATAAATCAGCCTATACAGGTAGAAGTTATGCCTGATGGAAGTTTGTATGTATTGGATTACAGCGATTCTTCTTTAAAGAAATTTGATATAAATGGTAATTTAATTAGTAAAATTTCTTATGGTAAAAGATTAGAAACTCCTCAAAGAAGCTGGTGGAGAAAAGCTTTGCAGTTTGTAGCAAGAGTTTATCCTTATGAAAAGCTTGAAAATCCTAGAGGCTTCACTATAGACAGAAATGGAAATATTTATATAGCAAATACTAAAAAGGACAAAATATTTAAATATGACTCTAACGGCAGTTATATTACTAATATAGGAGTATCCGGAGTTAGTAATGGTCAGATTCTTGGACCTTCTTCTGTTGTAGTTGATAATGAGGGTAATTTATATGTTTCTGATACGGGAAATAATAGAGTAGTTGTATTTGATATTGACGGTAATTTTTTATATAATTTTGGAAGACTTGGAGAGAATGAGGGAGAATTTTTTTCACCTGCTGGCATTGTAGTTAATAATGAAAATATATATGTTGCTGATATGGGTAATAAAAGAATACAAAAATTTGATTTAAACGGAAATTATATAGAAACTATAAAACATGAAATGTTTAATGAACCTAGAGGGCTTTCATTTTCTTCTGATGGAAATTTATATATAGCAGATGGAAATAAAGTTTTTTATTATGATGTAAATTCTAAGAATTTTACATTGTTTAATAATTCTGAGAGATACACAGTTACACCTACTTCTGTATCTGAAGGACCTAATGGGGATATATATCTTACAGATTTTATGTCCGGAAGAGTAGATGTTTATACAAGAAAAGAAGAGTATTATGCCAATTTAGATGTATTTGTAGATAGAGAATATCTAAATAAATTCCCTGTTGTTGTAGCTTCTGTTACAGTAAGAGATAGACTTACTAATCCTGTAGTTGGATTAACAGCTGAGAATTTCTATGTAAAAGAAAATGGAACAGTTGATTTGAAGGTTGGATTATATGATGCTCCTGAACTTCATGAGTATAGATTTATATATTTAATAGAAGACAGCGAAGCTGCAAGACCTTATGAATCAAGAATTAAAGAAGAGATTAGCAACTTTACTAGAAGCTTAACTAATAATGATGAAGTTCTTGTTATACATTATAATGATCAAGTTTATAAGGCTGATAATTATGATGCTAGAAATTTGAGAATACTTGAAAATGCTAATGCTTTCCATTTTACAGGCGGTATATCTGCTTTAGATGATGCTTATTATGAGGCTATAAGGCTTGCTGGAAATAGCTTTAAGAAAACTGCTATTATACATTTTACTGTAAGCAATCCGGATGACAGAGTATTTGACATGATGAATTTTAGAGATATTGCAAGTTTTGCTAAGAATAATGCTGTATCATTGAATCAAGTATATATTGGTACTAATAAGTTTAATTACTTCTTGGATTTGATGACTCAGAATACTTATGGTTATATTATAAATGCTGACTTATCTATAGATTATAGAGGCGAACTTGACAAAATGAAGAATATTGATTTTGGAAGATATTTCATATATTATAATAGTTTTAGAAATATATCTCAGTCAGGTCAGTTTAGAGCATTGAATATAAGAGTTCAATACAGAGATATGTATGGAGAAGAAGAATCAGGTTATGTGATACCATAATAAAAGTTTATAATAAAATGAAAGGCTTTTCATAATGTTATGAGAAGCCTTTTTTGTTGCATAAATTATAAAATGTTAGTTAAATTTGTGGGATTGTGTAATTATAATATAAAAAAATATGGTAAAAATTATATTTTCTTATATAATGTAAATAATATTTGTTTTGGAGTCTGTAATATGACAGAAGAAGATATAAAACAGAAAATAATAACACCATCAATTAAAAAATCAGGGTGGAAAGATAGTCAAATAAATTATGAGTATGCATTTACTGACGGGCGTTTTATATTGAAGGGTAAAGATGTTGTAAGGGATAAACCTAAAAGAGCAGATTATTTATTATCTTATAAGTCAAATATACCATTGGCTATAATTGAAGCTAAAAGTGATAAACATAGTTTGGGAGATGGAATTCAGCAGGGTATTAATTATGCTGAAATGCTTGATTTGCCTTTTGTATACAGCTCAAATGGTTCTGGTTTTTTGGAACATAATATGTTAACTGGTGAAGAGAGAGAAATTTCTTTATATGATTTTCCTAGTCCTGAAGTATTATGGAATAGATATAAACAAGATTCCAATATAGATGATGAAAAAGAAAGAATAATTACAACACCTTATTATTATAGACAGGGAGCGAATAGTCCAAGATATTATCAAAGAATAGCAATAAATAGAACTGTTAAAGCTGCATCTGAAGGTAAAAAAAGAATGCTTCTTGTAATGGCAACAGGTACAGGAAAAACTTATACTGCTTTTCAAATAATTCATAGATTTAGAGAAGCTAATTTAGCAAAGAAAATATTATTTTTAGCAGATAGAAATATATTGATCGATCAGACTATGAGTCAGGATTTTAAACCATTTAAAAAGGTAATGACTAAAATTGAAAATAAAAAAATGGATAGTTCTTATGAAATTTATTTATCTCTTTATCAGCAATTAATAACAAATGAAGATAAAGAGATTTTCAGAGAGTTTAGCGAATATTTTTTTGATTTGATCATAGTTGATGAGTGTCATAGAGGCTCTGCTAAAGATGATTCATTATGGAGAAGAATTTTAGAATATTTTTCTAGTGCCGTTCAAATAGGTATGACAGCTACACCTAAAGAAACCAAAGATGTTTCAAGTATTTCTTATTTCGGAGAGCCTATTTATACTTATAGTTTGAAACAAGGAATAGAAGACGGATTTCTTGCACCATTTAAAGTGATAAGGGTAGGGCTTAATACGGATTTGGAAGGCTGGCGTCCTTATAAAGGTCAAACAGATATTGACGGAAATGAAATAGAAGATAGAGAATATAATATAAAAGATTTTGATAAAAACATTGTAATTGAAGAAAGAGATATTGAAATAGCTAAACGCATAATAGAATATATAGAAGAAAATGACAGATTTGCTAAAACTATAGTATTCTGTGATGATATAGAACATGCAGACCGTATGAGAAGAGCTTTAATAAATGAGCATGCTGAATATTGCAAGAACAATAATAAAACTAATTTGGTAAAAGAAGACAGCAGATATATAATGCGTATTACAGGAGATGACAGCGAAGGAAAGAAACAGCTTGATTCTTTTATAGCAGTTGATAGTGTATATCCTGTTATAGTTACTACTTCAAAGCTTTTAACTACCGGAGTAGACTGCAAAACATGTAAGCTTATAGTATTAAATAATAATATTAATTCTATGACAGAGTTTAAACAAATCATAGGACGCGGAACCCGTATAAAAGAAGATTACGGCAAGAAATATTTTACTATAATGGATTTTAAGAACGTAAGCAGATTATTTGCTGACCCTAAATTTGACGGCGAGGCATTAAGTATTCATGACGAATATTTGAAAAAAGATGATGATAATATTGATAATGCTGAAGAAAATGTTAATACTGAAGAAGATACCAATGACGTAGAAATATCAATTAATGATAATGAGAAAGAAGAAAAACAAAAAAGACAAAAGATAGTAGTAAAAGGTGTTGAAGTTGAAATATTAAGTGAAAGGGTGCAGTACTTGGATAATAACGGAAAAATTATAACAGAAAGTTTAATAGATTATACAAAAAAGAATATACTTGGAGAATATGCTACACTTGATAATTTTCTTCATGATTGGAATGGAGATAAAAGAAAATCTGTAATTTTGGAGGAATTATCAAAAAGAGGAGTATTTTTGGAAGCATTGAGAGAGTATGAACATATTGATGAAAATATAGATGATTTTGATTTAATATGTCATCTCGCTTATGATAAAAAGCCTCTTACAAAAAGTGAAAGAATTAAGAATGTTAAAAAAAGAGGTTATTTAGATAAGTATGAAGG
>NZ_CALXRN010000217.1 GCF_944390595.1 uncultured Brachyspira sp. | reverse complement strand
GACAGACAAGTTGTAGTTGATTTGCCTGATGTTAAAGGAAGAGAGGGAATATTTAAAGTTCATGTTTCTAAAATACAGCATGATCCTTCTATAGATTTGTACCATTTAGCAAGAGCTACTCCTGGTTTTTCAGGTGCGGATATTGCTAATATGGTTAATGAAGCTGCTTTAATAGCTGCTAGAAATGATAAATCAAGAGTTGAACTTCCTGATTTTGAAGAGGCCCGCGATAAGGTTATGATGGGTCCTGAAAGAAGAAGCATTTTAATAAGTGAAAAAGAAAAACTTAATACTGCATACCATGAGGCAGGACACACTTTAATGGCTGTGCTTCTTCAAAATACTGATGCCTTACATAAGGTAACTATAGTTCCTAGAGGAAGAAGTTTAGGTGCTACTTGGACTTTGCCTTCTGACGGAAGATATACTCTTCAAAGAAAAAAGGCTATTGATGAAATGTCTTTGCTTCTTGGAGGACGTGTTGCAGAAGAGTTTAAATTCGGAGAAGATTCTGTTACTACAGGTGCTTCCAATGATATAGAAAGAGTTACAGAACTTGCTAGAAGAATGGTATGCGAATGGGGAATGAGCAAACTTGGACCTATATCTTTCGGACAAAAAGAACAGCCTATTTTCTTAGGAAAAGAGATTGCAAGACATAAAGATTATAGTGAAGAAACAGCTCAGAAGATAGATGAAGAAGTTCATAAATTTGTAATGAAAGCATATGCAAGAACTCAAAAATTAATAGCTGAAAATGCTGATAAATTTGAAGCTTTATCAAGAGAATTATTTGAAAAAGAATCTCTTGACATAGAAGATATTGAAAGAATATGCGAAGTTAAATTAGATAAAGTTAAAGATAAGTTAGTTTATGCAGGTAAAGATCCTAAAAGAGGTACTGATGAACTTGAAGATCCTTCAGCTTATCAGGAGGGCGAGGTAAAAAGTGTTAAAGAAGAAGTATTTAATACTCCTATTAAGCCTATTAAAAAAGAATTTCAATTAAAAGATACAAATGAGGAAGAAGAAAAAACAGCCAAAAGAACAGCTGTTAAAAAACCTTCTTCTCCTAGAAAAAGAAAAAATACAGAAGAATAAAAAATAATATTTATAAAAAGTCAATGCTGCAGTATTTAATATACTTGCAGCATTTTTATTTTTAAATAAATTAATATTTTGACAAACGAATATTATTTTACTATAATTTATAGTACATAACTCTTTGTAAGGAATCTATTATGGATGAGAAAAAAAGATCTAAAAATATGATAGGTGAATATTTAACTTATCCTAGTATAGCAATAAACTTTCTTAAAGCTGATAAAAAAATAAAACCTGAAAAAATTAAATACGGAAAACTTAAAGGACAGTATATATTGTATTTTCCGCAAAAAACAGAACTATCAAAAGATATAATAGTTTATATACATGGAGGAGGCTGGAAAGAAGGCAATGCAGATTTATACAGATTTGTAGGAAGACGTATAGCAAAAGAAGGTTTTAACTGTATTTCTTTAGGTTATAGATTGGCTCCAAAATATAAATATCCATGCCAAATAGATGATATATTTGAAGGATTCAGCAAAGGATTAAGTGCGTTAAAAGAAAAAAATATTGATTATTCAAATATAATAGTAATGGGTTCATCTGCCGGTGCTCATTTAGGGGCTTTATTAGTATATAATAAAGAAATGCATAAAAAGTATAATATAGATTCAAATATATTCAAAGGATATGTATCTTTAGGTGGACCTATAGACTTAAATGTATGCACTAATAAAAGAATATCTCCTATGCTTGATAAATTATTTGAACAAGACTATAACAGAGAATTGGCTAACCCCTATTGGCATGTTGATGGAACAGAAAAAACAAAAGTATTATGCGTACATTCTGAAATTGATCCTGTATGCGAAGTAGAAAATGCTATTAATTTCTCTAATAAAATCAACAGTTTCAATAATAATTTAGCACAATGCATTATCTTTCATAATAAAAAAATATATCATAATGATTTAGTAAATGGTATATTTTTTGAGGATATGGACAGTGAAAATATACTTCAAAGAGTGTTTGAATGGATTGCAAAATTAGATTCTGAGAAAATTAATTAAATAAAGCTGCTATATACTAAAAAAACAAAAAATACAATGTCTATTATTGTAAAAATACATTTTTTATTAAATCAATAATTTATAAAACTATTTCTATAAAAATAAAAAATTATAATTAATAACTTCATAAATAAAAATAAAGTGTATTGACAAAATGATTAATGACGATAATAAATAGACGAAATTATTATGGAATATTTATTATGAAAAAATATTTTTATCTTTTATTATCTGTAATGTTTATTTTTTTAATTAACATTGAAGCTAATGCTCAAACTGATTATAAGACAATGGTTCAATCTATGCAAATAGATGATGTAGCCGACATATCCATATCGGATGATAATTCAACTATGACTTTTATGCAATTAGCAGAAAATTATGCCAAAATAGTTACAGATAAAAATGCCAAACCGGAACAATTGGAAGCACTTGGAAATATTATTAAAATGTGGATGGACACTTTATCATCAAATTTCAGTGATGATCAAATATTCAATGAATACAGTAAAGTAACCTCTACCCTATCATGCATGTCTATTCATTTAGTATTAAGAATAGCAATAAAAGACAATAATATACCTACAGAAAAAGAACAAAAAAATATATATGAATCTATTTACAATAAATTTATACCATCTTTCGCACAATTTAAAAATGACGGATGGAAAACTGAATTTAACTTCTATGTTATTAACATGTCAGCTGCTGTTTGCAAATGGTATGAAGATAAATCCCAAAAGCTGGACTATCCTGACTTTAAGGTATGGAGAGACGGCGACTTCTAACATTATTCATTATTCAAGGAGGAATTAAATAATGGCAAAAACAGAAGAAAAGGAGAAAAAAGACCTGAAAAGCTTAATATCTAAATATAAAAGTCAGGCTACTGTTGTAATAAGAAAAAATAAAAATATATAATTTTTTTATTATTAAGTATTATATTTAGAAAATAATTTTATTTTAAAATCCCTCTTAATTTAAGAGGGATTTTCATTTTTTATATGTACAAAAAATACATATTCAATCTTGACAAATAAAGTCTTTTAAGTACAATGTTAATAATATTTTAAGGAATAATTTTATATATGAAAGAGATAATATTTTATAATTCATTAACTAGAGAAAAAGAAGTATTTAAACCTATTAATTCTAATGAAGTTGGTATGTATTCATGCGGACCTACGGTATATAATTATGCACATATAGGAAACTTTAGAGCTTATGTTTTCAGCGATTTGCTTAGAAGAGTATTAGAAGATTACGGATACAATGTTAAATTAATAATGAATTTAACTGATGTTGATGATAAAACTATAAAAAATTCTAAAGAAAATCATATTTCATTAAATGAATATACTAAAAAATATAAAGAGGCTTTTTTTGAAGATATACAAAAATTAGGTATAAAAAAAGCAACTGTTAATCCTGCCGCTACAGATCATATAAAAGAAATGATTGATATTATAGAATTATTAAAAAAGAATGGTCATACTTATGAAGCTGACGGTTCTGTTTATTTTAAAATAAGCACTTTTCCTCAATACGGAGAGCTTGCAAATTTAGATAAACAGGAATTATTAGAAGGAGCTTCAGGACGTGTTTTAAATGATGAGTATGACAAAGAAAATGCAAGCGACTTTGTACTGTGGAAGGCATATACAGAAGGCGACGGCGATGTATATTGGGATTCTCCTTTTGGTAAAGGAAGACCTGGATGGCATATAGAATGTTCTGCCATGAGCTGCAAATATTTGGGAAAACATTTTGATATACATACAGGAGGGGTTGATAATAAATTCCCTCATCATGAAAATGAAATTGCACAAAATGAAGCTGCTTTTAATGAAAAATTTGTTAATTATTGGCTTCACTGTGAACATTTAATAGTTGATGGTGAAAAGATGTCTAAATCTAAAGGAAATTTCTATACTTTAAGAGATTTGCTTGATAAAGGACTTTCTCCGGAGGCTATAAGGTATTCGCTTATAAACTCTCATTATAGAAAACAATTAAATTTCACAATAGAAGGTATTAAACAATCGCAAAGTGCTATTGACAGAGTTAATGATTTAGTATTCAGATTAAAAGATATAAATAATACTCAGTCAAATGAAATTAATGATAATGTATTAAAAGAAGTAGAAAATGCTAATGAAAAGTTTTCAGAATCTATTTATAATGATTTGAATATATCTGAAGCATTAGGTGTGTTATTTACTCTTGTGAAAACTGTAAATACATCTTTTGACTCTATAAACAATGATACTAGAGATAATATATTAAAATTTATAGAGAGAGTAAATAATATAATAAATTGTTTTAAAATGAATGATAATAAAAATGAAGATGAAGATAAAATAAATAAATTAATAGAAGAACGCACACTTGCTAAAAAAGAAAAAAATTATCAAAAAGCTGATGAGATAAGAAATGAACTATTATCTATGGGAATAGAGATAATGGATACTCCGCAAGGTGTTAAATGGAAAAGAAAATAATAGGATAAATAAAGTAAAAACATTAAGGGTAATTATGTGGATTTATTAAAAAGAACATATCAGCATATAGAAGGAATTGGCCCAAAAAAAGAAAGTTTATTATGGGAAGAAGGTGCTGTAGACTGGGAAGATACATTACAAAATATAGATTATTATGCAATGCCTAAAAGTATTAGAGATGCTTTAAAAGAAGAATTGCCTAGATCTATTTACAATTATAAATCTAAAAACTATAGCTATTTTTTAAAAAGATTTCCTGCCCCTATATTATATAGATTATATCCATTCTTTATGGATAAAACTGTATTTTTAGACATAGAAACAACAGGCATAAAGCCTTCTAAAGCAAGTATTACAGTTATAGGATGCTATGACGGAAAAGAAGTAAAAGTATTTGTACATGGAAGAAATGAGAATGATTTTTTAGATTATATAAAAAATTATTCTATAGTTGTAACATTTAATGGTTCTTGTTTTGATATACCATTTTTAGAAAGATACTTTGCCACAACAATTAAATGTGCCCAAATAGATTTACGCTTTTTACTTAAAGATTTAGGATATACGGGCGGATTAAAAAAAATAGAACAAGATATTGGAATTTCCCGCGGAGATGACATGGAAGGTGTCACAGGGTATACTGCCGTTTTATTATGGAATTATTATTTAGATACTAAAGACGAAACAGCAATAGATTCGCTTATACATTATAATCTGCTTGATACTATAAATCTAGAGCATTTATTATGCTTAGCATATAATAAATATGCAGAAAGCTATAACTCCCCTCTTTTGCCTTATAAAACTCTTCCTAGTATAACAGATTACAAGCCTAACAAAAAGCTCATAGATGCATTACATAAGAATCCTTATAAATATGCCCCAAAAAGCGAAAATTAATATGCCTGTTCTAATATAGTCATAATAGAATCATGATTCATTGCTCTAGGAAGCTTATCCATACCTTGATATTGTAATGCCAAATCTGCAACTTTATCAAATTTGCTTCTATCAACATTTATTTCGTTTAATCTTGTAGGCAAATTAATATTATGCAAAAATTTCTTTATATACTGAGCACTTTGGCTGGCTATCTCAAAAGGTGTCATTTCAGGATCTATGCCTTCTATAAAGCTTGCTAATACAGTATATTTATCTGCAGCAACTGTAATATAATATTCCATTATATGAGGAAGCAGTATTGAACATATCATTGATTTATTAACAGCATAAACACTATTAACTGCTATAGATAAAGCTCTTATAGCTCCCAAATTACTATGACAAGCAGATACTCCGCATAACATATTAGCATTGGCTAAAATACTTATATTATCTATATTATTGCTATCTGTTATAAGCTTATTCAAACCATGCATACTTGTTTTCATTGAATGAATTATTAAAGGTTCTGTTATTCCTGTAAGCGTACTGCTCATATATATATCAAAAGATAAAGCAAATACAGATAATGCACTGCTTATAGTATATTTTACAGGAACAGTAGCATAAAGACTAGGGTCTATTATACAATTTGTAGTGTATACATTAGGTTCATTGTTCTGCTTATTAACCTCATCATATTTATCATACAAACACATACCAGTAGATATTTCTGATAAAGAACCCAAAATTGTGGGTATAGCTATAACAGGCAGAGGTTTATGATATACCGGCTGTCCATTAATATAATCTGAGGCCTCTCCGCTATTAGTTACAACTACAGCAGCACCTTTAGCCGTATTTTGTATTTTAAAACCTCCAACAGCTACTATTGATTCTGCTTTACTATATCTTACTAAATTAGCGATAATATCAGCAGCATCGCTTGTACTTGTTGAATTTATCTCAGAATAGACCATTACATTAATAAAATTATCATTTAATTTATTAATTATTTGATCTACTAATCCTGTTTGATTGAATGAACCTCCATCTGTAACTAATACAGTTCTTCCGCCGTATTTTTTTACTGTTTCAGCCAAACAATCAAGAGAATCGACTCCGAATGTTATTTTTGTTGGTATGTTAAATTCTATTATAGCCATATTATTCTTCTAATAATAAATTTTTATATGTATTTATATATTCGGAATATAAAGGTTTAATTTTTAATTAGTATAGTAAAAATATTTTGACAATTTAACGCAGTTTTGTATAATTAAAAATACAAATAATATGGATAAAGAATACTATTTAGATAAAGCAGAAGAATTTTATCAAAATAAAGACTATCAAAGCCTTTTTGAAGTATATATAAAATTAATAGAAATAGAAGAAAATTCAAAATACTATTTCAGAGCAGGAATTTCTTTATATATGCTTGAAAAATATGAAGAAGCTATTAAATATTTTGAAGAAGCATTTAATATAGCTATAAAAAATAAAACAGACATACATTATTATTATTTTTTCTATTTAGGAGCTTCTTATAATAATTTAGGACAATATTATAATGCAATAAAATATCTAAAAATGGCATTGGAATTATCCCCTGCTAATCATAATATACATAGATGGATTGCTTCTTCTTATTATAATTTATTTGAATATCAAAAAGCATTGAAATATTTTTTTAATGCTTTAAATATAAATAGCGAGGATTCTGAAAATCTAAAATTAACAGGGATATGCTTAAATAAATTAGGCAAATATAAAGAATCTATAGAATATTTAGAAAAATCAATAGAATTAAATAACAATGATTATTATTCAAAGCTATGGCTTGGAATATCATATTACAGAATATTTAAATATAAAGATGCTTTAAAAAATCTTATAGAAGCAAAAGAAGCAAATAAAAAAGATATTGATATATATTACTATCTTGGACTTTCATATATGTCAGTAAAAGATTATTTTAATGCTATAGAAAATTTTAATGCCCAGATAAATATATCAAAAGAACCTTTTATAAATACCTTATGCTGCTTATCTATTTGCTATTATGAATTAAAAGATTATAGCAATTATTATTATACAATAAAGCAAATAAGGAAACTGCAGAAATTGAAAATCTCTGATAATTCATTTAAATGTTTATAATATTATTCTAATATATATAAATATTCATCTTTTATGAATGGTCTAATTTGATTAAAGCTCAAAACTATTTCTGTCTCACCTAAAATATAAGGAGTTATAGTATATATAGGCCATACAAAATGCACCCCATCAGCATAGATGTAAAAAGATGTATCAGCTAAAGTTATTTCATCTAATGGAACTAAATAATCTTCTTCTGTTCTATTATCTATTGATAAAAGCCAGCCTCCTACAATACTTTTTAATTCACCATCAT
>NZ_CALXRN010000216.1 GCF_944390595.1 uncultured Brachyspira sp. | reverse complement strand
ACTTATAGTATTAGTATTATTATACAGTTTGCATAAAAGCATACATGGTATTATAGAGTATATTATTTTCTTTATACCATATTTAATTTTAGGAAGAGAAGTATTTAAAAATGCTGCTTTAGATTTTATTAAAGGAAAGTTCATGCGTGAAAGTTTTCTTATGAGTATTGCTACAGTGGGAGCTATTATACTTCATGAACTTCCTGAAGCATTAGCCGTACTAATGTTTTATAGAGTAGGAGAGTACTTTGAAGATATGGCAGTTGATAAATCTAAACGTACAATAGCCGCACTAATGGCAATAAGACCAGATTCAGCAAATATTATAAGAGAGAATGGAAATGTTGAAAAAGTTGATATATCCGAAGTACATGTCAATGATAGTATAATAATAAATCCGTTTGAGAAAGTGCCTCTTGATTCTATTATATATGAAGGAGAAAGCTGGATTGATACTAAGGCTTTAACAGGTGAGAGTATGCCTAGAAGTGTTAAAGTTAATGATGAAATTTTAGCAGGAACTATAAATGGAGATAACACTATAAAGGCAAAAGTTATAAGAGCTTACGGAGAATCATCTATCGCTAAAATATTGAAATTAGTTCAGGACTCACAGAACAGAAAAGCTAATATTGAGCAGTTTATAAGCAGATTTGCAGGTATATATACTCCTATTGTGGTATTTGGAGCAATTTTCCTTACTGTAATACCTACTATAATATATGGTACTGAAGTTTTTGATAATTGGTTTAAACGTTCTTTAACTCTGTTAGTTGTTTCTTGTCCTTGTGCTTTTATGGTTGGAATTCCATTAACATATTTTGCTTCTATAGGAAGAGCTTCTAAATTTGGTATAATGGTTAAAGGCGGAGTATTTTTGGATTTGCTTGCCAAAGCTGATAAGGTTATTTTTGACAAAACAGGAACTCTTACGAAAGGAGAATTTTCTATAAGAGATATACATAATACAGGTTTATATGATAATGAAACTTTACTTAAATACGCTGCTTATGCTGAGACAGGTTCTTCTCATCCGATTGCAGTATCAATAGTTGAGCATTATAAAAATCATCATAGTGGTGTTATAAATGACAGTTTAATTTCAAGTCATAAAGATATAAGCGGAAAAGGTGCTTCATCAATAGTTGAAAATAAAAATATATTGATTGGAGGAGTAGATTTATTAAAACAAAATAATGTTGAAATATCAGAAGTTAAAGAAAATATCAATGTTCATATAGCCATAGATTCAAAATATGCCGGCGGATTCTTTATTGATGATAGCGTGAAAGATGATACTAAAGAAGCTATTGATTTATTGAATTCGATGAATATAAAAACTGCATTGATAAGCGGCGATAATGTTGACAGAGTAGAAGTATTTGCAAAAGAGATGAATATACAATCATTCAAAGGAGGCTGTTTGCCTGAAGATAAAGTAAGCGTACTAGAAGAAATGATGAAAGATTCTAAGGCTTCAATATTTGTAGGCGATGGTATAAATGATGCTCCTTCTTTGGCACGTGCTGATATTGGTATTGCTATGGGAGGACTTGGTTCTGATGCTGCTATAGAAAATGCTGATGTTGTTATTATGGATGATAAGCCTTCAAAAGTATCCCTTGCTATAAAACTTGCTAAAAAGAATCATATTGTAGTTTTGCAAAATATACTTTTAGCATTGGTAATAAAATTTGCTGCTATTATTTTAGGAGCTTTAGGACTTGCTTCTATGTGGCTTGCTATATTTGCTGATACAGGCGTTACTATGATAGTGGTATTAAATGCATTGAGACTGCTTTATCCCTTAGGTGAAAAACAGGAAAATATAAATGTTAATACAGAAGCCTGCGATATTAAAGTAACGAATTGCAATTGCGGATGCGAACATTGATTTAATATTTATAATATTGTAAAAATATAGATGCATAATTTTTTATTATGCATCTATATTTTTATTTTTTATAGTATTTTTTATCATTAATTTATGCATGATAAACATGAGAACTAAAATTATTATCAAATAAAATGGTAATAATGATATTGATATATGATTTGCAATATATCCGAATAATGGAGGCATTGCAAGAGTACCTATATAAGCACTAGCCATTTGTACTCCTATTATAGCCTGAGAATTTTCTACACCAAAATTACTTGGAGTTGAATGTATTATGGAAGGATATATTGGAGCACAGCCTAAACCTATAATTATAAAACCTATTAAAGATACAATATTTACAGCTGGAATAATCATTAATATTATGCCTATCAAAATTAATGACTCGCCTAAAACTATCATTTGATTATCATTTAATTTCATTGTTATAAATCCAGATATAGCTCTTCCTACGGTGATGCCTATATAAAATAAACTTCCAAATGAAGCCGCAGTTTTTATATCCACTCCTTTGTATATATTTAAATAACTGCTTGCCCATAATCCTGTTGTAGCTTCAAGTGCACAATAACAAAAAAAGCAGATCATAATTTCTCTAGCACCGGGTATTTTTATTATTTCTTTTAAGCTTAAAACTTTTGTACTTATTTTTTCTTTATTTTCTTCATCATTTTTCTTCCATAGAGAAAGGCTCAAAAATAAAATAGCAGTGAGTACAATCTGCATTATTGATATATATCTGTATCCTGCATTCCAATTATTATTAGTAAGTGCATATCCCATTATATATGGTCCTATTGTTGCACCTATTCCCCACATACAATGAAGCCAGTTCATATGTTTGCTTTCATAATGAAGTGCTACATAATTATTTAAAGAAGCATCTACACTTCCTGCACCTAATCCATAAGGTATAGCCCAAACACATAAAAATATATATGAATGAGTAATAGAAAATCCAAAAAGTGCTATAGCCGTCATTGCTACACTGAATGCAGTTATTTTTCCTGTACCAAATTTTTTAGTAAGTCTGTCGCTTTGCAAACTAGAAATTATAGTACCTGCTGATATGATCATTGATACTATGCCTGCATAGGAAATTGGCACATTCAATTCTTTATGCATAGTAGGCCAAGCTGAACCGAGAAGCGCATCCGGAAGTCCTAAACTTATAAAAGATAAATATATAATAGCAAGAAGTAAATTAACCATACAAAATATCCATAAATTGATTCAAATATTATAATACAAATATTTTTTTATTGAATAGTTATTATTTATTTTTCATGAATGTTAATTATTATATAATATCAAAAATGAAAAGTAAGTTATATCATATTTATAATATTTTAATAAAAGAAAATATATGTATTTGACATTAATTATAAATTATAATAATATATCGAAAATAAGATTATATTGGAGAATAATATTATGCCGGTAACCGCACCGCACCGCACCGCACCGCACCGCACCGCACCGCACCGCACCGCAC
>NZ_CALXRN010000215.1 GCF_944390595.1 uncultured Brachyspira sp. | reverse complement strand
ATAACAAAAATATAATATAATACTAAATATGAATAATTATAACTTTAATAATTTAAGACTTAATTCTCAAGTCAAGTCAAGTCAAGTCAAGTCAAGTCAAGTCAAGTCAAGTCAAGTCAAGTCAAGTGGTGTAAGTTAAATCAAATTAAACCTTTAGTATTTATCTTGAAAAAGACTTTTTACATTTACCTATTTTCTTTAATAGGGATTATATATTTTGCACTTTATAGTGAGGAAATATTATGAAAGAAAAGATTAATATATGTATGGTATCAAATGGACATGTATTTGCTATAAATTTAGGAATATTAATAACTTCTATATTAGTTAATTCAAATAAAGAAGATGAGTTTCATTTTCATATAATAACTGATAATATGTTAGATAATGATAAAAATAAATTAATTCAATTAAAAGAAATAAAAAACTTTGATATAGACTTTTATACTCCAGATGTAAATAGAATTGAGAAATATAAAAAATGGGCTAAAGAATTTGGAATACAATCATTTTGGGGGTATAATATTTACCTAAAACTAGAAATTATACATTTATTAATTCATTTAAATAAGGTTATATTTTTAGATGTTGATCAAATAGTATTAAAAAACATTAGTGAAATATATTATTCAAATTTAGAAGATTATTATATTATTGCTGCTGATTATGATATTGACATTAAAGATTATAGAAAAGAAGCATATAAATTTTTTAATGTTAAATCACCTGATGAATTCTATAAAAATAAAATAAAAAATGAAAATGAAAATATAAAATATTTTAAAAATCTAAAAATGGAATACAAAAAAACTCATATGCCTTTTTGCACTGGTTTTATGTGTATGAATTTACAATCATTAAGAAATGCTATGAAAGAGGAAGATATAAATAATTATGTTGAGATGTGTATAAACAATAATATTAAATTATATGAAGAGGCTATTTTTTGTTATTTTATAAAAAAAGATAAAATAAAATTTCTAGATCATAAGTATAATGTTCCAATGGCATCATGGCTAAAAGAAGAAAGTTGCGATGTATATATAGCTCATTTTTCATGCGGAAAAATATTTGAAACATCCCATAATAGTATTCCAGCTCCAAAAGAAAAAAATAGTTTATTACTGCAAGGTTGGAAATATTTATCTATGACTTCATGGTTTAGAGAAGATCCAATATATTTTATGGATAGGTTTAATCAATATGATAGAAATTGCTTAGAGAGAAAAATTGATAAGATTATTAATTTTATTTTATGGATTATACCGATAAAATTAATAAGAGATAAAATTAGAAATTATCTATCAGATTATTAATATACAATTATACATTTGTACTAAAAAATTTATTTACATACCCCACCCATTATTTTTTATAATTCTAATTAGTCATTTTTGTTTTAAATTTCTTTAATGCTTAAATAGATATTTCTGCCCCGCCCTAGTGTTTTTTAGATTGTTAACTATTATTCCCGCACGTATAATTTATTTTTATTATAGATAAATTAATAAAAGCATTAAATTATAAACTGAATATATTAACCGTGCGTTAAATAAAAAAAGTGCCTGTTTTTTATTACAAGCACTTTTATTTATACGAAAAAAAATTTTATTTAGTTAAAACATTTGTAGGATTTCCATCTAAAAAAGCCTTTATATTTTCATAAACTTTATGCATAAGCCTAGTCCTAGCCTCGAAAGTATTTCCTGCAAAATGAGGAGTAATGTAGCAGTTTTTAGCAGTAAGAAGGGGATTATCAGCAGTCGGAGGCTCTTTTGAAAGCACATCTAAACCAGCACCTGCTATAACTCCGTTATTTAAAGCATCCGCTAAATCTTTTTCTACTATAACACCTCCCCTCGAAGTGTTGATTAAAAATGCAGTTTTTTTCATTTTTGAAAGCAAGTTTTTATTGACTATGTTTTCTGTTTCTTTATTAAGCGGAGCATTGAGGGAAAGAAAATCGGATCTCTCAAAAAGTTCTTCTAGGCTTGAAGCATTTTCAAAACCTTCTTTTTTACTTCTTGAATAAACTAACACCTTCATACCCATTCCAATAGCCATTTTAGCAACTTCTCTTCCTATATCTCCGAAACCGAATATGCCCATAGTTTTATTCTCAAGTTCAATTAAAGGATAACTGCTGAATGAATAATCTTTGCATTTTACCCAATCCCCATTATGAACTTGATTATTATGATCAACTACCCTAAAAGATAAAGACAATACAAAAGCCATTACAAGCTGTGCTACAGACTGAGGGCCGTATCCTCTTACATTAGTAACCGTAATACCTAATTCTTTTGCAGCTTCAATATCTATCATATTATATCCTGTTGCAAGCATTCCTATATATTTTAAGTTCGGAAGAGACTGCATTAATTTTTTATCGAACTTTACTTTGCTGTTTAATATGCCCCAAGCATCATAAGCAACGTCTTTTACATTGTCATAATCAACTCTGTCATAAACTTTTAAATCGGATATGCTTTCTATTTCACCCCAAGATATATCTCCGGGATTTAATATAAATCCGTCAAGTACTACTATTTTTAGTTTGTTCATTCTTTACTCCTATTATTATTATGTTCGCCTACGCTTATAATCAGCAAATAAATAAATTTATTTGCTAGCTTCGGCTCACTGTTTATTGTTATGTTCCCCTACACCACAATCAACAAATAAATTTATGGCTGACTTAAGCTTACTTTTTATTGCTAATAAAAATTGCTCGTTCATAAGCCCAGATATTCTTACGAATATTTGGTACTCGCAATTTTTAGCTTACTAATATTACTTATTATTGTTAAGTTCGCCTACGCTTATAATCAGCAAATAAATAAATTTATTTGCACGTATGTACCCTTTAGGGCTAGCTTCGGCTCACTGTTTATTGTTATGTTTCCCTACACCACAATCAACAAATAAATTTATGGCTGGCTTCAGCTTACTTTTTATTGCTAATAAAAATTGCTCGTTCATAAGCCCAGATATTCTTACGAATATCTGGTACCCGCAATTTTTATTTTTAGCTTACTAATATACTTATTATTGTTAAGTTCGCATACGCTTATAATCAGCAAATAAATTTGCACTTATGTCCATTTGTCTAATTTACATTTATAAACTAAAATAATTAATTTACAAGCTCATTTAAAACTTCATTATATACTTTTAATACATCATCAGCTGTAAGGTTTCTCCATTCTTTTAATTTATTTTCTCTTTTATATCTATTAAATATTTTATTACCTACAAAATGAACATATTGATTAGGATAATGAATATTTAAAAAATGGCTTAATCTATTTAAACGCATTGATTGTGCCCTTAATGCTTTTTTAATAATATAAAAAGGACATTTTACCTTTACCATAAATCCGGCATCATCTTCAAATACTACGCCTTCATAGTCTATTGAAAAATCATCAACGTATTTATGAAGCATTTTTTCTACATACTTATCGTAATCATCTTTTGAAATATTATCATTAGGCTTTTCAAATATTTCTATTCTTTCTTTCACTTTAAATTGTTCTGTTATTTCCTTACTTGATAATTCCTCATAAGAGAGTTTTCTAAAGTTCTCTTCATTATAAATTATATCAAGCAAAATTAAAAATGATTTATCATATACAATAGGATGTGCTGAATCTTTTAAATGTATGCATTCAAATACAAATGTAGTATTATTCTTTCTGCAGTATTCTTTTATAAAGTTTTTATTTTCATCCGTTAATAATTCCTCTGCCCAAGCAGTCATTTTAGTATTAATTGAGCTTTTAGTTGCAAATATTAATTCATCTTTTGTTTTATCCAAGAATACCAAAAATAAATACCCATTATATTTTTGGTATACACTTAAAGGAAACTTTATATTTTTCTGCAAACTTTTTAATTTTGTTTCTTTAACCTCATCATAATTAAAGAATTTATCATAGCTTCTTACTGCAATTTCATTTGTTCCATTGTATCTGTACAATCCCCTAGCCTTTATTGTCTGTTCATTCCATAATCTTTTATAGAATACCCTATCTGAAAAATTAGTGGAATAAACTGTATCATAATGTTTATAACGTACAAGTTCGCTTTCTTCATTTTCTTTATTGAATAAATTTTTTATTTCTTTATTATTCTTATAACTCTCAATAGATAAATCTTTTAAATTGAGAATAATCAAATCTTCCCCGTATTCAACAGAGTTTTCTATACAATAAGCATTATCATTAATTTTGCATAAATTATCTTCCAATTCATCCTGAAGTACATTTCTATGTCCGAATATCTGTATAATATCAGGATGATTTTTTTGAAATTGTTTTCCAACTTCTATATAAGATTTATAATCGTCTTCATCTTCTTTATATCCGTAAGTTACAATGCCATTCAAAAGAGAGGCGGGAATATGCTCATACATCTTATCTATGCCGGAATGATTAATAAAAAATTTCTTTCCTTTAAAAGTGAAAAAATAATAAAGTCTGAATTTCTTATAAAAATTTCTTATTTTCTTTTTATAATTATTCAATTCATTTAATATTTTTTCTTCAATATTATCTTTTTCTGATTGCTTATTTACAGAAAATGCTTTTTTTATTTCTTTGTATGTTGTTTGATAAAATTCCTGATTCGTAATTTTTATATCATTGGCAAAGAAATTCAAACTTACATCATGATTGCCTTCTGTAAAATAAACATTATTTGGTATATCATTATTAAGAAAATAATCAATCAATTCTTTAGATTTTGCTCCTCTGTCTATTAAATCGCCTACAAATATATAAGCTGTTTTTTTATCCTGAAAATAATTCTCTTTTTCTAAAAATATTTTAAATACATCATATTCGCCATGCAAATCAGGTATGACTTTTATATTATCATACTTCTCAAACTCTGTTTCATTTAAATAAAAACTATCCCATTTGCTTGCTTCAAGTAATGCATCAATTGCGCTGTTATAATCAGATGCCCTGTAAATATTAGCACCGCTTAATTTAAAATCTTTCATACGCATAAAAAAGTCTTTTATAACTTCTTCATAAATATTATTTCCTATTTCTCTTTTTCTCACATTTTCAATACATTCTTTTAATGATAAATTATCAAATAAAACAGCAGTTATTCTGTATCCGTATTTTTTAGCAAGTTCTGTAATACTATTAAGATTAAAAAGTCCTGTACTGTCAAGTATTGTGAATTGTCCTAATTTAAATCTGTTTTCTAGTATGCTTAATATCAAATTATTCCAAATATATGAATTATCCTTTTCGCATATAGAAAGTCCGTTATGTCCGTCTGGGAAAAGTCCGGAATATAATATTCTTAAATTGTCAGAACTTACACTATAATGTTCAAGATTAGCTTGTTTTATGGAATAAGTTTTTCCGCTTCCTTGAGCACCTACTGTTATTATTAATACTTTCATTTTATTTCCTAATTTATTTATCATAAATATCATAAAAATATCTTATAGAAGAAATTATATCTCCTTTTTTACACATTTCTAAATATTTTTCTCTATTTACAATAAGCACATCGCTTACTTCATTTTCCTGCAATACTAAATCTTCTATTTTTACATCTCTTCTAAACATAAAAGAATCTACTATTGTATTTGATTCCTCAAGCACAAAAGAAGTTAAAAATACAGCTTCCTCTTTTTTAAATGATAAACCTATTTCTTCTTCAAGTTCTCTTACCGCTCCTTCAACACTGCTTTCTCCTGCAAGTATTGAACCTTCTGTACATTCCCACATATTAGGGCATATTCTCTTGCTTTCATGTCTTTTAGTGATTATAACCTCATCATTACTATTAACTACCCAAGCATGTATAATTATATGATAATCATCTTTATTCAGAGGAAGTCCTCTTTTATGAAATCTGCCCGTTTTATTTTTATTTCTATCATAAATATCCCAAATTTCTGACATAATAATTTCCATTTATAAAAAATTGATTACGATAAAAAAGCCCCCTTAAAAACATAGTAATTTTTAAGGGGGCTTTTATAAGTTATCGGACTCTTATATTATAGAATTTTATAATATAAATTTCAAGGCTATCAATACCTCATAATAGTCATTATTTTCAAAAATTACTGTAGTATCATTAATTTTTTTGGCATTTGGATAGAATGACACCTTATGAGCATAGCCATGTTCCTTATAACAAACCTCCAATTTAAAATGATTAGGAAGTTTTAATATTTTACCTTTAAAATCCTGACTTAATGCCTCTTTAGTCTTCTCCTTAATCATTTTAACCATTAAATTAGGAGAATAATTTATAGTAGAATAACCTATACCTTCTTTTACAGGCAGTGTTATTAAATTAGGATGATTAGGCTGCATATTTTGTGCAATTTCACATAAACCCTTATCTCCGGATAAAAACACAGTAGGCACTTTTCTATAAGCTGCCGCATAACTAAAAAACATAAACTCACTTGCAAGTACATCATTAAGCTTCACATAAACATTTCTAGTATTCATAGTATGTGAAAGCGGATTATTTCCAATAGAAGCAGCATTATGATATCCTATAAACATTACAGCATCAAAGCTCTCATCAATACCTTCTACCATAGAATAAGGATCTCCGCTCCATCTTCTATGTATTTTCACGCATTCAGGCAAAGCAGTTTGATCTATATTCATAGCAGAATCATGGGCATCTTTTACAAATATTTCTTTTGCTCCTGCATCAATAGCTCCCTCACATGCTGCTTTAACTTCTTTAGTCATTTGAAGCGTATGCTCTTTATAAGTTAAACTTCCTGCATCTGTATCAGGCCATTGTGTAGTTGTAGTAATTCCTTCGATATCCGCACTAATAAAAACTTTCATGATAATTCCTCTAATATTTAATTTTAATGATTAAAAACTATATTATATTTTTGATTTTATTCAATATGTTATTCATTGATTTTTTATTGTTATATAGTATTAAATATAGTAACTATATAAGGTTTAATTTTTTCATTTTATATAATTTATTTTGATAGTTAATTATGAATATCATTTCTGTATTATAAATTTGATATTATTTTCTTTTATAAACTTATGTGGAAGTAAATATCTAATGTTATATTTTTTACAAATATTTATTAAAGCACTATCTCTAGTTACAACTGTTGAATCAAAATATTTAGCATAAGCTAATATCAATACATCAGCCCCGTTTTTATTATTCTTATTATCTAGCAATTTAACAATATCAGGATCTTCTATTAATCCAATAAATATAATCTCTATTTCTTCATTGTATTCATATACAAATATTTTTTTATTATTTTTTATATATTCTTTTAATAAATCTTCTTTATTATTATCTCCGGATACTAGTTCTTCAAAAACTTCTTGGGTAATATAACATATTTTATTTTCTGCCATATCTTTTAATTTATCCCAAAAATCAATAAATACATCAGGGGAATAATAAACATTCCATGATTCTATAAAAAAATTACTATCTAAACAATAATGATACTTCATTTATTGTATCCTTTTAATATATTTTTCTAATTTATATGGCTTAATAGACAATAAATTACAAGTATCTTTTAAAGTAATGTTGTTATCATAATAAGCATCTAATACATAATTACTAAATTTTTTAGTATTTAAATTTCTTTTTATATAATAAGGATCTGGCTGTCCACTCAATATTTTATTTTTAAATTTTACTTTTGAAAATTTATTAAATAATTCATCAAATATATTTTCTTCTACATATCCAAAATATTTTGCTTTTACTAGAATAGACAATTTACTAACAGGCAATTTTGAAGAAATAAAAGATATTTTTTCTTCTATATTTTCACTAATAAAATTACTCCAATAATCATTAAATATATTTTCAGGTAGTAAAAATTCAGAAGCCACCTTATTACAATATTTCTCTATTTTATTTTGTTTATTTATATTAGTAAATGCTATGTCAGATATTCCTGTTTCTCCTATAAAAATATGAACTAATTCATGAATTAAAGTAAATAACTTGGCATTATCTGTATCAGAAGAGTTTACGAATATAAATGGAGCTATTTTATCAGCTATAGCAAATCCTCTAATTTCTTTAACTTCTACAAAAGAATGATAATTAAAATTATAAGAATTACCAACAGATACAAAAATATTATTATTTTCTAATAATTCTTTGATATTATCAAAATTATATTTACTATCTTTATCAAAATTTACTTTTATATTTAATGCATCCTGAATTTTAAATATAGCATCTTCCACTTTAGTATTTATGGAAATTATACCAACAAAATCTAGTTCCTTTGAATTATTTGAAATTAAATAATTCTTAACCCATTCTTGATGATTAATTAATTTTCTCATTAAAAATATAGCATTTCTTGATAGCTTACTATCTAATTGCCTAAAATCATTAATTTTAGGCTGAATATTTTTTGGGATAGATGTCATATATAAAACGGCAAATGAAATACCGTATAATTTAGCTAACTTCTTTGCAAGATTTAAATCAGGCAATTGTTCACCATTTTCTAATTTCACCAAATCATCTTTAGTAAAAGTTTTCATTTTAATTTTATCAATAACTTCATCAATTGATAGATTAACGCTTTCTCTTGCCCATTTTAAAACTTCATTATTTATTTTTACTTTCATACATATATAATAACCATATTTTTATCATATATTGTAAATATTATAATAAAATAATGATTTTGTCAAAAATTTATACTTCTAATTAAATTCATAAATATAAAAATAATAATTAATATATTAAATAGTTTTGTTTATATATTTACTGTCTATATCATCTATCATCTTGTTAAATTTTTCTTTAAGCAAAGCTCTTCTTTTCTTCTGCCACATAGTATATATCGCTATAATGTAGCATATTAAAGATACGCTAATCATAAATAAAAAACCCACAAAATATGAGAAATTAGAAGCTAAATAACCCATTATAAAAGGTATGAATAAAGCAGCAACACCTGTTAAAGCCTCATTAACAGCAACATTTCTAGGAGCATTATCCTGATCCGCCAAAGCATAATAAAGCCCAAAGAAATAACCGAAACCGCTTACAAAACCTAAAAACATAAATGCTATCAAAAATAACCAGAAATTCCTAGTGAATGTTATTAAAAGCAAAGCTGCAGGAGTAAGAAGCCCTACTATAGTAAATACTCTCTTTTTCTCCAAAAATCTCAAACAAAAAGCAGATGATAAAGAACCTACAGCCATAAAAGCTGATAAACTTCCAACTAATAAAGAAGAATCCGCCTCAGAAAAACCTATTACTTTTATTCCATAATCAAGAAACATAAACCTTAAAGTATGCAAAACCATAGCACCTACAAATATTACAAGCCAGCCTATATGCACTTTATATCTAGGAGCACGCATGAAAGGTATATTCCATTTTATCTTTTTATTGTTAGCCTTAAATCTCAAATGTCTTGAAAGATAAAATAGTATAAACATTATTACACTTACTACTATAACGAAGTAAAAACCTAATTTATAATCAAATTTATATATAAGCCCTGTAACTGTAGGACCAACAGCAAAACCCAAAGACCAAGAAAATATAAATAAAGCCCCGCTTAATGTAACAGGCAAATCTTTTGATACTACATCTAATGATGATTGAAAGCATACAAAAAATATAGTAGCACAGCATCCGTATAAAAATGAATAAAATAAAGACATTTCAGGCGGAAGAAATATCAAACAAGCAACGGCAATAATAAGCTGAAGTACTGCTTCAACATATATTAAGTTGGTATAATATTTCTTTTGTATTTTAATGCGTGAGAAAGTGCCGGCAGTGAGCATCATACCCATACCATAAGAAACCCCAAGCAATGATACAAAAAAAGGACTAGCACCTGATACAGATGCATTTATAACTAAAACCGTACTAAATATGCTTGAGCATAAATAAAGCAAAAACGGCATAGAGTATACCAATATAGTCATTATTATTTATTCCTAACAATTATTATTTTAATAATGAAATATTATATATATTATTTATAAAAAATGTATAATATTTTGTAATTTTTTTATTAATTTGTTTATAATTTTTTTATATAATTATTATTGTTTTTAAATATATAATGATAAATTTGTAGTATATAAAACGATTTTTAGTATATATTCTGTATTATTATCTATATTGTAATAAATAATTATAATCTTACACTATAAATATGTTTCAAAGTTAATAAAAACACATAAAAAATTCTAAATAAGAATAGTATTTTTTTTAATGAATTATTGTATAAACAATTTCAATTTCAATATCTTCATAATTGCCATAATTAGGACGCGGAGCAAGATAATACTTGTCATCTTCATATATATCCTCTTTCATCTTTCTCAGTAACAGAAGGAATATCATTAGTAACAGAATCAGCTTTATCAACCTGAATAATTTTAGCAGAAGTTACATAGACATGTTTGTTATTAACTATATAAATAGGTCCGAAATCTATTTTTTCATTTGCTCTTACATTAGCTCTGCTAGTCCAATCGCTGCCTCTTTCAACCATATATTCCATAGGGTTTGTTACATTATCCTTACATCCTATTGCTAATACTGAAACTATTAAAATCATTAATAAATTTTTTTTTCATTGTTCTATACCTATAACTTTTTATTTTTATATAATTCTTATTCTATTTTTGATAAAAATCAATACCATATTTATTTTTTATTATAAAAAATAAAATTACATTGTTTAAGAGCCATAGATATTGCACACTTTTATTTTAAAAAAAGAAGGTATTCCTTATAATTTAAATAAGCACAAATAAACAAAAAGGAATACCTATGAAACAAAAAAATAAAAATCAGAAAAAAAAGATAGTAGAGATTATCAATAAAGTTAAAAATAAAAAAGTTCAGGCTCTCAAATTTAATATTAGTATTAGAAGTTATTACTATTGGAAGAATAAATTAGAAGAAAAAGGCATAATAGAAAATAAGAGCAGAAAACCTAAAAATAGTCCTAATAAAGTTAAAAATAAAAAGATTATTAACAAAGTAATGGAAATACGTAAGAAATATAAATATGGTAAAACAAAAATAAAGAAATT
>NZ_CALXRN010000214.1 GCF_944390595.1 uncultured Brachyspira sp. | reverse complement strand
TGCTATGTTTCTTATTACTTCGCTTTGAATTTCAAACATTCTATCTAATGTAGAATATGTAATTTTAGAAGAAAAAGGGCTTGAAAAATGTTCTTTATGGAATGCACTGAAGAAAAGATTATCATTTGTGAATTTTTCTTCTTTTGATTCAAGATATTCTTTATTTATTCCTGTTTTTTCTGCTACAACTTCTATTAATTCCTTATCATAGAAATTAATGTTTAATTTTTTAGCCAGCATTTCCCCTATATATCTTCCGCCGCTTCCATATTGTCTGCTAATAGTTATAATTTTCCTGTCCATACTTATATACCGTAAATAATATATATTTTTTTATTATAATATAAAAAAAAATTTAGTCTATATAATTATGTTTATATATTTTAATAGTTTTTAAAAAAATAGTTTGATTTTTTTTTACAAATTGATATCATATAGTTAACGTTATTAAAAAACATTTTATTTTAATATATTTTGGAGGTATAATTTATGGCTGCTAAAACATTAGAAGAAGTTTTATATTCAATATTTCAAGGTGAATCAAATGCTGCAAATAGATATAGTTTATTTGGAAAAGCATCTAAAAATAAAGCTATTCAAAAAGTATTTTCAACAACATCATTGGCCGAAAAGATACATGCCGAGAAAATGAGAAAGTTGGCTTTAAGAAGCGGATTAGATATGAATAAATTTGTGCCGGAGATAAATCCTGTTACTCCAGCTAGTGATAAAGAGAATTTGGAGGCAGGTATAAAAGGTGAGGTTTATGAATCTACAATACTTTATCCTCAGTTAGCACAAGTTGCTGTTGAGCAGAAAAATAAATTAGTAAGCGATACAGTAAATTCATTAGGTAAAGTTGAAACAGAGCATGCTAAGTTATTTCAAGATATAATAGATAATTTCTTAAATAAAGATGAAGAAGTTACTTTTTATCTTTGCCCAAGCTGCGGTAACATATACAGAGATAAATCCCCAGATACTTGCGAGACTTGCGGAGGTTCCGGAAAGATGTTCCAAAAATATTAATTAAATTTAAAAACTACAAATTTTATTTATTCTTTTGTAAATAATATTATTGACTTTATAGTTAAATTATGTTATTTTAATGTAAGAATATTATTTTTTAAATAATTAATATTTAATAATAAATAACGGGGTGAATAATGAATATAGGTATAACAATCACCTCCGTTGTAGTTGCTTTTGTTTTTGGATATATAACCCGTTTTGTTATAGCTAAGATAAAGCTTAACTCTAGGGAAATAATAACACATAAGTTGCTTCAAAGTGCAAGAGAACAGGCAGATAATGAAAGGAAAACTATGCTTTCTGAAATACAAAAAGAACGTAATAGATTGGAGAGTGAGAATAGAGACAGAAAGGCTGAAATTCAGAAATTAGAAAATAGAGTGCTACAACGAGAGGCTAATCTTGATAAAAAAACTCAATATTTAGAAAATAAAGAGCATAATATTGAGAATAAGATGAAGAAGATAAAGGAGCAGGAAGATAAATTAGAGCGTCTTATAGAAGATGAAGAAAAAGAATTAGAAAGAATAGCAGGTCTTACTAAAGAAGAAGCTAAAGCTAATTTAATAAATGATATAGAGGAAGATGCCAAAAAATCTGCTGCAAAAATAGTTGATAATATAGAAAAAAATGCCATTGAAACAGGTGAGAGAAAGGCTAGAGAAATTATAGTTCAAACTATACAGCGTCTTTCCAGCGAGGTGGCACAGGAATCTTCTGTAACTTCTGTTTCTTTGCCTAGTGAGGAAATGAAAGGCAGAATCATAGGAAGAGAAGGCAGAAATATAAGAATGCTTGAAACATTAACCGGTGTAGATATTATAATAGATGATACTCCGGAAGCAGTTGTAATATCTTGTTTTGATCCTGTAAGAAAACATATAGCTAAAGTTTCTTTAGAAAAGCTTATTTTAGACGGCAGAATACATCCTGCTAGAATAGAAGAGGTTGTTGAAAGAACTAGAAGAGAAGTAGAAGATTCCATAATGGAAGCTGGTGAAAATGCTATTGTAGATTTGAATTTAACTACTATGCATCATGAATTAATCAGACATATGGGAAGACTTCAATATAGAACTAGCTATGGTCAAAATATGCTTCTTCATAGTAAAGAGGTTGCTAATATAGCTGCTATGATAGCCGCTGAGATAGGGGCAAATGTTGATTTAGCTAAAAGAAGTGCATTTTTGCATGACATAGGTAAAGCTATAGAAACAGAAGGTGAGGGATCTCATGCAATGAGCGGTGCAGATTTGGCTAAAAGATGCGGCGAAAAAGAAGAGGTAGTTAATGCCATAAGAGCACATCATAATGATGTTGATACTCAAACTGTTGAGGCTGTTATTGTTAAAGCTGCTGATGCCATTAGTGCTGCAAGACCTGGTGCTAGAAGAGAATCTTTTGAAAGCTATATAAAACGTTTAGACAATTTGGAAAAAATTGCTGACAGTATTGACGGAGTTGAAAAATCTTTCGCTATACAGGCAGGAAGAGAGCTTAGAGTTATGGCTAAAAGCGATATAGTAGATGATATGCAGGCTAAACAAATAGCTAGAGATATTGCTAAACGTATAGAAGATGAGTTAAAATATCCTGGAATAATAAGAGTTACTGTTATTAGAGAAACTAGAGCAGTTGAGGTTGCAAGATAATTTATTTGTGGAAAGGTAGATGCGAAAATGTCTATAAAAAATATCTTATGTCTTGGCGATATAGTTGGTGTTACAGGCCGTTATGCTGTAAGAAGACACTTAGAAGAGATAAAGTTAGAAAATAATATAGATTTTGTTATAGCTAATGGAGAAAATGCGGCTAACGGCATAGGCATAACTAGAGATACAGCAAATGAATTATTTGATTGCGGAATAGATGTATTGACTTCCGGTAATCATATATGGAATAATAGAGATGTTTTTGCTTTGATAGGCAATGAACATAGACTTATTAGACCATATAATTATCCTAATGATGCTCCTGGCCTTGGATATTATATATATGATATGTTGGATTGTAAGATTGGAGTTTTAAATCTTATGGGCAGAACCTTTATGGAGCCTTTAGACTGCCCTTTTAAAAAAGCTAATCTTGCAATTAAACATATAAAAGAGAGAACAAATATTATATTTATAGATTTTCATGCAGAAGCTACTGCTGAAAAAATAGCATTTTCTTATTATCTTGAGGGACAAGTTTCTTGTATATTCGGTACACATACCCATGTTCAAACAGCTGATGAAAAAATATTATCATCTCATACTGCTTATATATCTGATTTAGGTATGTGCGGAAGCTATAATTCCGTAATAGGAATGAAAAAAGAGCCGGCTATAGCAAGATTTGTTACAAGAATGCCTCATAGATTTGAAGTTGAAACTACAAGTCCTATGATTAATGGTATAGTTGTGCAAGTTGACAGTGATACAGGAAAATCAAGTTGTATAAAGAGAATAAATATAGTATATCATAATGATCAAGTAGAAAGACAAGAAAAGTAATTTGTAGAGATTTATATTATGGATGGTAATAATAGTCCTAGAATAGTTATTAGACATTTTATAATATTCTATATTGAGGTTGCTATTATACATACATTAACCTATATAATTTTAGGTATTATATTCTCAAATTTTGTGGATTATACTACAGTTTACAGCAATAATGTTGTAGCAGATTTTATGAGGGGCTTTGAATCTCCTTTAACTGTTATAGGACCGTTTTTACAGCCTATAAGAGCAATATTTATTTCTATTGCCTTATATCCTTTAAGAAAAGTGATAGCAACTAGATTCGGATGGTTTATATTATGGCTTATACTTGTATGTATAGGAATTATATCATCACCATCTGCGGCACCTTCATCTATAGAAGGTATTATATATACTCAATTGCCTATAGAATTTCATTTAATCAATTTACCTGAATTATTTTTGCAGACATTTAGTTTTTCTATAATATTATGGATTGCAGAAATGATTCCTCATGAAGAAAAAGAATTTTCTAATAGAATTTTTTTACTTAAAATTATATTTTCTATAGCTTTAACGATGATAGGTATATTTCTTACATCCGTATCTGGTATAATATTGAGGAATTTTTTAGAACTGGATTTCGCTAATGCTAAGCTGGATAGAGGTACAATATCATATCTTACAGCAATATCCATATTAACTATTATAGTTTCTTATACTTTTGGAGATAAAGTTTATAAAAATAAATTTTGGCTATTTCTTGTAATACCTTTATTTTTGCTTATATATATAGGTTTTCCTTACGGATATAATTATTTATTCAATACGGTTTATAACGTTAAAATAGCATTGCTGCCTTACAGTTTATCAGCTGTTATAGTTTGTATTGCTTATTATTTTATATTTGCTGTATTGTACGGAAAAATAAGAGGGATAAAGAAAATTAAAAATAATGATGTAGAGAATATAGAATTACCTGAGGATGAGAAAAATAATAATATTGAAAATTCATCTAAAGATAATATAATCGATGAAAATGATATTGAAAATTCAGATAGCGGTAATATAGATAATAAAAATAACAAATAATAATTTAATTATAAAATAATCGAGCTGAATACACAGTTATGCAAATAAATTTATTTACTTGCTAATTATAGGCAGGTATAGCAATAATAAAGAATAATTTAATCAAAATATAAATAATAAGATATAATAATTAAAATGTTCACTAATTTAGCAACAATAATTATAAAATGTTGTTAAATTAGTATTAAATGTTTTATATAATTTATATTTTTTTATTTTTTTATTTATTTAATATGAAATTTATATCAAACTAGTAAAATGATATATTTACTTATATAGTTTTTAATATATTATTAATACTATAAATAAATATTTTTAGAAGATTTGCTTATGATTAATAGATTATTTTTTTACACATTAGTTGTATCAATATTAGTTAGTATTACTCCTTTATTTTCTGAAAATTCAGTACAAAGAGCATCTGATAATCCTAATTTTAGTGCTTCAAAATTTAATAATTGGCTTTTGGTAGCTTCTTTTGATGCCAATAATGTGCCTAGATTTAAATTTATAGAAAAGACAGAAGATAAGTATTGGGAGCTTAAAAATTCAGAAACTAAAGAATATACTTATAAAGGTAAGAATTCTAGTGCCGGATTGTTTTTTATATCTAGTATGCAGTACTATCAATACAGAGGATACAATCCATTATACACTAAAAAAAGAAATGCAGAAAATGCTAATGCTATAAAGCGTTTTTATTTCTATAGATTTACAGGAAAAGGCGGCGGAATAATATCATTAGATAATACTCTTGTAGCAATAGATACACGTACTAAATATGTTTATATATATGGTGTTCCAGTAGAAGAGGATAAAGTATTCGGAGTTGATGTTCCATTGAAATGGGGGCCTTCAGATACAGTTTATTATAAGAATTCGCTTTTACCATTTTATGAGTATGATCCTGTAGGACATGTAAATGAAGATGGTACAGTTGTTTTGTATCCTTCATATCAGAATTCTTTTTTAGATAAAGAAAATCGTTATCAGCCTTTCTATAATAAAAAATATATTTATAGATAATTCATGAACTGAAAAGTTTTATTAATAGAATGCTATCACTGTTTATTCAGTGATAGCTTTTTTATGCCATTATTTTATTAAAAATCAAAAGTTAGCGGATCATCTCCTATTCTCTCTCCATTTTCTAACTTATTTATACTTTCAATATCTTCTTTATCTAGTTTAAAATCAAATATATCAATATTTTCCTCTATTCTTTCTTTATTGGCAGATTTTGGTATCACAGATATATTACTTTCAATATCCCATCTTAATATTATTTGTGATGGAGTTTTATTATACTTTTTAGCAATTTGATTTATTATATCATTATTCATTAGTTTTCCTCTTGCTAAAGGAGACCAGGCCTCTACAACTATATTATGTTTTTTACAGAATTCTATCAATTCACTTCTAATTAAGTTTGGATGTCTTTCTATTTGATTTAGAACAGGTGCTATATTGCAATGAGCAAATATATCATTTAAATGCTTTATTTCAAAATTACTTAGTCCTATAGATACAGCTTTTTTACTTTGACAGATATTTTCTAATGCCCTGTATGTATCTAAATATCTTTCCTTATTTTGTCCAGGCCAGTGAATAAGAAGCAAATCAACATAATCCATATTAAGTTTTTTTAAGCTTTCTTCAAATGATTTTCTTGTAGAGTTGTATCCCTGTTTAGTATTCCATATTTTTGTTGTTATAAATACTTCCTCTCTTTTTATTCCTATTTTTCTTATGGCTTTGCCTAGTTCTTCTTCATTATTATAAAATTGTGCTGTATCAAACTTTCTATATCCTGCATTTATAGCCCATTGTACAGCATTTTCCAGTTCTTCTTGATTAGTCATTTTGTATATACCAAGACCAAATATAGGCATTTCTACAGAATTATTTAATTTGAGATTAATCATGTAAATTTATCCTTTATTATTGATAGTATTATATTAATTATATATAAAATTTATAAAAAATTTTAGTATTATTATACTATTTTTTTATTTTATATGATGTATAATATAGTTACAATGATTACAAAAAATGTTTTATTGTTTTTATCATTTTCCGATAATATTTATATATTAACATAATATTATATTTGGGGGTTTCAATTGGCTATTAGCAATGGTTACGAAAAGTATAAAAAGGTTGATGTAAGCACAGCCTCACAAAATAAACTCATTATTATGCTGTATGACGGTGCTATTAAATTTTTAGAAACAGCTTGTGCTGCTATGGATAAAAAGCATGGAGTGGAAGAGGCTCATAATAATATATTAAAAGCACAAGAGATAATATATGAGCTTTTATCTTCTTTAAATTATGAAGCTGGAGAAATAGCTGAAAGATTGGCATCTATATACACATATATGAATCAGAAACTTACAGAAGGTAATATATCTAAGACAAAACCGCCTTTATTAGAAGTTATAAGATATCTTAAAGAGCTTAAAACAGCTTGGGAAGGTGTAGAAGAACAGCTAAGCAAAGGTAATGTTTCATCAGCTGCCAAAAAAGATGATGATTCTTCTAATACAGAAAGCAAATTAAATATAACAGGTTGAATGGTTATAAAATGAGTAAAATGAGTAAATTAATATTATTTTTTGCAGTTTCTTTTATTGCTCTTGTATCATGCAGAGATAAAAATTATGAAACTATGGAACAATATGAAGCTAGAATGAATAGCTTAGAAATTCTTAATTATTATAATATACAAGATGTAATGCCTCCCCGTGTAGTAGATGACGGTGTGTTATTTACATTTGCTGAAAATTATGATTCAGTAGAAGTTTCCGGAGATTTTAATAATTGGGAAGACAGCATACCTTTGATTAAAAGTTCTTATGGTATTTTTTACTATTTATGGCAAACTCCTCTAAAATCTGGAAAATATTCATATAGATACAGAGTAAATGGGGTATGGATTAATGATCCGTTAAATTTGAATGTTGAATATGATAATAATAATCAGGCTGTAAGTTATTTTGTGCTTACTAATGATATTGGTTTTTATGAGAAAAATCCTATATATAATTCTGATGGTACAGTTACTTTCTTTTACAGTAATAATACAGCTAAAGAGGTAATGTTTACTTCTGATAAATTAGGTTTTGACAGCTTAAGGTATCCTATGACATATTCAAATAATTTATGGGTTATTACTTTGAGAGCTGAAGAGGGAAATTATTATTATAACTTTGTTGTAGATAGAATATGGGAAGTTGATCCGCTTAATATGAATGTTTATAAAGGAAATGACGGCAGACTTCATTCATACACTATGATAAATTATAATCAAACTAATAGAGTAAAATATTAATAAAATAAAAACATATAACCACAAAAAAGAGATGCTTTAATTTAAGCATCTCTTTTTTATTTTTATTGATTGTCATTTTCTTTATTATTATTATTATTATTATTGTTAGGATTATTTAATTCATGCAGTCTTTCTCTAATTTCTGAAGTTGTTTTCAATGGATCTTTTTCCTTCATTTTAGGCTGCTTAAATACTGATAATGTCTGATTTAAAATATTTTTAAAGCTGTCATCTACTATATTGTTTTTGGAATTAATATACATCATTTTTATTTGATCTTTAGTTTCTTTATCTTCTATTTTTGAAAGTAAATTAATATTATGATCTGATATAGAAACTAAATACATATCATCAACAATTTCTATTATTGATATATATCTGTTAGTTGCAACCGGAGTAGTAGCAAGTACATTTATAATCTCGCTTGAACCAGATACTTTTCTTGATTTATTTTTTAAATACATAAATACTAAATATATGCCCACTAATGTGATAATAAAGCCTATAATAGCCTTAAAAAACATCCATCCATTGCTTACTTGGGCTCTATTTTCAATATTTCTTATATCTTGAAGTATAGCAGGTTCTTGTACATTATTTGTATTATCTAATGTGGCATTAAAGAAATTAGTTGATGCATTTTCTTCATTAGTAGCAGTTACTGTATTATCTGTTTGATTAGTTACTTCTGTATTATTAGTTTCTTGGCTAAAAGCTATATTGAAAACAATTAAAGATATAAGAAAAAGTTTTTTTATCATATATAAACCGAATACGGAGAGAGCGGGATTCGAACCCGCGGTAGGGGTTGCCTACGACAGTTTAGCAAACTGCTCCCTTCGGCCTCTCGGGCATC
>NZ_CALXRN010000213.1 GCF_944390595.1 uncultured Brachyspira sp. | reverse complement strand
ATGTTAATGATATGAGAAATCTATTTAAAGCTCCTATAATGCCTTATATAAAACTCACTGTTGAAGGATTTTTATATTTATTTCCTAATTTTGCTGTTAATATAGGCGGATACATTATGTACAATTTCGGTATGCAGTATAAAACGGATGTTATTAATAATAATATAGGATATAATGTATATAATAAGTATAATTTCTCTGATCTTTCAATAGGCTTGGTTTTAGGAATATCTTTCGGAAGAAGTGACGGCTACAATTAATAAAAAGCATGCTATTTTTTTATTAATCTAATTAGCCCGCCCACCCGCCCCTAAATTTATTTATTGTGTTAAATAAAAAAGAGAAGTGCTGATATGTAAAAGCACTTCTCTATAATATATTAGTATTATTTTTATTTTATATGATCATTAAGCCACTGTATAATTTCCTTTGTAACTTCATCTCTTTGAACATCATTAAGTATTTCATGCCTTCCATCTTTGTAAAGACTTATATTAACATCTTTAAGCCCCAATGATTTATACATTTCATGCACCCATTTAACACCTTTTCCCATATCTCCTACAGGATCTCTGTTCCCGGAAATTAAAAGTATAGGAAAATTTTTGTTCATTGAAGAATAATTATCTTTATCAGATATTTTATCTATAAGTTCAAATAATTGTATATATGTTTCTATACTTGCAGGCTTATTTGCAAAATATTCATCTTCTAATACTTTATTAATCTCATTTTTGTCGGAAGTAAGCCAAGCATGAGGAGAATTATCTTCAGGAAAAAATTTCTTGCCGTATCCTCCTACAGATAATTTATCAAGTAAATAAGCTCTTTTTCTTCCTCCAAATATAGATTTTTGAATATTGGCTATAGTTTTTCCGAAATTTTCAATTCCCTTAGGTTTTCCTCTGGTACCCATTATTACAGCACCATTTAAGTCCTGATGATATTTTATTAAAAAACCTCTTGTTAAGAAAGATCCCATACTATGTCCCAACATAAAATATGGTATATTAGGATAATCTGCTTTAGTATTTTGAATTAGATGTTTTAAATCTTCTATTATTAATTCATGCCCATTCTTATCGGCTATATGTCCTATTTGATCCTTACTTACAGTGCTTCTTCCAAAACCTCTGTGATCATCGGCACAAACTAAAAAACCAGCATCAGTTAATTTTGAGGCAAATTCAGCATATCTTCCAGCATGTTCTCCAAGTCCATGAACTATTTGTACTATTGCCTTTGGGGTTGAATCTGGAATAAAAAGGTAAGTGTACATTCTATGTCCATCATCCATTATTAATACCCTGTTTATAGTTTTCATAAAAGACTCCAGCAATATTATTATGTTTGGAGAAATTATATAATATTTTCCTTTTAATGCAATAAATAATTTTGTATTAAAAAATTATACATACTACAAAAATTAATTATAATTTTAGGCTTAAAAATAAAAAAAATTTGTTTAACTATTAGCATAACAAAATAAATATTTTAAGGAGATAATAATTATGTCTGGAAATGCTAATATAATAGTAATAGAGGGAAGATTAACAAAAGATCCTACTTATATGAAAACAAAAAATGGCAAATCTTTATGCAGATTTTCTATTGCCAATAATAGATATTATTATACAAATGGTACTTTACAAAAAGAGGTTTATTTCTTTGATTTGGTTGCTTGGGGATATAATGCAGATAAGGCAGCCGTTACTTTATTTAAAGGAAGACATGTTCTCATTAATGGAGAATTAAGACAAAATTCTTATGTTTCTAAAGATGGTAATAAAAAAACTTCAATTTATATATTGGCATTGGATATAAAAAATTTGGATAAAAAATCTGTAGAAAAAAATACTTATAGTCCAAATATGGCTAATAATCAAATAGTATCAGATTTTATAGAGGAAAGTCTTGAGGAAGTATTTTAGAATCTTTTATTATTTGCATTAGCTCATTGTTTATAGATTTTTCATCTCTATTTGAATCTATATGATGTATATATGGAGCATTAAAAGAGTTAAATATTTCATCAACTTTTTGCAGATAGTTTTCATTTTCAAATCTGTCTACAAATCCTCTTTTCTCCATAATTCTGCTTATAGCATTTTTTATAGGTAAATGAAAAATAAATACTAAATCCGGTTCTATAATAAAGTCTTTATGTAAGTCTATTATATGCTCTTTATCTATTCCCTTAGCTCCTTGGTATGCTACAGAAGAATATATGTATCTGTCTAATACTATAATATATCCGTCATTAATTGCGGGTTTTATCATATGCTTAATATGCTCTTTCCTATCAGCTATAAAAAGAGATAGTTCTTCTTCCGGATTTAAATCTTTTGAAAACATGCTTTCTCTTAATTTAGCACCAAAATATGCATGAGTAGGCTCAAAAGTATATATAGATTTTATTCCGGCATTATTTAATATATCCGTAAGCATAATTCCGTGAGTTGATTTTCCGGAACCATCAATACCTTCTAGTACTATTAATTTTCCATTCATATAACGACTCCTATTAAAATATATAAATTATCTTATTTTTAAAGTAGCTATTCCTATAATTGCTGCTATTATACCTATAATATAGAATCTAAATACAACTTGTGTTTCTTTCCACCCTGATTTTTCAAAATGGTGGTGAAGAGGCGCCATTTTAAATACTCTCTTTTTAAATAATTTGTATGAAAACACTTGTAAAACTACACTAAATGCTTCAGATACATAAACAGCTCCTATTATGACAAGAAGAAGCTCATGTTTAATGAATAATGCTATAATACCAAGTACGCCTCCAAGAGATAAACTTCCAACATCCCCCATAAATACCTGAGCAGGATGGGCATTAAACCATAAAAATCCTAAACCGGCACCTATTAAAGCACCTACAAAAACTGTAACTTCTCCGGCATCTGCTATAAATGGTATTTTCAAATATGTGGCTATAAGCGAATTACCAGATATATAAGAAAGTACAGCCAATGCCATTGACATTATTACTAATAATCCTATGGCTAATCCGTCTAAACCGTCTGTAAGATTTACAGCATTGCTCATACTCACAACTACAAATGTTGCAAAAGGTATGTATAATAGTTTTAAATCTATATATATTGTGCTTGCAAATGGAAGAAATACTGTAGATGAAGGTACTTGTGCAACTTTTACAGCTTCAAGAACCCCTATGCCTTGATTAAGTTCAAATGTCATTAAAAATGTTGATTTATCAAAATAGTATAGGTAAATTCCTATTATTAAGCCTACTAAAGTTTGGAATAATATTTTATATTTTCCTGGAAGTCCTTTAGAGTTTTTATATTTTATTTTCAAAAAATCATCAAGAAACCCTGATATTGAAAGTATTATTAAGGAAATGGTAAGAAGTATAATTTTTAAATTGTCCAATTTACCCCATAATAATATACTTATTATTATGCTTCCAACTATGAATATTCCTCCCATAGTAGGAGTTCCTGTCTTTGCTAAATGAGTTTCCGGACCATCATCTCTAACTACCTGACCAAAATTAAGTTTTCTTAATTTTTCTATTATGTTAGGAGCAAATACCAATACAAGTATTAAGGCAGTTCCTACAGCTCCCGCAGTTCTGAATGTAATATATCTAAATATATTAAAACCAAAAAATGTTTCTCTTAATGGATAAAAAATTTCATATAACATGTATACTAATAACCTTTGTATAAAAATATTATAAAACTATTCCAATATAGTATTATATATAAATTGTTTTGTCAATTAAAAAATATTATGTTAATTTGATTTTTTAGCATTTTTAATTAAAGAAAATGCATATAAAGAAGCGGCAGATATTATTATTATAAATGTAATAATCTTACTAATAGGTAATTCTTCCTTATATATTAAAGCACCTAATATTGTCTCTAATATAGGGCATATAAATTGCAGACATCCTAATGTTGATATTGGTATATTTTTTACAACTAAAGAGAATAAATATAAAGGAAGTCCTGTTACAAAACCTATCATTAATAATATTATCCATGTATTAATAGGCTGAGGCTGATCAGGATAATATATTTTAAATAAAAATAATGCAGGTATTAGTATAGATAATGATTCTAAAAATAGTGATTCCCATGCTGAATATGATGTGATTTTTTTTAATGCTGTGTATATTGAAAATGTTGATGCCATTATTAATGACAGTACAGGAGGATATCCTATCGCATAAGTTTGATATAATATTCCTATAATCATTAAAACAATAGCAGTATATTCTAAAGCATTTTTCTTTTCTTTAAAAAATATTATTCCTATTAGTATTGAAAGTATAGGAGAGATATAATATGCCAATCCTGATTCTAAAACTCTGTTAGAATTTACAGCATATATGTAGAAATATCAATTAAGACCTATAAATAATCCGGCAAATAAAATAGCAATTAATTCTTTTTTACCTCTGTATAATTTTTTAATACTTCCATTTTGGAATATTATAATAAAAGTAAATATTAAAGTTGTTATTATTCTCATTGACAATATGAATGAAGCATTGAAATTGTCTATAGTTTTCCAGTATATAGGCAAAAGTCCCCATATAATTTGTACAATAGCTGCTGCAAATATAGAAACTCCTGTTTTCATCATATATTTCCTAAAAGATTAAGTGTATAAAAGGGTGAAACCTTATTATGATTCCACCCTATAAATATTATCCTAAACTAGCCTGTATTAAAGGCATAAATATTTTCAATAATAACAATGCAGATAATATCCAAGTTAATATTGATATATCTTTTGTTTTACCAGATATTAATTTTAGTATAGTAAATGATAATACACCTAAAGTTATTCCTTCAGCTATACTGTATGCAAAAGGCATAAATATTATACATATAAATGCAGGTATTGATTCAGTATAATCTGCGAAATTTATCTCTAATATAGGAGTCATCATAAATAAACCAACTATTATCAAAGCAGGTGCAGTAGCAGCACTAGGTATAGCTAAGAATATATGAGATAGGAATAATGATATAGTAAATAGTATAACAACAACTAAAGCAGTAAGTCCTGTTTTTCCACCCTCAGCAACACCTGAAGCACTTTCAACATAAGTTGTAACTGTGGAAGTACCCAAGCATGCACCTACAACTGTACCTACAGCATCAGCAAATAAAGCCTGCTTACATCTAGGAACTTCTCCTCCTCTTGTAAGCATATTAGCTTTAGTACATACTCCTACCAATGTTCCAACCGTATCAAACATATCAACAAAAAGGAAAGTAAACAGAACTATAAACATATTAGGAGTTAATATATTGCTGAAATCAAGTTTAAAAGCTATAGGCTCCAAAGAAGGCGGTACAAAACTAGCATGAGGAGAAAGTTTTGTTAAACCCATAGGTATTCCTATTACAGTTGTGATTAGAATACCCAATAAAATAGCGCCTCTTACATTATACGATAATAAAACAGCTGTTATTATAAGTCCTATTATGGCAAGCAATGCACTGCCTGAAGTAATATTTCCTATACCAAGCAATGTAGCATCATTATTTATTATAATTTTTGAGTTTTGCAAACCAATAAAAGCAATAAATAATCCTATACCAACAGAAATAGCTCTTTTCATATTAACAGGTATGCTATTAACTATTGCTTCTCTAACATTAAATATTGTTAATACTAAAAATATAATACCTTCTACAAATACAGCAGTTAAAGCAGTCTGCCAGCTATATCCCATTCCAAGTACAACTGTATAAGCAAAGAAAGCATTAAGTCCCATTCCAGGAGCCAATGCAAATGGTAAATTTGCAAACAATGCCATTATTAATGTTGCTATTATTGATGAAACAACAGTAGCGGTGAATATAGCTCCTTTATCCATACCAGTACTTGACAGTACATCAGGATTTACAGCTAATATATAAGCCATGGTCATAAATGTTGTAAAACCAGCTATAACTTCTGTTTTAACATTAGTACCATGCTCTTTTAGCCTAAAAAACTTTTCCATAAATATATCCTTTAATATTCTTTTTCATAATTTGTTATGAAAGCTATACTATATATGAGATTATAAATTTTGCAATATTTTTTTAATTATAGTTTTATTAATAAATTTTTTATTAAATTTTAAAATATGTCATTTTTTGTCATCATAATTATTTATACTCATATTATTATCTTATAATAAGGAGTATTGCCTATATGCTTTTAATAATTCTTATATCTTCTATTATTACATTGTTTTTATTTGAAGAGTTTAGAGAGTTATTTGTTGATATTATTATTATGTTAATAATATGCGTATTTGTTTTTGCTTATAGTGTATGTGTTTTTATAGTTGATTATCTTTATGTGTTTATTGATAATTATATTCTTTCTTTTTTCAGTTCTGTTTTTTGTATAATTAAATTTATTTTAAGATGTGCAAGAAATTTATTTATGTAAAATACTGTTTTTAGGTATCTTGCAAAAAACTTATTTATATTGTATTCTATAATTCAAAGGAGTTGTTTATGAGAATAATTAGTATTAATTCAAGCAAATTGCATTCTATACTTTTTATATTGCTTCCAATAGTATTGGTTGTAGGTTTTTTAATTTTTTCAGGCGTAACTATTGTTTCTACAGGTGAAGTAGGAATAAGAAGCAGACTAGGAAGAGCAATATCTCAGGAAGAGCCTGGACTTCATTTTAAAATTCCTTTTATAGATACTATAAAGATTATGGAAGTTAGAGAACAGACAGTTGAGAAAACTTATGCTGTATCATCAAAAGATATGCAGACAATATCTATGACGTTAAATGTTCAGTATTCTATAGGCGGGGATGCATTAGATTTATACAGTAAGTTTGGGGTTGATTATAAGGATAAATTGATTAACCCTAGAATATCAGAGAGTTTAAATGCTGTTTCTGCCAGATATACTATAGAAGAATTCATAACAAAAAGAAATGAAATGGCAGCAGAACTTTTAAAAGAAGTTATGAATGATTTTCAGGATTACGGTATAGTTGTTGCTGCATGCTCTATAATAGAACATGATTTTTCGGATGAGTTTGATCAAGCTATAGAAAGAAAATTAATAGCCTCTCAAAATGCATTGACTGCTCAAAATGATTTGGAGAAAGTTAGATACGAAGCTGAGGCTGAAGTTACTAAAGCTAAAGGTATAGCTGAAGCAAATAGAATAATGCAGGAATCTTTGACGCCTCTTTTAATACAAAGAATGTATATAGAAAAATGGGATGGTAAAATGCCTCAGGTATCAGGTTCCGGTGTTACACCTATGATACAAGTTAAATAAATGAAATTTTTTAAGCATATTATAAATAATATATTTTCTTTAATATTTCCTAATCACTGTATAATATGCGGAGAGCTGATGCAAAGCGATAATATGAATTATATTTGCATTAACTGTATAAATAAAAATTTAGATTATATTCATAAAGATGAATATATAAGATGTAATAAATGCGGTAAAGTTTTAGAAAGCAAAACTTCAATATGTATTTGTAAAGATGAGGAGCTTTATTTTGATGAATGCAAATCTATGCTTTATTATAACAATAATACAATAGATTTGATTCACAAAATGAAGTTTTCTCATAGATATTTGATTTGCAGAGATTTTGCTGCTATGCTTAGTCATTATTATAAAGATTATATTAAAAGTTATGATGCTGTTAGTTTTGTACCTCTTGGTAAGAAAAGACTTTTGGAAAGAGGATATAATCAAAGCAAAATTATTGCAGAAACTATATCTAAAATTATAAATATAAAATTAATAGATGACATTATAATTCGTAAAAAAGAAACAAAGGCTTTAAGTTCATTAAACAGCAAAACAGAAAGAATAAACATGATAAAAGATGCATTTTCTGTTAATACTGATTATAATTCCCCAAATAAAATAAATCTTCTTATAATAGATGATGTATTTACCACGGGAAGCACTTTAAATGAACTTTCAAAAGAGATTAAAAAACTAGAATGTATTAATAGGGTGGGGGTGCTGACTGTAGCCCGTGCCTAATTTTTTATTTTTTGATTATACCATTCTGTATTGCCAAGGTTTTCTTCCAATACTCCTTTTAAGCCTTCTAATTTATAAGAGCCCAATAATTCATCATTGCTGTATAATTCAACAGATGATGAATCAAGAAGTATTTTTATTAAATTGTTAGCTCTAACACCGTTTTCAGTATTTATTCCTATAGCAATATATATCTCTTCATCATTTTCAATAATATCTTCATCAGAAATAGAATATCTAATGTAATTATTAGATTTTTTCTTTATGCGTAAATATAAATCATTTTCAGGCATTATTTTTTCACTATAAAATAAAACCACAGCAATTTGAGCATTTCCATAAGCCGATGCCCAGTTATCAGCTATTGAAGTATCTACACCGACTCCTAATGCTGATTCATTTTTGTCATCAAAATTCATTATGAACATTAAGTCATTATCAATATTAACTTCCCACTGAGCGAATAATGAAACAGAATATAGACTAATAATTATAAAAACTAATGTAGTAAATTTGATTATATTTTTCATAGATATATAAAATTTGGTTAGAATTAATATTGGAGATGGCGGGACTCGAACCCGCGTCCTACGAAGCGTACCGCATTCGTCTACATAGCATAGCTTATCTTCGAGAGATTCGCCTTATAGGTAGAAGACAAGCAGAAAAACTATAAGACTAGCATGAGTATACGTAATATTAGGCTCATACGGCACCTAATACAAGTTCTATGTAGTTCGACACCGAAAAGATAACCCATAGACAAATCACCTAATCAGCGGCAGCTTCAATTAAGCTGCAAGTGCGTATTCGTCTGCACTTATTGTTTAGTATGATATTAACGTGCATACACCTAGCACGACTATGCAAAATACGTTCCAACCATCGCAGTCGAAGCCGGAGCATCCCCTTTCAAAGAACTTAATTAATTATAGTATATATAATAAAATAGTCAATACTTTAATTCAAAATATCATAACAATTTATAAAAATATTTATTTTTTATTTTGGTAAAATAAATATTGATAGTTCAAATTTGTATAAGTTTTTTTATATAGATATCTTGAATTTTATATTAAAATTGATATCCTAATTTATATAATACAATTTTTGGAAATTATATTTTATGAAGAATAGAATCAGACTCATATTAAGTTTCACAATACCATATTTTATTTTTATACTAATAATGGGAACAATATTAGTATCAATATTCATTAGGTTAAATAAGGCTTCCTATTATAATGAAATATCAATTAATATAGATACAGCTAAATGGAATGTAGAAAATAAAGTTAATGATATTATAAACTCTATTGATTTATTAAGTTCTTATGCATCTGTTGGTGTAAATGCTAATAATATAGCGAAAAGCATTACAAATGTAAAAAAAATTGGTAATTATTATGATGTATTCTATTGTAATACAATTCCATATAATAGAGGCGGCATATTTATAAGTTCGAGAATATCATATCCTGATAATTATGATCAAACTACTAGAGAATGGTATGTAGAATCTTCAAAATCGCAAAGTAATTTGTATATAACAGCTCCTTATATTGATTTTACTTCTGGAAATTTAGTAGTAACATTTCTTTATAAGGTAATGGTTAATAATAGTCTGGCAGGATACATTGGAATAGACTTTGATAATGTAAATTCAGTTATAGATAATAATAATAATTTTATAGAAAGCATCAATATTGTTACAGAGAATGGATTATATATAACACATGAAAATAGTGAAAATGTATTAAATGAAAATGTATCATTATTTTCAGATAATTTATTTTCTGTGTATAAGAATAATATGAATGATAATTCTATAAAAATTAATAATAATTATTGGTATGCATTATATAAAATTGACAATGCTCCTTGGTATATAGCTTTTAAAGGCAATGCTCAAGAATATTATAATAGTATAAGATATTTAATAATTTTTCTTGTTGGTATTGCTTTATTATTTATAATAGGCGAGGTAATTATAGTTTCAGTGTCTCTTGTTCCTATTTCTGATAGATTGGATGATGTTATATTATGCATTGAAAATATGTCTAATGGTAATTTTTCATCACGTATTATTAAAAATGAAAAATCTAATGAAAGTACTGTCAGACTTTATAATGTTATAGAAAAAATGCAGAAGAATATAGGTAAAACCATGTATAAGATAAAAACAGGTGTTGAGGAAGTAAATAAAAATGGTGAGGCTATAGCAAATGTTAGTATTGAATTGTCTAATAAGGCAAATGAACAATCCATTGCATTAGAAGGATTAGTAGAAGCTATAAAAGCTATTTCTTCTTCCATAGAATATGCTGCTAATAAAACAGATGAAGCTAAAAAAATGAGTGATGAATCATCCAATAATACAAAGCTTGGTGTAGAAATGATTAATGAAATAGAAAAAAATATGCAGGAAATAACTGAATCCAGTAATGCAATATCCAATATTATAGCAACTATACAGTCTATAGCATCTCAGACTAATATACTTGCACTTAATGCAGCAGTAGAAGCGGCACGTGCTGGAGATCAGGGAAGAGGATTTGCTGTAGTTGCTAATGAAGTGCGTTCTCTTGCTCAGACAGTAACTGATTCTGCTGATAATATTACAGATATAGTTCAAGGTGCTGTATCAAAAATAGAATACGGTACAGAATTTGTAAGTAAATCTTCAGAAGCCCTTAATAGTATTGAAACTTCTGTTTTTGAATCTTCAAATTCTTTATCCGGTATATATAAGATGTCTAATGATAAAAGGGTCGGTATAAATAATATAAATAATATAGTTGCTAAAATAAATGATATAACTAAAAGTAATGCTAAATTTGCTCAGGAAAGTGCAGATTCAAGTACTAGAGCTTCTAAAATAGTTAATGAAATAGTAAATGAACTTTCTTTTTTCAAGTTCAAAAGTTCAGATAATTAATTAAGGTGCATTAAATGAGAAATAATATTAAACTCCTATTAAAATTAATAATACCATATTCTATTTTTATTATAGTAGTTTCAGCTATAGTGTTTATGATATTTTCTAATATTTATAAAAATGATTATTTAGAACAGCTTTATATAGATATAAATAGAATAAGTTCATCTATAGAAAAAGATATAAATAATATTAAACTTGTATTAAATATATTAGATTCGTATATGGCAGCAGATTTAACACCTTATGAACTTGGTTTATCTATGACAAATGTTTATGATAAGAGAAAAGAATTTTTTGATATACTTTATGGAAATACTGTGCCATTTTCAGAAGGCGGAACATTTTTAAGTGTAACTCATCAATATCCCACAAATTATGATCAAACTTCAAGACCATGGTATAAAGGAGCTTTATCTACAAATGGTATATATATTTCAGATCCTTATATAGATTTCAATACAAAAAAATTGCTCATAACTTTTTCAAAAGCAGTTTATACTAATGGTAAATTGAAAGGAGTATTTGGTATAGATTTTTCGAGTATTAATACTGTAAATATTAACATCAGTAATATAAATAAAGATAATATATCTTTAATTACTTCTGAAGGTCTTTATATGATGCATAAAGATGCAAATAATATTCTTAAGGACAATGTTACAATATTTAACAATGATGAAGTTTTTAAAGGGTTTGAAAAATATGTAAATAATCCGCAATCTCCTATTATAATTAACGGAAATAATTGGGGCTGTATTCGTAATATAGAAGGTACATCTTGGGCTTTAGCAGTAAAAGGAGATTTACATTCTTATAATGCTATGTCAAAGAAGATATTATTTGTATTTATACTTATAGTGATATTCTTATTATTAATGGGATTATTCTTAACATCTATGGTTCTGCTTCCTTTATCATCCTATTTGGATATAGCCATTACTGCTATTGATAATATGTCTGAAGGTAATTTTAATTATAGAATAGATAAAAAAATATTGGCTAAAGGAAATAGGGCAGGAGATTTGGGAAGAGCTATAGATAAAATGGAAGCTAATATAGGAAAGCTTGTATATAGAATAAAAAAAGCCATAGAAGACATCAACAATGTAGGTATAGAAATAAGTAATTCAAGCAATAAATTATTGGATAGAGCTTATATACAGGCTGTTAATTTAGAGAAGTTAGATGAAGCTTTACAGGATATATCAACAGCGATAAATTCCTCATCTATGAGTATAGCATCAGCAAAAGATTCTATGGACAAAATGGAAGATACTACAAAAACAGGTGTTCAAACCATTTCGGAAATAGAAGTTAATATGAATGAAATACAAAATTCAAGTAAAAAAATATTTGAGATAACAAAAACTATAGAGTCCATTGCTTTGCAGACTAATATACTTGCACTTAATGCAGCAGTAGAAGCGGCACGTGCCGGTGATCAAGGTAAAGGATTTGCAGTTGTAGCTAGTGAAATAAGAAAATTAGCAACTACAGTAAGTAAAGCAACAAAAGATATAACTGATATAGCAGAGGATGCTGTAAAAAAGATAAATACAGGAAGTGATTCTGTAAGCCGTTCTTCTAAAGTATTAAATTTAATATCAAAAATCTCTATAGAAACTTCTTCTATACTTGTAGATATAGCAACTTCATCCGGAGAGGAAACAGAGAGAATAAATAACATTAATAATGAAATAGAAGTAATCAATAAAATTATGATAAAAAATGAAGAACTTTCAAAAGAAGCTTCAGATGCAAGTGCAAAGACTTCAAAAATGGCAGAGGATATAGTAAATGAATTGAGTTTCTTTAAATTCAGTTCTAATAAATAATTTAAGCTATAAACTAAAAGCATATAATTGATGCAGTTAGTTTATAGCTATAGCAATAATAACAATAATTTAAGCTTTAGGAAGTAATTTTGAAGGATCTATTGCTCTTCCCTGATATGATATTTTAAAGTATAATTCGCTTTTGTTTATCATACCAGTATCTCCGATGTTGCCTATATATTCGCCTTTAGAAACTATATCTCCTAATTTAACATTTGCTTTTGATAAATGAGCATAAGAAGTATTATATCCGTTTTTATGTTTTAATATTATAACAGTGCCGAATCCTCTTATGTCATCTACATATTCAACTATTCCGTCATCAGCAGCTACAACTTTATCTCCTACATCTCCTAATATATTTATACCTCTGTTTGCAAGTTTATCAGAAGTAACGCCATAGCCGGATATTATTATTCCTCTATATGGCCATATAAAAGAACTTTCAGGGAGAACACTGTCATCATTAAATGAATATGGTATCATTTTTAATGTTTGTACTTTTAATGAGTTTCCTATATACAATTTATATTCATTGGCATTTTTTATATTGTTAAGTCTCATTAAATCTCTTAAATCCATTTTGTGATTTCTAGCTATAGAATATAAAGTGTCTCCGCTTTTTATTTTATATGTTGATGTAACTAAAGTGCTTGTTTTTTTAGGATTTGCATATACTTTTAAAGTATCTCCAATTTTAAGTACATAATTATTATTTAAATTGTTTATGGAATAAAGTTCTACTAAATCCATTCCTCTGGCTGCTGCAATTTCACTTAAAGTATCACCATTTTTAACTTTATAATTTTCTAAAGTTCTGTATTCAGGTTTTGATGTATTTATATTAATATTATCATATAATTTTAAAGTATCTCCGATTTTAAGCACATAATTATTATTCAAATTATTTAATTCAAGCAGTTCTTTTAATGACATAGAATTTTTTAATGCTATTTCTCCAAGAGTATCACCGCTTTTTACTTTATAAGTTTTTATAGTTCTGCTTGTAGAATTTGAATTATTATTTTTAGCATATATTTTTAATTTTTCTCCAACTCTTAATTTGTATTTTAAAGGGTCTTCAATATTATTGATTTTCAAAAAGTCGTTAACGCTTATATCATTTTCAAAAGCTATACCGTACAAAGTATCTCCTCTTTTAACAGTATAGTATTCTGTGTCTTTTGATTCAGTGTATGTTTGTTTTTCACTTACAGTATTATCTTTCTTTGAATTTACAACATACATTGTTTTTCCTACATATAATTTGTATTTGTCAGTATCATCAATATTGTTAATTTTTAAGAATTCACTTGCTGTCATGCCATGAGCAAAAGCTATACCGTATAAAGTATCACCGCTTTTTACTTTATATGTATCATAAGATTTCTTTTCACTATCATTATTTGTATTGGAAATATTAACATTGTCTTTTGATTGTTTATCATTATCAGCTACTTTTAATATTTCTCCTACTCTTAAATTATATTTATTTACATCCTTTATATTATTAATATTCAAAAATTCATTTGCAGTCATTCCATGTGCAAAGGCTATTCCATATAAAGTATCTCCATTTTTTACTTTATAATCTTTATATGATTTCTCTTCTTTTATTCCATATACATTATTTTCAGAATCATATACTAGGCTGTATCCGGATTCTTTAACTTTTAAAGTTTCCCCTATTTTAAGGCTGTATTTATCAGGATCATCTATATTATTTACTTTTAGAAATTCATTTGCACTCATATCATGGGCGAAAGCTATACCGTATAAAGTATCTCCGTTTTTTACTTTATAATCTATATAATTAGCCCCAAAATTAACAGAGGCAAATGTACATCCTATAATTGATGCATATTTAAAAACATTTTTCATAATTATTATTTCAGTTCAATATAAAAGCTATTAGTTTACTATTTCAAAAACTTCATCTACAAGAGGATCAACAGGCGTAACAGTAACTACAGATTCTTTAACACTGGACATTTCAGGTCCTTTTTTAATCTTTTCTATAAATTCTTCAATATGAGTTTTAGTTTCCAAGTATCCTATAACTTCTACAGAACCATCATAATTGTTCCATACTTTTCCGCCTATTTTCATTTCATCGCCTACTTGTTTTGCATAGTATCTAAAGCCTACGCCTTGAACTCTTCCTTTTAATATTATATCTACTTTAAACATATCTTAATTATCGGAAATAGATTTTATTGAATTTATAACGGCAAATTAAAAATTGACAATTTATATAAACATTTGTAAAATGTTAATATGACTATAAATGTTTCTGTAAATAATATTGATTTAAAATTAAATACTAATGATAAACTTTTTTCTCCTAGAAATGCTGATGCAGGTACATTGTCTATGCTTGAAGAAATAGATTTTAGTTTAGAAAGCAAAGTTTTAGATTTAGGATGCGGATACGGAATTGTAGGCATACTTGCAGCCAAAATAATAGGTGATGATAAAGTTATTATGTGCGATATAGATGATAATGCAATTAATACTGCAAAGGAAAATGCTGTTTTAAATGATGTTCCTAATATAGATATACTTAAAAGCGATGGTTTGAAAAATATACATCATAATGATTTTTCTATAATACTCTCAAATCCTACTTATCATGCTGATTTTTCCGTACCTAAACATTTTATAGAGGCTGGTTTTTATAAACTTATACTTAATGGTAAATTTGTTATGGTAACTAAGCGTCTTGATTGGTATAAAAATAAGTTAACTTCTATTTTTGGAGGAGTAAAAGTAATAAATAAAAATGGATATTATATATTTATTTCTCAAAAACGTAATAATATTCCTTCAAATAAAATCAAGCAAAGATTGAAAAAGGAAATGAAAAATAATAAAAAATTATAAATGCCCGAATATAGGAAGTCCTGTTATATGAAAAAACGCAAGATTTGATAAAAATCCTATGATAGTTCCAAATATAATACCAAATGCTACATCAAACGGATAATGAAGTCCTACATATACTCTGCTGAAAGCTATTAAAGATGCTATAGGATAAAACAAAAAAGCAGAACCTATGCTGTAGCTTCCCATACAAAAAGATATGCCGAATGCCACCATAGTATGTCCTGATGGAAAAGAATGTTTATCCGGAGGGTACATTATAGGTATTTTATCATGCTTTTTATACGGACGGGTTCTGCTGAAAAAACTTTTTATATAAAGGAATAAAAATATGCATATAAATACAGCTGAAATAGCCCTTGAAAAATAAAGAGCGGCATAATCTATTCTAAACATATAAAATATTAAATAAAGCATAGCCCATACATATCCGTCCCCCATTCTGCTCATAAATTTCATGAATGTTTTTACAGGGCCTCTTCTATTATCTTTAAATATTTTTAGGAAAAGCTTGTCATCTATTTTTGACATGAATTTTATTAGAGGTAAATTATTTATATAATTGATTCTTTTCTGTTTTCTTCTTTTTTTGATGATTTTTTTTATTTTTTTTCTTCTTTTCTTTTTAAGCTTTTTTTTATCTTTATTGGGTTCTAGTTCCTCTATCTCATTATTAGTATTGTATTTTTCATTATCCATATAAAAGAATCCAATTTTGTGATTTCTAATAAAATATCATAAAATTTAAATAAATCAACTATTAAAATTTTTAAAATATTTAGTGATTTTTTAAATTTTCCGAAGATAATACAAAAATTATTATTTTAGGATATTGTAAAGTGCTTTTTGGAAATGATGCTTATGAGCAGTTTTTAATATATTTACAAGAAAAAATTAATTTTGGCTTTTTATCACGTATACCAGGTTCTGATGATGATGCAGAAACTCAAGGACAGTCTATAATAAGATTAATAAAAAGCTTGAATAAGAATGAAGCTTTTTTAGATTATATAGCATATACATACACCATATTGGAAAATGATATAATAAGACAGGTTATTTCTATATCATGGACTAAGCCGAATGGAATAGAAGAAAAAATAATAAGTGATGATAAATTTGGACTTACAAATGATGAATTAGTTAGTTATATATCTGTACTTTTAATATTAAGAGATATAATGCATACTAGCTATATTGCTTCTCTTCCAATATTTAATGAATATAAATATGATCAGAAAGAATTTTATGATAAAGCAAAGGATATGATCAATAATTCTATAGAAAATATTTCTACATTGGAGCATATAAATCCAATATTTATAGCAATAGCTGCTAAAAGCGTACTGCCTTATTCTATAACTAATGATGAGCTTTCAAGTTCATCAAAATTGATAGCTATACTTTTTAATCTTTCAAGAATAATGGCATCATATCCGTATACAGAAAAAATAATAGAAAATACTCAGCCTATATTTTTAAGTGCTATATATAATTTGGTGAATAATGCTTCATTTTTAGGGTTAGATTATAAGATGATTAAAGAAATATATGATAAAGCAAAAACAGGAGAAATAAAGTGGAGAAACTAGCAAAATATAATATCACTTTCATAGTGTCTGCTGTATCATCTTTAACTATAATATCAATGTGTGCTTATATGATAGTTAATGTAAATACGGCAATTATGAGAATATTGATGTTTATAGAATTTTTATGTTCTTTCTATTTTGTTTCTGTGTTTTTCTATAAAATTAAGAAATATTCAAGAACTGAGATGTTTTTTTATCTTACAGTTTATTTGATACCTTTTATATTATCAATATTCGGTCTTTTCTATATAACAAACTTTTTTTCTCTAAACAGAGTATTTCTTAGAGAAAATCTTATATCTTCTTTTCTTACAAGAGGATATCATGTACTATTTATATTTTATATATCACATATAATATATTTCTTTTATCTTTTTTCTGTAGAAAATAAAAATACTTTTTATTCATTGATAACCTCGCATTATATTATAGTTGTATCTGTACTTATAGCTATAATATTTGTTGTACTTTATGCTATAATAAATTGGGTTTTTGATAATAAAATAGTTACTTCTTATACTAATAAAAAGAATGATATAATATATGCAGCAGATACTACATTTTCAAAAGAGGGAAATATTGATGAATTAGAATATGAAGGATTTGCTAAGAGCTATAATATGGCTATTCTTTATTATGATAATGAGCTTAAATACAGAAGCGATGATTGGGAAGATTTTGAAAGCAAGCATCTGTTATTTGAGACTGCAATTATGCAGGGAAATGGATTTTTCTTTATCGGAAGCGGAAAAGAATTCACTTATCCTTATTATATGTTTATATTGATATATGTAATAGTTAATTCATTAATATTAACATGCTCTATACTGTTCTTTAGATTTTTCTTAATGAAAAAATTTGATAATTACATGAACATTATGATAAAAGGATTTAAAGAAGACAGTTATATATATGCCATAGATACTGATCATATGGATGAAACAGAAATAAAGAAATTAGCAGAATTGTATAATAAAAAATTATTAGCTTATAAATATAGGGAAAGATTTATAAAATTATTTACTAGATAATAAGTCTATTAATTTATTATATATCATTGTTTATAACATATAATAAAAAATAATTTTTATTATATGTTATTTTTTTATAACCTTTATTTTTGGAAAATAATAAGCTCTAATTATTTATTACAAGTTTTATAAAACAAATTTTGTTTTTAAATATTTTTTACATTTTCTCAGTATTAAATGGTGAAAATTTAAAACTTTTTTACATATTATTCGTCTAACATGATATAATATGTAATTAGCTTATGTTATAATTGATAAAAGCTGTTTAACATTAAAATAATTTTAAGAAAACGATGATTTATGAATAAAATAATAGAATTAGTAGTAAAAAGACCAGTTACTATACTTATGGTTATAGTATCAATATTAATATTGGGACTTATAAGTTTATCAAGACTTTCAATAGATTTCATGCCTAATATGCAGGTTCCTTATGTAAGTATATATACAAGATATAAAAATGCAGGTCCTGAAGAGATAGAAAAATCTGTTACCAAAATTATAGAAGGAGCTGTTGCTACAGTTAATAATATTAAAAATATTACCTCAACATCAAGAGAGGATTCTTCAAATGTGTTAATAGAATTTAATTGGGGTGTAGATTTAACAGAGGCAACTGAAGATATAAGAGAGGCATTAGAGCAAGTATCATCTTCTCTTCCGGATAATGCTGATAAACCAACCGTAAGAAAATTTAATATGGATGATACTTCATTAATGGAAGTTGCTATTTACGGTATAGATGATCAAACTACATTATATAATATAGCCGATAATCAAATAGCTCCTCAAATAAAACAGGCTAAAGGAGTAGCACAGGCTGAAGTATTAGGAGGATTAAAAACTCAAATAAAAATAGATGTTAATCTTAATAGATTAAAAGCATACAATATTAATATAAATGATATAGCTTCTGCTCTTTCACGAGATAATAATAATTTGGTAGGAGGTCAGGCGGATCAGGGTTTTTATAAATATACTATAAGAACTATGGGAGAGATAACAAGTATTGATGATATAAAAAATACAGCTATCGCTTTAAAAACAGATGGAGATAACAGCACTGTAGTTAAAGTACAGGATTTGGCAGAAGTTTATGAAGGATATGATGATGATGTTAATATAATAAGAGTTAATGGAGAAAATTCCATATCAATAGCAGTAAGTAAAGAATCAGGAGCAAATACAGTTGAAGTTTCAAAGAATGTTATAAAACAATTAGAAGAATATAATTTTCCAAACGGCGTAAAATATCAAATAATGTTTAATACAGCCGACAGTATAAATGAGGCTATAAAAGGAGTTCTCGGAGCTGCTTGGCAGGGCGGACTTTTTGCTGTAATAGTATTGATGCTTTATATGTGGAATATTAGAACAGTATCAATAATAGCTATATCAATACCTCTTTCTATAATAGTTACTTTTACTCTTATGTATTTTATGAAAATAACTTTAAATGTAATATCTCTTTCAGGCTTAGTTCTTGGAATAGGAATGATGGTTGATAATTCTATTGTAGTGCTTGAGAATATATTTTATTATAGAAATAATGGTTTTGGAAAATATTCATCTGCTATTAATGGTACTTCAAAAGTATCTCTTGCAATATCTGCTTCCACTTTTACAACAATAGCTGTGTTTTTGCCATTTTTATATATTGAAGGAATGACAAGTCAAATTTTTAGGGATTTATGTATTACGGTTACAATATCTATGATAGCTTCTTTGCTCGTTGCCCTTTTAATTGTACCAATGTTCGGTGCCAGACTTGTTACAAATAAAAGATTAAAATTACTTGGTAAATTAGAAATTTTAACTAATAAATATATACATAATAATATAAATTTAATATACTCGAAAATTTTATCATTTTCAATTAAAAGGAAAAAAACAGTATTAATACCTTCTATGATATTAGTATTTGCTGTTATAATAATAGGATTAAAATTTATAGGAAAAGAGGGTTTCCCAAAAACTGATGAAGGACAGTTTATGGTGCAGGTAACTATGCCTATAGGTACTAAGTATGAGCAAACACAGTCATTTATTAGCTTAATGGAAAATGATATAAAAGAAATTATTAAAGATGATTTGCAGAGAATTCAATCAAGAATAAGAAAAGGAAGCGAAGCGAATAGTGCCAATATAAGAATACAATTAAAAGCGAAGAATTCAGGAAGGGTAGGGGATATAAATGATTATCTTGAAAGAACTAGAGCAAAACTGCAGTTATACCCTGCTAGAATAAATGTCAGACTATTAGGTTCAAGATCAGCTTCAACAGGAGGAGAGGCTATAAGGATTGAAATATTAGGAGATGATATAGTACAGGCAGAGGAATTAGGAAACAGAATAGTATCTTCTATATCTAATATAGAAGGAGTTAGAGGTGCTATGGTTGATATAGATGAATCTAACAGAGAACTTCAAGTTTATGTTAATAGAAATATTGCTGCAAAAATGGGACTTAAAATTAATGATGTTGCAAGAATAATAAATACTAGTTTTGCAGGAAGAACAGCTACTACAATTACTCCGGATAATTCAGATTATACTGATATAGATGTT
>NZ_CALXRN010000212.1 GCF_944390595.1 uncultured Brachyspira sp. | reverse complement strand
TATAAACTTGGAGAAATTGATTTAAATAATAATTCCATGAAGCTTTATACTAAAGATTATTCAGGCGGAGTATTTGCTCCAGTATATGCAGGCAATGAAATTTATTATAAAGGAAGATTCTCAAGATACGATATGCTTATGAAATACAGCGATACGGAGTCTGAGAATAAAAATTTTGTTTATGCTGATAAAACAATAAATAAGTATGAATTTACGCCTCAGATGGATTTAGGAAATTATAATCCTTTTAAATATATTAAGCCTTGGGCTATGTGGGTGCCTTTGCCTCAGGTGAATGATACATTTCCTTTTTTAGTTAATGGACTTGGCATACTATCGGTTATAGCTTCGCCTTCAATGGATAATATAGCACAGATTTGGTTAGGATATGATATACCTTCTAATTTTCTTCAAACAGAATTAACTTTAACATCGTATAATTTGCTTTATCCTTTGTATTTCGGATTTAAAAGCGATGTTGTGTATTCTGCTTATAATTATTGGAGATTAAATGCTTATGTCGCCATGCAGTTTTTAATCAATACAGAAAGTGATAAACTTTATTTTTTACTTGAGCCTGTTGTATCAGGAGCTTTATTTTCTGAATTTGTTAATCCTCAAACTAATACATCGAGTGCATTTACTTGGAAATATTCTTCATGGACTTTCAATATTTCTTTAAAAGCTTCTCTTTTATTTAAAGTAAAAACGGATAAGCCTTACAGAGATGGTTTAGTTGATATAACATTATATCCTACATACTCAATTAAATACAATAAATTTGCTCTTGACTTCAGTACAAAATTTCAAACTAGATATGTTCCTATTAGAGCAAGTTTTTATGGTTCTTATGCTTTTGACAGTATTGCGGCATTTGACGGAGCTTCTACAGTATTCGGAAGCAGATATGTAAAGGCTCCGGAAGAGTTTCACGCCTATGTGAAAAATAAAAAATATAAAGATAATTATTTTTTGGCTGGAGATTTTGAACTTTTAGGTTATTTGGATTCCCAGTTTAATTTGAGTCATATATATTTTGATAATTTTTTTGCTTCTCTTTCATATAGATATGCATACTATTGTAAGGACTATATGCAGTCTGTTGCATTAAAGGCTGGCTTTAATGCAAGCATACCAATATCAGGATATCAGAATGTAGTTACAGGAGAGCCTTATTTATTATTGGCTTTAAGACTGCCTAAAAGTTTTGATAAAAATATAATAGGAAATTATCCTACTTTAAATGATATTTATATTGGATTCGGACTTCAAATGTCTTGGTAATATATTATTGGAATTATAAACTAATTTTATACTATTAATGATTATTTGTTTTAAATTAATGGAGAGTATGTATAATATCTTATATGAATAAATATCCTTATATTATTGGCATATTGGCAGGCTTATTATTTATTTTAGCTGCTGTTTTTAAATGGAATTGGCTTTTAAATCCTAATGCTTCAAATTTTATGGCTTCTATATATGATATTTTTGGAGAAATTGGAGTTAGAATAATTACGGGTATTTTAGGATTTATAATAATAATATCCTGCTTAATTTTATGGATAATAAAAAAATAAATGGAAAAACATGTATTTGATGATATTAATTTCTTTCCAAAGAAAATGAGAGTTTTAATATTGGGTACTTTTCCTGTGCCTAATTTTTCTAATATTGAAAAGTTTGAAAAGCTGAGTGATTATGAAAGAGAAAATGCATGGTATTATTCAAGTAAAAAAAGTGAGTTTTGGAAGATAATAGCGGATAGTTTTGAAATAGATTATAAAAATAATAAAGATTTTCTAACTAACAAAAGTAAAAAGAAAAAACTTTTTGAAAATAATAGAATAGGCATAGCTGATGTATTTTCAAAATGTGAAAGAAAAAATATTGAAAGTGCTAGGGATACTGATTTAATAATAAAAGAATATAATAATATTTTATCTGATATTGTAAAAGATAAAAATAATTATAAAGATTTAGAAACTATAATATTTACAAGCCGTTTTACTGAAAATAATTTTTTTAAGATACTTAATAATAATAATGCTGATTATACTTTAGAAGATAGTGAAGAAGTTTATAAATATTATAATAATGGGGTAAATGATAAAGGCATAACTATTGATATAATAAACGCTTTAAAAGAACGTTTTTTACATATAAATGACATTAAAAAGATAAAACTTACAACAATTACCTTAAAAATAAGCCCTGTAAAAGGCGTCAGCTTGTATTCTACAAAAAAAGAACTTTATAAGTATTATCTTAATAATTTTTAGCATATATACTTGTCATAAATGAAAATAAATTGTAAAGTTATTAAAAATTAATATATATATTTCCGAAATTTAATGATAGCTAAAATTCTATACTTTAAGGAAGAATTAAAAATGCGTTATTTAGTTTTTATTTTGATATTTTTAAATACATTTTTTAGTCTTTTTGCTCAAACTGCCAATGTTAATACAGGAAGATTGGATCAATTATTAGAATATGCCAATACAGGCGATACTAACGGCATAAGAAGATTAATATCTCAAGGTTCTATTTCAAATTTTATAGACTATGGAGATAATCAGGGACATAATGCTCTAATAACTGCTGCTTCAAAAGGATATAAAGATGTAGTATTGCTTTTATTATCTCAGAATGCTAATGTTAATCTTACATGTATACATGGAAAAACAGCATTAACTTATGCTGCAGATGCCGGATATGTAGATATAGT
>NZ_CALXRN010000211.1 GCF_944390595.1 uncultured Brachyspira sp. | reverse complement strand
GGATATCATGCTATGGCTGTTAGTGCTTGTATGGGTAATGTTGATAAAGAGATAAGCTCTATACTTCCAAGCAGAATTTCCGCTGATAAAATATTATTTGTAGGGCTTAGAGATTGGGAAAGAGATGAAATAAAAAATAGACAGAAGGAATATAACATACCTCATTTTGCTCCTGATGAAACTTCTTCTTCAAGTGAAGGCATAATAAATTGGCTTAAGAAATGCAATGCTTCTAAAGTTTTAATACATTTTGATTTGGATGTGCTTGATCCTAATGAGATAATAGCTGCTGTAGGTGTTTCTCCTAATGGAATGAAGATAAACGAAGCAGTAAGAATAATAAATGATATTGCAAAAGAGAAAGAAATTGTCGGCTTTACCATAGCAGAACATATGCCAAGAATTGAAATAATGCTTAAAAATATGATGTATGATTTGAGTTTATTTAATTAACTTAATATAAAAAACAAAAAATAAGGAAGTAATTAATATGGAAAAAAAGGAATTAACTTGTATATGCTGTCCTATGGGATGTGCTTTGTCTGTAGAGTTAGAAGGCAGTAATGTTTTAAGTGTAAGCGGCAATACATGTAAAAGAGGCGACGCTTATGCCAGAGATGAAGTTGTACGTCCTGTGAGAATGGTTACTTCTATAGTGAAAGTAAAAAATGGAAATTTAAAAATGCTTCCTGTAAAAACTAAAGAGCTTATAGATAAATCAAGAATTAATGAATGTTTGGAGGCTTTAAAAGATGTAGAAGTTAATGCTCCTATTCATATAGGGGACATTATACTTCACAATGCTGCTGGTACTGATATTATAGCGACTAGAAATGTTGAAGCAGTTTAATAATGTTTTAATTTTGCTGTGTATTTTCGTATTTTTCATCTGCTTTTTTCATTAATGCTCTAAATTTCTCTTTTATTAAAGCGGTTCTTTTTTTCTGAAGCATTATATTAACAGCTATAGAATAACATATAAGAGAAACTATCATCATAAATAAGAAAGCTATAAAATATGAAAAATTAGAAGCCAAGTAACCTACAATAAAAGGTACTATTAAAGCAGCAATGCCTGTTAAAGTTTCATTAACAGCAACATTGTTTGAGGCATTTTCCTGGTCAGCTAATGCATAATAAAGCCCGAAGAAATATCCGAATCCGCTTACAAATCCTAAAAACATAAATGAAAGTAAAAATATCCAAAAGTTTTTAGTAATAAGAATTAAAGTAAGAGCAGCCGGAGTAAATAATCCTACAATAGTAAATACTCTTTTCGTTTCCAAAAATCTTAAATAAAAAGCACTGATTAAAGAACCTATAGCCATAAATCCTGATAAACTTCCTACTAAGATTCCTGCAATAGATTCTGATAATCCAACTTGTTTTATACCATAGTCTAAGAACATAAATCTTAATGTATGTAAAACAGCAGCCCCTACAAATATGATGAGCCATCCTATATATACTTTATATCTAGGAGCTCTCATAAAAGGTTCTTCCCATTTATGACGTTTGGATTTGAAATGCAAATGCCTTGACATATAGAAAAAAACGAATATTAATATACTCATTGCTATAACTATAACAAATCCTATATTTGGATTTAATTTATATATGAATCCTGTTATAATAGGCCCTACAGCAAGTCCCAATGTCCATGAGAATATAAAAAGTCCGCTGCTTATTCTTATAGGTAAATCTTTAGAAACGCTGTCTAATAAGGATTGAAAGCATACAAAAAATATCGTAGTGTTTGCTCCGAATAAAAAAGAATATAATAATGCCATTTCATTTGGAAGATATAATAAAGAAAAAATGGATATTACTACTTGCGTGCATGCCTGAATATATAATAACCTTGGATATATCGCTTTTGGAATTTTAAATTTAGAAAAAATTCCGGCAGATACCATCATGCCTGTACCGTATGAAACGCCTAGTAATGATATAAAAAATGGATTAGCTCCTGACATAGAAGCATTAATAACTAAAACGGTACTAAATATGCTTGAACATAAATAAATTAAAAACGGCATTGAATAAACTAAAATAGTCATAATCTTTTTTTACCTTCTAAACAAACAAATTTCTGTAAAAAAAAGGGACACTAATTATAAGCGTCCCTTTAGTTAAATAATATATTATTATAAAAAAAATGATATACGGATATTTTATTTTTTTAAATTTTTATGTTTTAACTTAATATTAATAGTACTTGAAAGAATATCATAAATAAAATATACTATTTGAGATTAAATACTATTAATATAAGTGAAAAATATGATTAAAGATATAGATAATTTGCATCCTGTTATAAAGGAATTATTAAAATTAAGAGGAATTACATCAAAAAATGATATTTTCAATTTTTTCTTTCAGGATATATATTCTCTTTCAAACCCATTTGATATAAAAGATGTAAATGTATTTGTTGATAGAATAAAAGAAGCTATAAATAATGATGAAAAGATACTTGTATATGGAGATAAAGATGCTGACGGAATTACAGCAGCTTCCATAATTTATAATACATTAAAAGTAGTTACAAAAAATGTTGAAGCTTTTGTACCTAATCATGAAACAGGGTACGGACTTTCCAAAACTGTTATAGAAGAATATGCTGATTCCGGGGTAAGTCTTATAATAACTGTAGACTGCGGTATATCAAATGTAGATGAAGTAGAATTTGCACGTGATTTGTCTATTGATATTATCATAACAGATCATCATGATATTCCGGAAATACTTCCTAATGCTTATGCTATATTTAATCCTAAACTTTATAATACAGGATTTTCATCTAAAAATTTTTCAGGATGTGCCGTAGCATTCAAACTTATGCAGGCCTTTGTTTTTTCATATACCAAGCTTTATAATAAAGATATAATAGTATTGGATTATGAAATAGATAAAGCAAAAAATACTTTAAAAAGAATCAGAGCTTTAAAATCTGTAAACTTTGTTGCAAGCGATGATGTATTTGGTTTTGAGCTTGTTAATGATAATAATTGCTATAAGTCTATTTATATAGATTATTATGATGAACTTATGAGCGAAGATGAGGTATTGGAAGAGCTTGCAAGTTATATGTTTGAGGGAGAGGGTACTGTACTTGTATTGACTGGAGGAGAGGACAGATTAAAAAGACTTTTATCATTGTATGAGAAATATGATATATATCTTCCTGAATATGACGGTGTTTATGATCTTCTGCAGCTTGGTTCTAAATATGGAAATGTTAATATAAAAACTACAAAGACTTTAAATGATTTTGCTTTGGCTCTTAATGTTAATATTTATAAATATGATGATATTGAATATAGAGATTTAATAATAAAAATGGAAATATTTAGAAGAATGTTTTATATAAGTCAAAGCAATCTTCAAAATTATATACGTAAAAAATCAATACTTGTACTATTTGGAACGGTTGCCGATGTTGTGCCTCTTACAGAAGAAAACAGAACTTATGTGAAATGTGCTTTAAAAGAATTGGAAAATCCAACTCATATTAGATATACTGCTATGTTGGAAAGAATAAATTTATTAAATACTAAAATAGATACTCAGGCTATAAGCTGGAAATTAGCACCTTTTATTAATGCAGCCGGCAGAATGGGAAGTCCTGAGACTGCATTAAAACTTCTTACTTCAGAATTGAGGGAAGAGGCAGTGTCATTATCTCAGGAAGTTTATAATATGAATGAAACTAGAAAGTCTTTAACAGAATCTAATTTCAGTATAGTTAATGAGTATATAAAAATAAATAAATGTCTTTCTCTTCCTGTTATTATAGTAAAAAGCGATAAAATAGAGCAGGGTTTAACTGGATTAATAGCGGGAAAGGTTTTAAGCGAATATGGAAAAACTGCTGTTATAATGTATGAAAATGAATCTGGAATTTGTGTAGGAAGTATAAGAAGCATGGGAGATGACAATGCCAGAGATATGCTTGAGGCATCAAAAGTTTATTTGATAAAATTCGGCGGACATAAAAATGCAGCAGGGTTTACTTTGGAAAGTGAAAATTTTGATAAGTTTTCAAGCAAAATAATAAAATATGCATCGTCTCAGAATTTCCAAACAGAAAAAGAAGAAGATGTTTTTGATATGGAATTGAGCTTTAATGATATTGATATGAAGCTAGCAGGCATGCTTGAATTATTTGAGCCTTATGGAAGCGGAAATGAAGAGCCTGTATTTATGTCTAAAAAAGTAAAGATTAATGAAATAAAAAAAATGCCTAAAAATAATAAACTTCATTTAAGATTGGAATTAAGCCAAAATAATAAAAATGTAAGTGCGGTTATTTGGAACAGCAGCGAAGAAGAAGTGAATAAATTAGAAAATGCCGATTATATAGATATTATATATAAATTAAAAGTTAATCGTTTCGCTAATAGTGCTGATGCCAGAATATATATAGATAAATATAAAATATTTTAATTTCAGTTAGTTATTATCCGCATATAGGACATTTTGAAGGCTTATTAATATCATCATGCATATAGCCGCATTTTGTGCATTGCCATTTGCTTATTTCTTCATTATCACTCGTTAAATATTTTTCAAACATTCTTTTATGACCTTCTTCTATTTTGGAAACATGTTCAAATAAAGCAGCTATATCATTAAAGCCTTCATTTTTAGCAGTTTCAGCAAACTTTAAATACATTATTTTAGATTCATAAGATTCATTCATAATTGCATCTTTCAAATTTTCATCTTTTGAGAATATGCCGTGATAGCGTTCAAACCATAATCTTCCATGTTCCTGTTCATTTCTAGCAGCTTTTTCATAAGCTGATGCCAATACTTCCATTCCTTCTTCTCTGGCTTTTTCGGCATAATACATATACTTGCATCTTATTATACTTTTTATAATAAAAGCTGTTTTTAAATTTTCTTTTGTTTTTGAATTTAATAATTCCATATTTGTAGTCCATGTATATCTATATCTTTTATTGTTTTTATGTTGAAGGGTAACGACACAAATGAAGGCAAATACTGCCATAACAGCACCTCCGAATCCAAGCCATTTCATGCCGTAGTTGTCAACAATTGTACTTCCTATAAACGAACCTAATGCTACTCCTAAATTAAAAGAAAATGAATTATTAGCTGAAGATAATGTAAGGCATGACGGATAATCTTTTTCAACAAAGTTTAGTATATTAATCTGCACAGGAGAAGTCATTAAATATATTGAAAAACCTACTGAAAATACAATTACAGCAGAACCTATTTGCGTATTAAAAGCGTAAGGAGAAGCAAGCATAAATAAAAACTGGAATATAAATACAAATCTTAATTTATATACTCCGTTTTTTTCTGCTAATTTACCCGAAAGCAAGGTACTGCATAAAACAGCTATTCCGAATATAAACAATGCTATGCTTATGCGGTCATTAGGTACATGTACATATTCAATAAAAATAGGGTTCAAATAAGTATAAATTATATAAGATGAAGCTGCCCCGAATAATATAGTAAGAGAGCTTAATATTAGTCTGCTGTCTTTTACTATTATGAATTGCTCTATTAACTTCACTTTATATCTTGGTGTATTTCTAGGAAGTGTTAAAGCTATTAAAACCATAGTAATGATGCTTGAAATAGATATAAATAAAAATGAATCTCTCCATCCGAAATTATAGCTTATAGTAGTTCCTATAGGAAGACCTAGAAGATACGATATGCTGAATCCTGAATAAATCAAAGCTACTACAATACCGCGGCTTTCTTTTTTTGCTATATAAGGTATAAACGATATTGATACTGATATTAAAACTCCGGATATTATAGCTGTAAATATTCTCATAATAATCAAAAATATATAATTATCAGCCATTGAGCATAGGAAATTGCTTAATACAAACAGCATGCTTGCAAATATCATAAAGTAATATCTGTTAAACTTTCCGGCAATAGCAGCGGAAAATGGCGAACATAAAGAGTATGCTAAAGCAAATATTGATATAATTCTGCTTGCCTGAGTGATTGATATATTTAAACTGGTAGAAATATCTGTTAAAATAGCTACTACTATAAATTCACTAGTTCCCAATACAAAACTTAAAATGACAAGGGCAATTATAGCAAATATTTTATTTTTTTCTGTTACAGTTACATTATTTATATCATTATTTTTAATAGCCTTAGCATTTGACATCAATTCTTCCTCATTTTAAGAAAAGTATAAAATATTTTCTATATGATTTTTAGTAAATATTATCGGATTTTTTTGTAAAAATTATTTTAGTTATTTTATAATGATTTCTGATAATGCTTTATAAAGTTCTAAGGCAAAAACACTATGACCATTTTCATTTAAATGAACTCCGTCAAAGTATATATCATAATAATTATGATTTTTTAAGATATTATTTATAAACATATTGTATATATCTATGCTTTTTATACCGTTTATTTTTGTATATTCATTGATAAAATTAACATATTTTTTTAAAGTATCTTCAAGTTCATCTAAATTATTTGCTTCAAAAAATGTAAATGCTTCTTTTATAAACGGAATAGGTGTAAAAGCTATAATTTCAATATTATTTTCATTGGATTTATTTATTATATTTATAAATGATTCTTCTATTTTTTCTAAAGATTTGTAAGTAAATATATCATTAACTCCGCCCATTAATATAAC
>NZ_CALXRN010000210.1 GCF_944390595.1 uncultured Brachyspira sp. | reverse complement strand
TGGAATATGAATTATTTTTCTAAAGTGCATCAGAAGCTTAATCCTTATGTTAAAATTTTGGATGAAATATCTGATGAAGAATACAAAACTTGGATAGAAAAAATAAAAAATTATAATGATTAAATATTATAAGGTATTTGATTTTTTATATATCAAACAAATAATATAAAATAATTATATTTTTTTGTATTATTTGTTTGATGTACCTAAAATTTTTTTCTTTTCTTCTATTTTTATTGATTGTTCCTTTATCTTTTTTAATACAGGTACTTTTATTGAGATAGTATTATTTTTCACTTCTTTTTCAAGTTCATCTATTTTTCCTGCATCTTTTGCTGCCATCGCCTGTATTATATCAACTATATCATCAATATTGTTTATACCGATAGCTATACCTCCTGTAACATTTGCAGTCCAAGAAAAAAATTCTCCATTGTTTAAATTTGTTACTCTTTTGGAAAAATCTCCTATATTAACTTTATATAAATTTTCCACATCATTTATATCCGAACAATAAACAGTATTAACAGTGATTTTATTTTTATAAAGTTTTTCTACTATTTTGAAATAATCAAGTTTTTCAGGGCATTCGTGAGGCTGATGAGGTTTAGCATCTCCAAATAATACTATAGATTTTATACCTTTTTGATTCCAATTAATATTAAGTGCATCATTTAAAGCATCTTCTACCGCTTCATCTTCATCGCCTCCATTCCCATTTGGAGTATTTTTTATAAAATTAAATAAAGAATTAGTATCTTTAGAAAGTTCATGTATTTTTGTTATATATGGATCTCCGCTTCCATGATCTAAATAAAATATTATACCTATACGCAGATTATTTATTAATGCAAATAATGTTTTTGAAATTTCTTTGAATTTATTTTTTAATACTTCTCTATACATTTCCATAGAACCTGTAAGATCTCCTATCAAAAGCAAATCAAATTCTGTATTTTCTTCTATTTCTTTTTTATACTACTTTCTTCTCCAAATATTTTAGATATATTAGGCTTATTTAAATTTACTGGTTTTAATTTACTATTTGTATTTATGGATAAACTTCCTTTCTTTAATTCAGGTATAATTAATTTCTTTTTTTCTGACATATAAAACTCCTAAAAATTATTTATTATTTTAAGAATATTTTTTTCTAAAGTATTCTAAATATATTTCATCGTACTCATCTCTTCTTTCAAATAACATATCTTTAGCATTTTGTATTTCTTTGAATTTTGCTTCGGCATATTCTTTATCATCAGCATGCTTATCAGGGTGGTATTTTTTAGCCATTTCTTTATATTGCTTATCTATATCTTTTCTTGTGTAAGTTACATATTTATCATATTCTGATTCTATATACTCATCTTCCCATAAAATTTGATAGTAATTAGTTAAAGTTCCGTCTTCATTTTGAAATTCTTTTGGAATGTCGCTGTATGAACTTTCTTCATATTCAGTTTTCCTTTCTTCTGAAGATGTTCCGTTTTCACGTATAATAATTATATTTATCATAATAGCATAACTATAACAGTAAGCCAATGCTAATAAACAGTATTTATATGCTTTATCATAGGCACAGTATTCCTTATTTTCTGAATAAAGCTTTAGATATTTGTCTATTTCTTCCAGCCATATAGTAAAAGGATAGCCATATTCTTCGATACTATTTTTTATAATATTATAACTATTTTTTAATTCCTCTTCAACTTCTGTAAACTCATAAAGAGTAACAGCAAAATGTAAATGAGTACCTTCTGAATATTTATTATTTAAATCTTTTAGTTTATTTAAAAACTTTTCAACTAATCTTATTCCTATATTAATTGCAGTTGTAACAGCTATTTTATCTTTTTTAGTTTCTTCTTCCTCTTCCATTCTTATTTTTTCAAGCATTTCTTCTATTCTTTTTTCTTTTTCTTTTAATTTTTCTTTCATAGCTTCAGCTTCTGCTGCTTTATTTAGAGCATCTTTTTCTTTTTCCTCCAATTCTTTTTCTCTTTTTTCTAATTCTCTTTCTTTTTCTCTTAATTTATCTATTTCTTTTTTTATTGCTCTGAATCTTGATGCAGCTTCATCTTTATCTTTATAATCTTTTTCTTTTCCTATATCAAAACCTTTATAATATTCTTCATCATCTAACTTATCTGAGTAATATTTTTTTTCTTTTTTAATTTTATCATCATATTCTTCATTTATATGTATTGTAATTAATAAAAAATACAACCGATGTGGTTATAAAAAATATTATTCCAAACCACATTTTAGATTGGCTTATACTGTATGAAATAACAATTACAACTAAATATGACAGAATTTCTAACAAAATATTTTTAACATTATATTTTTTAGTTTTAGAAATTATTATTATAAATATAATTGAAGATATAATAAACACTATTCCTGAGAATAGCATACTAAATTGTACTAATATAAAATATGGAATAATAATTATTCCTAAGAATATTAATATCTTTACTAAATTATCTTTCATTTTATAACCCACAAATCATTATGTAATTAAATATAATAAGCAAAAAAATGAAAAAATCAATATTATATATTAATATAGATATACTTTTTATTATTATTTATTAATTATTATTTTTGTTAAATATTTGATTTTTTTAATTTTTTGTTATAATATATATACATTCAATTTTTAGACTTTATATATTCACTTTAATACTTTTATATATTTAATCTTTAACCGTAAAGAATTTTAAATTAATTAAACGAAGGAGTTTATTATGGCAGAAAAACAAATACTTAATTTTGAAGCCGAAACTAAACAAATATTAAATTTAATGGTGCATTCTATATACACTCATAAAGAAATATTTTTAAGAGAGCTT
>NZ_CALXRN010000209.1 GCF_944390595.1 uncultured Brachyspira sp. | reverse complement strand
TTCTGAAGTATAGAAAGAACATATTATTATTAACTTTTTTAATATGCTGTATGTTTTTTATTTGTAATTATATTTTTTTATTATATAATGCATAGCAATTAAAATTATATTTAAGAATAAGTACACTCTAATGCACAACAATAATATATGTATAATAACAGACATAGGAACTATATACGGATTCGGGCATATAACCCGCATGAAGTTTATAGCAAATAAATTAAAAAATCATTATAATTTTGTATTTTCTTCTATTAATAATGACAGCGATATATTCAAAGATGCAAGTATAAAAACATGCAAATATAATGAAATAAAATCCATTAACCCTTATCTAATAATAGTAGACAGCAGAGAAGTTGAATCAAGATTTATAAAAGAACTTAAAAATATATCAAATGTTATTATAATTGACAGCGTAGGCAATGAAAGAAAATTTGCCGACATAGTTATAGAAATGCTCCCTAATGTTGATAATTCTAAAGATGTCAATATAAAGCCTTTTATAGCTACTATTTTGAATTCAAATGTAAAACCTAAATATGATGAAAACGCCCCTGTTCTCCTTTATTTAGGATTTAATAATGAATTAAAGAAAAAAGCCTTAGAAATAATAAGCAGAATTGAAAATAAGAATTTTGTATTAATAGACATAGAAAAAGAAAGCGAATATCCTAATGTACAATACATAAATTTCAGCCCGGATATTTTTTCAAAACCATATAGTGCCGTTATTACATATTTCGGACTTACAGCTTTTGAATGCATAGAAGCCTCAATACCAACAGCATTGCTTTCACCTACAAAATACCATGATGATTTAGCTAAAAGTCAGAAGGATTTGTTCTTTAATATAGGCTTTTTTGAGAATGTTAATACGGATGAAGCTGTAAAAAAATTAAAAGATTTTCTATTTGACAGAGATACACAGAATAAATATACAGAAAATGCTAACTCAATAGATACAGAAAAATCATTAGAAAGAATAAAAACTATTATAGATAATATAAAAGATTTTAAAGATATAAAATGTCCTTTTTGTTCAAGCAGTTCTATAGAAATGAAAAATAGGAATTTAGAATCCAATTTATATAAGTGCAAAAACTGTAATACATTATTTAGAAAATATTTCCTTCCTCCGTTTACTGATTATTCATCCAAATATTTTGTAGAAGATTATAAAAATCAGTATGGAAAAACTTATGAAGAAGACAGCGAAAATTTAAAGGCATTAGCAAGAAGACGTTTAGAAAAAATAAAGAAAATAAAACCAAAAGGAAAAATACTTGATATAGGCAGTGCTATGGGTTTTTTCCTAAAAGAAGCATCAGAAAATGGATATGATACTGAAGGCATAGAAATAAGCAAATATGCATCAGATTACTGCATAAATACATTAAACCTTAATGTTCATAATTGTTCATTATTAGACTTTGAATATAAAGAAAAAGAATACGATATAATTACAGCTTGGTATGTTGTAGAGCATATATATAATTTTGAGAATATTTTAAGTAAAATATTATATTCTCTTAAAGATGATGGAATATTGGCATTTGCCACCCCTAACGGACATGGTATAAGCGGAAGATTCAATAAAAATTATTTTTCTATAGTACCAACGGATCATGCTTTTGAGGCTAATCCTAAATCTTTGGATATACTTCTATCTAAATATTCATTAAAAAGAATAAATTTAGAAAATCAAAGTATTTATTATAACAGATTTTGCGATATATTTAATTTAAATTTAATTAGAAATAATAAAGGAATTGCAAATTTATACCGTTCTGCAGCACAAAAGAAAAATTTAGGGGATACATTTGAATGTATATATATAAATAACAAAAAATAATGATTTTTAAAAATTATCCGATTTATAATTATGGTTTTTGATGTTAATATAATAAAATATTTTTTAAAAAAAATAAATATTTTACAAATACATTTAAAAACCTGTTATAATAGTATTATGTTAATTGTTATTAGCATAATATTACCAAAAATTAAAATATTGTTCTTAAAGGGAAAAAGCATGAAAAAAATAGTTTTAATTATGTGTTTAAGTTTTATTGCTATTGTAGCATGTAAAAGTGCACCAGTAGCTTCCGGACCTGAAAATACTGCGGGAGTTAATACTAAACAGGCTGATAATGACTCAGTTAAAAAGGGATTAAATCTTCCAGACGGAGCTAGTGTTAGAAAAACTCCTAGAGGTAATGTTTTAGTACTGCATGATCCTAAATCTAAAACAGAAGTAGGAAAGCCTGCAAGTAATTATGAAGTAAAATTTGCTTTTGACAAAACTATAGAAATAGGAAGCTACAAAGAAGCTTATAATTTAGTTTATCAAATTATCAATGATAATCCGGATATCAGAGTTATGGTAGAAGGAAACTCAAGTAAAGAAGGTCCTGCTCCTTATAATTATGACTTGTCTAAAAGAAGATCTGATACAAGTTTCAATTATATAATAAAATTAGGTGCTGCAAACAGTAAATTATTAAAAAATGCATTTGGAGAGGCTTTGCCTGAATACCCTACTCTAAAAGAAAATAGAAGATGCGAATTTATAATTATAATGAATGAAAACGATTTGAAAAAATATAACGATTTTGCTAAAACTGTCGACATTAATGCAGAAACAAAATAATATCGAGGTTTAAGCAAAATAATGAAAAAATTTTTATTTATTTTTATTTTATCGATCTTTGTCATAGTATCATGTAAAACTACAACTCAAAGCGGTATTCCAGCAGAGGCTGCTGTTGAAAAAGAACCGCCTGTTCCTGTTGAAGAGCAGGTACAATCAGATACTCCCGAGGATGTTATGATAGAAGAAGAACCTGCTCCTGCTGAAGAACAGGTACAATCAAATACTCCTGAGGATGTTATGATAGAAGAGGAACCAGCTCCTAAAGAACTTTATTTGCCTGCTGGTACTTCTATAAGACTTGCAGAAAGAGGTAAAGTATTTGAAACTGATCCTAAAATTATTTTCAAGTTTGTAGAAACGAATATGCCTGCTAATGCTGATGCAGCATTTTCACAAGTTATAGAGTTTTTAAATAATAATACTAATACTAGTATAGTTTTAGAAGCTCATACAAGCAACAGAGGAAGAGCTTATCCTTATAACTATAACCTTTCTGCACTAAGAGCTAAAAACGGTAAGGATTATTTGTTAAATAAAGGAGTGGATCCTAACAGAGTAGTAGAAAGTCCTTTAGGGGAAGCTTTGCCTGAATATCCTTCTCAGGACGCTTTAAGAAGATACGAATTTATTATTATAGAAAATGATGAAGATATGGTAAAATATAATACTTATATTTCGAATTTGGATGTTAAAGCAGAAAGCACATACCAAGGAAATTAATTTTTGAAAATATTAAAGCCCCTTTAATTTTATAAATTGAAGGGGTTTTCTTTATATAAAATAACTTTTAAGGAGATTTTTATTTTTATTTATGAGAAAAATTATATTTATTTTTTTATTATGCATTAGCTTCGAGTTATTCTCACAGGAAACAACACTGGAAATATCGCCAGAACCTACTACAAATACAAGTGTAGGGTTAGCAAATCCTGATTTTGAAAAGACTTTCAAATATGGAACACCTTCTCAAAAAATTGCAACTATAGGTAAAATTAAAAATACTAAAAATGAAGCAGATATTGCAATGCTTGCTTCTCATTATCCTGAAGAGATGAATAACAGAGTTAAATCTGAAATCATTAACTTCTTTAAACAAGTTAAAAATGATAATGCTAAATCTATAATAGAATATGCTATTCAAGATGAAAATGATAATGTACGTAAGGATGCATATTATTTATGCTCTATATATCCGGATGTAAAATTTGAAACTTATATTATGGCTGATATTACAAATGCTAAAGGTTTGGTATTAGACAGCATGATAAATGCCTTAGGTTCCATAAAATCAACAATGGCAGCAGATTATTTACTTGAGCAGTATACTAATAATATAGTAGGATCAAGTACAAAAGTGGAAATACTAAGATATTTTAGTGAAACTAAAGACCCTAAGGGCGAAGAAATATCCAGAAATTCTGCTCAAAATGTAGGAGAGCCTGCTTTAGTTCGTTATATGGCAGTTGTAGCTTTGGGAGCATATCCTAGTGCAGAAAATTATGAAGTACTTCAAAAGCTATTAGATGAAGACTTGCCGGAAATAACAGCAAGAGTTATATATATTCTTCCTGAGTATGGTGCTTATGGAGATGTAAAAAAAGATATTATAGAAGCTGCTAAAAATGACAGCGACTCTGTACGTATATATGCTATTAAGGCTTTAGGAAATTATAAAACAGAATCAGAAATTGAAGAGCTTTTAATATACAGACTTAAAAATGATAATTCAGAAGCCATTACAATTGAAATACTAAATCTATATAAAGATTCTCCTCCTACAGGAAATATGTTTGAGGCTATAAAAACATTATCTGAATCATCTGCTAGTAAAAAGATAAAAGATTTAGCCAAAACAGTAATTGGTGAAACATCATCTGACATTTCTTCTACAGAAAATACAACAAATTAATTCTAATAAAAAAAGGCTTACCTAATAAATTGGTAAGCCTTTTTATAACATAAATCTTTATTGATTATTATCTTGTTCAGGATGTATTTCTATAGCCTTTCTATCATCATCAATAGCATTCCATATAGTATTTAATTTATCCTGCAATATAGCACATGATACGATAGCTACAAATAAATCTAATATTACTAATAATATTGTACTGTCTTCTGTACTATCAATTCCCACTTTTTTAGTCATCTCTAAATATACTATCTTTCCATATTTATAATACCAATATAAAGTATATAAATTACAAGTTACTAAAGTCAATATCAATTCCAAAGCCGGATTAATATCTTCTCTTTCCATAAAGTTTTTAATTTCATCCGTGGTTTTATAAATCCAATAAAGATAATAAATACCGCATGTTACTATTGATAATATAATAAGTATTGGAATAGATCTTACTGTACCTTTATTCATAGTGTTTTCTCCCAAAAAATTTTAAATTATTCTACTATATTTACGTAAAAAATCAATTTAATCTAAAAAAAATAGGCTTTAATTAAAAAATAATTAAAGCCTAAAATAATTTTCCTGATTATTTTTTAATTCTCTTCAAAGAAAGATTTATATATACTCTTTATAGCCCTATTTAAATCATCATCTTTAACGCCTATCATTATACTAACTTCGCTTATGCCTTGGTTAAGCATTTCTATATTAATATTGCATTTCTCCATAGCATGCATAGCTCTTGCAGAAACACCAATACATTGCTGCATACCCTCTCCAACAAGCATTATCAAAGCAAGACCATGCTCAAAATAAACATTATCAACATTAAGTTCATCGCGTACCCTTTCATATATGCGTTTTTCTTTTTCTTCTGTAATAGCAGAGTTTCTAACTATTACAGAAATATTATCTATTCCTGAAGGGGCATGCTGATAAGGTATATTTTCATCTTCTATTATCTCTAAAAGTTTTCTTCCGAATCCTACTTCCCTATTCATCAAATATTTACTAACATAAAGACAAGAAAAATCCGCCTCTCCGGAAACACCTACTACAGGATTGATGCTTTTATTTCTGCTGGCAACTATTCTAGTACCTTTAGCTGATGGATTATTTGTATTAAGTATATGAACCGGAATATTAGCTTCATAAACAGGCTGTAAAGCTTCAGCATGAAGTACATTAAATCCGCCGTAACTTAATTCTCTCATCTCTCTATATGTAAACTCTTCTATTAGTCTAGGATTATCAACTATATTAGGAGCAGCTGCAAATACTCCGTCAACATCAGTAAAGTTTTCATAAACTTCTGCATTAACTGCCTTAGCTAAAATAGCACCTGTAATATCGCTTCCTCCTCTAGGAAAAGTTACAACATCGCCTTTTTCTGTATATCCGAAAAATCCCGGAAATATCACTAAAGAAGTTTCATCTTTTAATTTAGACAAATTAGCATAAGATTTCTCTAAAACTGCCGCATTTCCAAACTCTTCAGATAGAAGAAGTCCTGCATCTTTAGGATTAACATATTTAGCATCGACTCCAAGTGAATTAATATATGCTGCTATTACTTTAGCAGATAAATCCTCACCTAAAGCCTTAACTCCGTCTATAAATTTAGTCGGAATGCTTTTATCTTCAGCTATTCTCTTTAATATATCGTTTTGTATTTCTTCTAAAAGCTCATTTGAAAGAGAAAGCTCATCTACTATATTTTTAAATCTTTCTATAATAATTTTTAATTCTAATTTTCCATCCTTACCGGAAATAATAGTTTCAGCTAGAGTAATAAGTAAATCGGTTACTTTGGTGTCTTCTTTTAATCTCTTTCCAGGAGCAGATACTACAACAATTCTTCTATCCTTATCGGCTAGAACTATATCTACAACCTTTTTTATCTGACTTGCATTTGCTACAGAAGAGCCTCCAAATTTTGCTACTTTCATTTTACTTATCCTCCATAAGTTGTTAAAAAATTACTATATATAATAACATAGAATGCTTTTTATTTCAAATATATATTTTACTATAACAGATAAATTTCGAAAAATATTAAAATATATTAAGAAAAATTTAAATGATATTAATTATTATAATTTTTCAATTTCTATTTTTTATTCAATATATTCTATAAATTTACGATATTGTAATATATGAATTTATACTTTTTAAAGATGTAATTAATTATGAATGAAAACATTTTAGTAGTAGAACACAGATCAGATCTTTTAGAAAGATTTGTTGATATACTAAGAGAGAGACATTATAACCCTATATCAACAAAATCACGTTCGCAGGCTGTAAATATAGCTAATGAAAGCACTATAGATTTAATATTGCTTGACGCTGATATAGGAGATTCCCAAGGTTTGCAATTGCTTGATACATTTAAAAATCAGGAATCTACAAAGGGTACGCCTGTTATTCTGCTCAGTACTCCGTATAGAAAAATGGAGTTTATAGAAGAAGCTATTAATTTAGGAATTGACGGACTTATATTTATACCTTTTGATGAAATGGAATTGGTAGTTAGGGTAAACAGCTGTTTAAAATATAGAAAACTTTACTTGGAACATCAAAAATTAATAAAACAAGCAGATTATCTTCAGAATTCTTTAAATGATATGACAGAAGTTTCTAATAGAAATTATCAGTCATATAAAGAAGCACAAAAAAAATATGATGATATATTAAATGTGGATTTGGAAACAGGCCTTTGGAACAAAAAAGAATTTTATGAACAATTTACAAGACTTCTTTATGAAACTGTAAGACATGAAGAGACTATTGTACTTGCTTGTTTTTCTATAGACGGACTTGAAAATATTATTAATGAATTTGGTATTATTGCTGCAGAAGAGATAATGCTTAAATTTACAGAAGTGCTAAGAAAGTCCACCAGAAGAGAAGATATACTTGCACGTTTTGATAATAATGAATTTATGGTGGCATTTAATAGAATGAGCATAAAATTCTATGATAAAAAATTAGAAGAGATAAGAAATTTTGTTGATAAAAATGAATTAGAATATAACGGAATGATAATAAAATATACAATATCAGCAGGTATTTCATACACAGCATACAAAAAAAATTACCATGTAGAAAGTATGGATAAAGAGATAGCTCCTGTTTTACTTGCCTTGCATAATGCTAAAAGAAGAGGATTTGCAAGCGTGTTTGTTCACCCTACTTTAATTAGAAGGTGAGTTTCAATGATAATCAATATTGATAAAAATAACAAAGAAAGTATAGAGTATGCTGCAAATGAAGTTATAAAAGTAATAAATAAAGGAGGAGTTGTTATTTCTCCTACAGATACAGTTTACGGAATGCTAGCTGATGCTTTTAATGTTGATGCTGTTAATAAAATATATAAAATAAAAGAAAGAGAAAAAGATAAGCCTCTTTTGATACTAATAAAAGATATAAAATACTGCAGTAAATTCTCAAATATGGAAGTTCCTGATATAATAAAAAACAATGTTCCGGGAGAATTAACTTTTATCATGCCTCTTTCTGACTCTCTTAAAAACAATTTCCTATATTTAAAATCCACAGTAGCATTAAGAATTCCAAAAGATGAATATATGGAAACTATATTAAAATCTACTCCGCCTATAGTAGCTCCTTCTGCCAATCCAAGCGGATACGGTGTTATATTAGACGGAAATAAATTAGCAGAAATTTATAAAGATAAAGTTGATTTAATAGTTAATGCGGGAGTTATAGAAAATAAAGTTCCTTCTACATTATATGACTGTTTAGAGAATAAAATTTTACGTCAAGGAAATGTCCGCTTATAAATTTATTCTTGCACTGCTTTCTCTAGGCATAAGCATTCCATTTATCATGCATACTTTATAATAATCATTCTGAGGAAATCTTATTTCTTTATCCAATATATCAACAGCCGATTGTGCTATATTTATTTTAGGTACATCTATAGTCGTTAATATAGGATCTATAAATAAACCGGTAGGCAAATTATCATGCCCCACTATGGATATATCTTTAGGTATATCATATCCTGCATTTTTTAAAGCTTTCATAATACCTATAGCTATAGTATCATTAACGCAAACTAAAGCTGTAGGCATATCTTTAGTTTTAGATAAATATTCTTCCATATCAGCAACTGTTTTATCATAAACAGAATCCACTAAAAAATAATCCTTTGAATCAAATTCCAAATTAAAATATTTTAAAGATTTATAAAAAGCCTCTCTCCTAATAATAAGATTTGAAGCATTGGATTTACTGTCCACAAGCCCTATTCTCTTATGCCCAAGATCAACTAAATGCTCTACCAATTGAAATATACAGTTCTCATTATTCATTGTTACAAAATGACATTTTATATATGGATAATAAGCATCTAAAAATACAATTGGTATATCTATAGATGATAATAACACAACATCTTCCCTATAAAGCTCTGTACTTAAAATTATGATACCTGAATAATTTTCTGATTCTATATAAGGTTTAATAGAATTTATTTGATCTTTTGAATAACTTAAAATTTCCAATTTATAATTTAATATTTTAGTTCTGTCTATAGTTCCCTGTATATAATCAGCTAAAAAAACATTATGAGTTTCATTCAATATATGTCCATGCCTCTCTATTTTTATGAAAGCTATTCTTTTGTTATAAGTATTTTTTTTATTCTGCTTATATCCCATATCCATAGCTATTTCATTAATTTTTTTAGAAAGTTCTGCTCCAACTCCGTTTTTATTATTCAAAACCAAAGATACCGCAGCTACGGAAACACCCGCTTTTTTTGCTATATCAGCAAGATTTATTTTATTGTTATTTTTCATTAGTCATTTACCAATTTATTTTATTTATTAATAATACTATCAAAAGTACATAAAATCAATACAGAATATTTACTAAAATTTAAGTATTTTTTTAAGTTCAAATTAATTAAAATATCATTCTATACACAGTTATTTTTATAAATATGAATGTTATATTTTTATATTTTACTTAATTTTTAGTAAAATAAATATGTATATTTTATTGACAATTTAAAACCATTTTACTATACTAAAATTCAAGCACAATTAAAGGAGTTAATATTATGAAACCATTAACTATAATATTATCTATAGTTATATTATTATTTTCAATAGGATGCAGTCAGGGTTCTTCTTCATCTGCATCTTCAACAACAAAATTGGAAGGGGCTCCTGCTCCTTTTGACGGAAGCAAAAAGATTCATTTTGCTTTAATAAGACAAATGGTTGAAGGCGAGTTCATGCAAATGTGGCAGGACGGAGCTCAAAAACAAGCTGATTTAATGGGAATACAATTAACTGTATTCGGAAAAAATATGGATAATCAGGCTCAGGCAGATTTCGTTTATCAAGCTATTAATATGAAAGTAGACGGTATAATATTGGACCATGGACTTACTGAAACATTATCCAAACCTGCTGCAGATGCTGTAGCTGCTGGAATACCTGTTGTAGCATTCGATGTTGATGTTCAAAATCCTGAAATCAATCAAATAGCTCAGGATGATCATGCTTTAGGAAGAATGGCTTTAGATGCTATGAATAAAGATTATAATCAGCAGGCTAATATAGGATATGTATACTTTGCAGGTATATTGCCTTTGGATAAAAGGGATCAGGCTTTCACTGAATTCAAAAAAGAATTCCCTAATATGAAAGAAATAGCCAGAACTGGTACAGTAGAATCTCCTTTCTCTGTAAAAAATGCTGAGCAAGTAAAAGCTACTTTAAAATCTAATCCTCAGATAAATGCTTATTTTGCACCTTATGATGAATTTGCTAAAGGTGTTGTTCTTGCTTTAGATGAAGAGGGATTAAATGATAAAGTAAAAGTATACAGTGCTGATATATCAACTCAAGATATAGAATTAATGATTAAAGAAGGAAGTCCATGGGTTGCAACAGCTGCTACAAGCCCTAGACTTATAGGAGCATTGTCTGTAAGAGCATTAGCATTAAAAGTTGCAGGAGAAAAAATTCCTGATGATATATTAATAACTCCTACTCTATTTACTCAGGATATGCTTAGAGAAGCTGGTGTTAAAAATATGGAAGAGCTTCAGGCTAAATTCCCTGAATTTAACAAAACTACAAATATGACAGCCAGCTGGATACCTATGGCTGAATAATTATTATATAAAAATATACAGCGATGCATATTAACAATTATGTACCGCTGTATAATAAATATTTAAGGATTATAACATGACAAATTCAAGAATACCTACTGTAAGATGGACTGGAGATGAGTTATATATATTAGATCAAACATTAATACCTATAACTGTAAAAGAAATAAAATTATCAACTGTAGAAGATGCATATGATGCTATAAAAGAGTTAAAAGTAAGGGGAGCTCCTGCTATTGGGGTTGCAGCTGCTTATTCTTTGCTTATAGATTTAAAAAAGAAAACTGATTTAAATAGCAATGATTTTATAAGATTTGTTGAAGAAAGAGCTAAATATTTAAACTCTTCAAGACCTACTGCTGTGAATTTGAGTTATGCTTTAAATAGAATGTTTAATACTATAAATGGAAATACTGATAAATCTTCATTAGAATTATATAATATATTAGAAGAAGAGGCTAAGAAAATACATTCTGAGGATGTTGATATATGTCAGAAAATAGGAGAATATGGTGCTGAATTATTAAAAGAAAATTGCGGCGTATTAACTCACTGCAATGCAGGAAGATTAGCCGTTAGCGGAATAGGTACAGCATTAGCTCCAATGTATATAGCACATCAAAACGGTGTAAAAATAAGAGTATATGCAGATGAAACAAGACCATTGCTTCAAGGAGCAAGATTAACCAGTTTTGAACTTAATGAAGCCGGTATAGATGTTACTTTAATATGCGATAATATGGCTGCATTTATAATGTCTAAAGGACTTGTTGATTTAGTAATAGTAGGATGCGACAGAGTAGCTGAAAACGGAGATGCTGCTAACAAAATAGGTACTATGGGAGTGGCTATTTTGGCTAAATATTTCAATATACCTTTCTATATAGCATGCCCTTCTACTACTTTCGATTTAAATACTAAAACAGGAAATGATATAATAATAGAAGAAAGAAATGCTAAAGAAGTTATGAACTTCGCCGGAGTGCAGACTGCTCCTTTGGATATTAAAGTTAGAAATCCGGCATTTGATGTTACCCCTAATAAACTTATAACAGGCTTTATTACCGAAAAAGGTATAATAAAGCCTCCTTATATAGATAATTTAAAAAAGGCCTTTAATTAATTCTAAGGAGATAAAATATGTCTTACAAACAATTAACAGTAGATACAATAATAGATTATTTAAAAACTATAGATGAAATAAAAAAAATATTTTCTGATTTCGATAATTTACAAATAAAAGAAATTGGGGACGGTAATTTAAATTTCGTATACAGCATTACAAATGCTAAAAATGAAAAAGAAACTGTAATATTAAAACAGTCAGTTCCTTTCTTAAGATGCGTTGGAGAAAGCTATCCTTTAGAAAAGGACAGAATGAAAATAGAAATTAAAGCTCTTAAAGAACAGCACAAATTATGTCCTAATTTAGTACCTGAAGTATATTATTTTTCTGAAGATATGTGCGTTGTTATAATGCAGAATTTAAATAAACATAAAGTTCTTAGAGGAGAAATAATAGAAGGTAAAAAATTCCCTAAAGTAGCAGAGGATTTAACTGATTTTCTTTCAAAAACTTTATTTTATACTTCTGATTATTATTTGGATGGAAAGACTAAAAAGAATCTTGTAGTTGAATATATGAATGCAGAATTATGCAGTTTAACAGAAGATTTTATTTTCACTCATCCTTTTGAAGAAAATGAAACTAATATTTACCATGAAAAATTAAATATGGAAGAAGTAAGAAAATTCCAAAGAGACAGCAAATTAAAAACAGCTGCCGCAGAAATGAAATATGCATTTATGACTAAAGCTGAAGCCTTACTTCATGGAGATTTCCATTTGGGCAGTTTTATGGGTAATGAGGAAGAAACTTATGTAATAGACCCTGAATTTGCATTCTATGGCCCTATAGGTTTTGATGTAGGAAAAGCTATGGCTAATTTCTTTATGGCTTATATTTCTCAGGAATATCATCAAAAAAGATTAGGCACAAATTCAAAAGAATTTAGAAAGTGGTTATTTGATACTGCTAAATATATGATTACTGGAACTTTGACTAAATTTGAAGCTCTATGGAAAAAACATTTAGAAGAAACTAAACCATTATATTGGAATTATCCGGAAGGAAAAAAACATTCTGAAGAGTATATTAAAACTGTATTAAATAGAATATTCAAAGATGCTGTTGGTTTTGCAGGATGCGTTCTTATAAGAAGAACTTTAGGACTTGCAAAAAATAAAGATATTTCAGGAATTACTGATTTAGATGAAAGAGCCAGATTAGATTGGATATGCTTGAAAATAGGAAGAGAGTTTTTAATAAACAGAGATAATATAGATGATATAGAAAAAGTGGCAAGTATTGTAAATGAATATTCTGCGGTAGATAAATTATGAGTAATAAAGACGCTATAATAAACTTAAAAAACATAGGTAAATCATTCGGCTCCACTAGAGCATTGGAATCAATATCTTTCGATTTTAAAAGAGGAGATATTACAGCTATAGTCGGAGCTAATGGTGCTGGAAAATCTACACTAATAAAAATAATCTGCGGATATCATACAAAATATGACGGCGAAATATTTGTAGAAGGAAATTTGGTAAAATTCACAAGCCCGCTTGATGCTTATTCTAAAGGAATACAAACAGTGCATCAGATTATAAATCAGGGTGTAGTGCAAAGTATGACTGTTGCAGAAAATTTAGTGCTTAAAGATATTTTAACCAATAAAAAGAATTTTTTCATTAAGAAAAAAGACTATATGGAGCATGCTGAAAGAGTAGCCGATTTAATGGGAATAGATCACAGCATATTAAATAAAGAAGTATTTTGGACTAGTCAAAGCGAAAGACAGCTTATAATAATAGCAAGAGCTTTAGAATCAAATCCTAAACTTCTTATATTAGATGAGCCTACAGCTGCTATATCTGAAAAAGAAACTGAGATTTTATTTGATAAGCTTAATGGTTTAAGAGAAAAAAATGTTACTATATTATATGTTTCTCACAGGCTTCATGAGATAGAAAGAATAGCTGATAATGTTGTAGTTATAAGAGACGGAAAAGTATCTGATATAATGGAAAAGCCTATTAAAGTAAATAAAATAATTACTGCAATGATAGGTTCTGTACCAAAAACTGTAAAAGCTGTTGCCAAAGATGAGAGAAAAATGGAGCCGTTATTAGAAACTAAAGATTTAGTTTTTATGAAAAATGGAAGTCCTATTAATCTTACTTTATATAAAGGAGAGATAACAGCCATAGTAGGATTGATAGGTGCAGGTAAAAGCGAATTCGGAGAAACTTTATTTTCTATAAAAAAGCCTATAAGCGGTGAAATATTTATGAACGGTAAAAAAATAGAGCATAAAAATATAGGCAAGGCTATAAAAAACGGAATACACTTAGTGCCGGAAGACAGAAGCAACAATGCTATTTTCCCAAACTTTAATATAACAGAAAATATTACTATTCCTTTTTTAAATAAATTCAGCCCTAAACTTATAATGGAAAAAAAATTGGAGAAAAAATCTTCTTTGGATATAGTAGAAAAATTATCTCTTAAATACGGTTCTATTGAAGATATGATGGATAGTTTATCCGGAGGTAATCAGCAAAAGGTTATAGTAGCAAGATGGATATTCCAAAACTATAATTTGATAATATTGGATGAGCCGTTTCAAGGTGTTGATATAGCATCAAGATTCGATATGGGAGAATATTTAAGAAAAAATATTAAAGATAGTGCGGCATTGATTTTAGTTGCAGATTTAGATGAGGCTATAGAAGTAGCAGACAGAATAATAGTATTTAATTCCGGTAAAATGGTTTTTGAACAATACGGAAATGAAATAGACAGAGATAAATTACTTCACTATATAAGCTGCAATATTGATGAGTTAAATAATACTGAGGAGCAAAAATAATGAACAAAAAAATGATAACACAATTTTCTATAAAATACGGTTTTTTGATAATAATGGCTTTGTTATTTATATTTTTCTCTATAACAAGACCGGTATTTCTTACATCATCAAATTTATTTTCTATACTTCTTGGTATAACTATATATGCAATATTAGCACTTGGAGAAACTTTTCCTTTAATTGTTAATGGAATGGACTTATCTATAGGAGCCGTTGCATCTTTATCTGTAATGATAGCTTCTTATTGTATGATAGTTCTTGGACTGCAGGGATATCATGCTATTATTATATGCTTATCAATAGGAGCTTTTATAGGATTAGTTAACGGACTTTTAATAGTAAAATTAAAAATACCTGATTTATTAACTACTTTAGGAATGATGTTCTTAGTTCAAGGATTACAGCTTATACCTTCTGCAGGAAGATCTATAGGAAACGGCATGACTTTAGCAAATGGAAAAACTGCTGAGGGTGTATTCGATGAAGGCTTTAAATTCTTAGGACAAGGAAGATTATTTGATTTAATACCTGTACCTGTAGCATTTATGTTTTTAATAGCTATTATAGTATTTATTGTATTATCTTTGACTAGATACGGAAGAATATTTTATGCTATAGGAGGAAACAGCGAGGCTGCAAGACTTGTAGGAGTTAATATTTACGGATATAGAATATTAGCATATATAATATCAGGATTCGTAGCTAGTTTCGCTGGTATTGTTTTAGCTGCAAGAGTTGGAAGAGGAGATGTATCTTCAGGCGGTACTTTGCTTATGGATGCTATAGCTTCTGCCCTTATAGGATATGCTGTATTAGGTGCACAGAAGCCTAATCCTTTCGGTACTATAGTAGGTGCTGTATTTATAGGTATGCTTATAAACGGACTTACTATGCTTAATGTACCTTATTATACACAGGATTTTATTAAAGGATGCGTACTTGTTACAGCTTTAGCATTCACATTCAGTTTATCTAAAAGAAAATCATAAGGATTGAAAATATGTTAAAAAATATTCCAAATATTATATCTCCGGATTTGATGCATATTATGATGAGCATGGGGCATGGAGATACTTTAGTTATTGGAGATTCTAATTTTGCCGCTTCTACTTACGGCAAAAGACTTGCAAGATTAGACGGACATTTTAATTGCGATATATTAAATGCTATTATGCAGTTTATGCCTTTAGATCAATTTGTAGAATATCCTGTTACTTTAATGAAACCAAATGATAATTCCAAACCTGAAATATGGGATAAATACGAGGCTATTCTAAGAAAACATGATAATACATTTAGAGAATTTGAATATATAGACAGATTTTCATTTTATGAAAGGGCAAAAAATGCATACGCTTGCGTTGCTACAGGGGAAACTGCTATATATGCATGTATGATAATTACAAAGGGCGTCATCATTAATTAATATATCTCTATTATTATTTTTTATAGAATAGGTTTTAAAAAACCTATTCTATTTTTTTTAATACTTTTGTATTGAAGTCATTTTTCCGATAATATTGCAAATATGTTAATAGGGTTTATTATGAGAAAATATTTAATACTGCTTATAACTATTTTTTTTATTTGCAACTTTTTAAATGCTAAAGAATATTCAAGTATAAATGAAGTTTTAAGAAATCCTGCAAGTTATAATATCTACAGAGGCAAAAATACAGAAAAAACATTTAATGCCGTAAGATATATAAATAACAATTATTCAAAAGAAAGTTTAAAGGCTAAAAATATATTCTCTACTTCAAAAATAGATGTATATTTGGAAAACGGATTAAAAATAGATGAAAGAGATTTGCAGCAGGTAATATCAGAAACTTCAAAAATATATGATTTAGAAGAATATTTATACGGTAAATTAAACGGCAAATTAACCCTTTTAATAATGGATATTAACGGAGGATATACAGGAGATAAGCCGTATATGCAAGGCTATTCTATATTAGACGGTCTTGATGAAATAAAAAACGACGATGAAAATATAATATTTTTAGATTATATAAACGGCTGGGAGAATATAGAATCTGTAGTAAACACAATAGCACATGAACTTCATCATGTTATACATTACAGTCAGCTTGAAAACAAAAGCAGCAGTTCATTTGATATATGGGTAGATGAAGCATTATCTGAAGCAGCTGTTATTACTTACAGAGGAAAAGTACCGGAAAACAGACTTAACTATTATAATACAGATTCAATGTACTTGATAACTAAAGGAGATTATTTTATTAATTGGAATCAGGGATATACAGTTCATAAATATGCTACTGTTTCGCTTTTTATGTATTGGCTTGGACTTCATTCTAAAAACGGTTTTGAAATATACAAAGATATAGCAAACGCTCCGGAAGAATACAGAGGAACTTATAAAGCCATAATTTATGCCGCAAATAAAAATATTAGACAATTCAAAGATTGGAGCGAGCTTTATGCTACTTGGCTTGAAGCTAATTATAAGAATGATAAAAGCGGATTATATGGTTATAAAGGCAATATTATTACAAAACCTAAAATAATAACAACGCAGTATAATTGTCCTATGGCTCCGGGTTCTGCTATATATGTTAAAGGGGACTTCATGTCTGATGATACGCTTTTAAGATATGTTGAGCTTGGTGATGATACATATATAGTTTATAATCCTGATGTTAATACTAAAGGCAAAGACAGATATTTAATTGTAAATTCATCGTTTTACGGTTACTAACTTAAATTAACTCCTTAAATTAAAGTGAAGGCTAATGTATGTTATTTATATACATTAGCCCTTACTATATTATAAAGATATATTATCAATATTTCTTAATTCCTCATCTGTAAGAATAGATTTATTTAAAATTTTCAAATTTTCTATTATTTGACTTGGTTTGGAAGCACCTATTAATACACTTGTAACCTCTTCATCTCTCAATACCCATCTTAAAGCCATTTGAGCTAAACTCTCACCTCTTTCTCTTGCTAAGTTATTAAGCTTAACTATCTGCTCTAATCTCTTTCTTGTTATTGCATCCTGTTTCAAATATCTTCCGTCTGCCGCTATTCTGCTGTCTTCAGGAATTCCATTTATATATTTGTCAGTTAATAATCCCTGTGCCAAAGGGCTGTATGCTATAATTCCTTTTCCTAATTTTTTAGCTTTTAATTTAAGTCCGTTATTTTCTATAGTCCTATCAAATATTGAATATCTGTTTTGATTTATAATAAAAGGAACATTAGCCAAGGCAAGCAGTTTAGAAGCTCTTTCCATAGTAACTCCGTCATAATTTGAAAGTCCTATATAAAGAGCTTTTCCGTCTTTCACAATTCTAGTTAATGCCTCCATAGTCTCTTCAAGCGGAGTTTCAGGATCCATTCTGTGATGATAAAAAATATCAACATATTCAATATTTAATCTTTTTAAACTTTGATTGATGCTTGCTATTAAATATTTTTTACTTCCCCAATTACCATAAGGCCCATCCCACATATCATAACCTGCTTTTGTGCTTATAATAAGTTCATCTCTATATTTATTTAATCCGTCATTTAATATTTTACTCATACTTATTTCAGCAGAACCGTAAGGAGGTCCGTAATTATTTGCCAAATCAAAATGAGTTATTCCATTATCAAATGCCGTTTTTACTAATTCTTTCATATTATTATAATCGCAGTTTTCACCGAAATTATGCCAAAGTCCGAAAGAAATAATAGGAAGTTTTAATCCGCTTTTTCCGCTTTTATTGTATATCATATTATCATATCTATTTTCTGAAATTTGCATTTTAAAGTCCTTTATTTAAAAATAATATTTTATGAATTTAATTCTTATTTGTTATACTATAATAACTATAAATTTTATTCAATAAATATAATAGAAAATATTTTAATTTTAGCAAAATATTTTCCGAGATAAATTAATATGAAAATTAGAGGTAAATTACGGAGGGTTCATGTTGAAAAAATTTTTTATTGCTATTAGTTCTATATTTATAATTACAAGCTGCGCCACTATGCCTACTAAAGAAGATACAGCAAAAACTGCCGGCAATAATAATAGTAGTAACAAAGAAGAAGAAAATAGTATTATAAGAGAAGATACTGCACAAAAGAAAGTTACAGTATACGGAGCAGATAAAGAAGTTCAGGCTGTAGAAATTGACGGAAAAACCTATTATGTAATAGGAGGAAAAGATGTAGAAAATATGTCAGACCAAGAAATTAAATCTGCATCATTATCATCTCCATTAAAAATTACAGAGCAAACAGTTAAAGGAAACAGAGGAATAGTTATAGTTTATTATGATGTAAAAATTTTCTTGGGTAAAAAAGGTGCGGTAGGTACTACAGTAGGTTTATTTGAGCCTCAGAAAAATGACTGGACTTTAGGAGACGATATAGACAGAAGTCAATCTATTCAGATAAAATTATCAAGAGGTACAGCAGGTCCTATAGCTATAAAAAGAGCAAGTATATCATTAACTTATAGCTATTAATTATTTTTTATTGGTATAAATAGTATATAAACTGTCTGCAACTTCATCTATTGAATATGCAGTTCTATTAATTTCAAATGCATACAGTTCCCATCTGTAATGATCTAGTAATTTAAATTGTATTATATACTCATTTGTATCATATTTGCCTATCATATCTACATAACGCATATAATCATCTTCAGCTATAAAGTCCTGCCATTCTACACTATTAAATGATGATATCAAATCTTCTATCTTTATGTTCGGATATGCTGTAAAAGAGCTGTTTTTTATTAAATTTATTGCATCAAAATCTCTGCTTTTTATATCTACATTAACAGTATTTATATTCTCATCTAAATTTCCCATATACTGTTTACTCTCTTTTTTTTCATTGCATGATAAAAGTATCAATGTGCTGATTAAAGATAAAAGATAAACTTTGTACATAAATTAATTCCAATTTTTTGTATATTATCGGTAGATTGATTTTAGTTATTTAAGTTATACATTATAAAAATCATCCAAATTATAAGCATCATTCCAAAATCTATATTCCCAAACAAAAGCCGTATTAAATGTAACTATCATCTTTTCTCTTATATATTTAGAAGCTTTTGAATATAGATCATCTGTCAATTTAATCATATTCTCAGTGGATTTGGAAAACTCTTTATCTGCATAAGTATCAATCCATTTTTTGTACGGATTATTCTTTATTACAGCTTTTTCTTTTATATACTTTCCTACTTCATTATATATCCAAAAACAAGGAAGTATAGCCGATACTGCCGCTTCAGCTGCTTCCGTCTGAGATGTATTAATTAAAAAACCAGTGTATCCTATATTAGCAGTTGTTATTTTATTTGTATTTTTAAAATTAAAAATTTCTTTAAAATATTTATGTACTACTTCCTCTTCTACTATATATGAATTAATAGATGATCTTAAAAAAGCAAGAGCATATTCTGTATCATGCATCTTTGAAGATATTATTGCCAAAACCTTAGAATAATATTTTAAATACAAAGCATCTTGTTCTATATAATAAGCAAATCTTTTTTTATCAAGAGTTCCATCCATAAGTTCTCTATTAAAAGGCATGTTTAGTATTTTATCATATAATTTTTTATTTCTATCCCAAACTTTTTTAGAAAATTCCATTATAAAAATCCTAATTAAAAAATTCTTTTTTAGTATACCATAAAAATAATAAAATTATAATATAGTTGAATAAATTAATATTATTATTTATACTCTATTTTAAATAATAATTCAGGTTTTTTAATGGAGAATAACAAAAAAAATCTGCGTATAGTTAAGCTTAAAGAAATATGCAAGATACAGGATGGAATACACACTACTCCTAAATATACAAAAAACGGAATAAAATTTATAAGTGCAGAAAATATTAATGATATATACAGCAGTAATAAATTTATATCAAAAGAGGATTATAATAATCTATACAAAATTAAAGCTAAAAAAAATGATATATTTATGACAAGAATAGGAAATATAGGCATTCCTGCAATTGTTCAAAAGGATGAAGATATAGCCTATTATGTTACTATATGTTTATTTACAAATATAAGTAAAGAGGTTTATTATAAATATTTGTATTATTCAATACTATCCTATAATTTTCAAAAAGAACTTCATTCAAAAACACTGCATGCAGCATTTCCGAAAAAAATAAATTTACATGAAATAGGAGAATGCCTAATTACCCTGCCTTCAATCAAAGAACAAAAACGCATAGCTGAAATACTTACAATATGCGATGATACAATAGAAAATCTTAATCAATTAATAGAAAAAAAATAACTCTATAAAAAAGGAGTTATGCAGAAACTTTTAAGCGGAGAAGTAAGATTTAAAGGATTTAATGATAAATGGAGAGTAAAAAAATTATCTGAAATAAGCAGAAGTATAAAAACAGGAAAACTTGATGCTAATGCTATGGAGAAAAATGGAAAATACAGATTCTATACATGTGCTAAGGAATATTATAGAATAAATACTTATGCATTTGACGGAGAGGCATTGCTTATATCAGGAAATGGTGCTTATGTTGGTTATATTCATTATTATAAAGGAAAATTTAATGCTTATCAAAGAACTTATGTATTAATGGATTTTACAGAAAACATAAAATACATAAAATATTATTTAGATTTGTATTTAAAACAAAAAATAAAAAAAGAAAGAAATGAAGGAAATACTCCTTATATAGTTTTAAGCACATTAACCAATATGACAATAAAGCTGCCTAGCATTGAAGAGCAAAATAAAATATCAGAACTTATTTCTATTATAGATAAGCAAATTAATAATTTAAAAATGCTTCTTCATTTGCGTAAGCAGCAGAAAAAAGGAATTATGCAAAAACTCTTTAAAAACAATATTTTCTAAAATTCAAAATTATATATTTTTTATAACCCTTGCAGGAACTCCTCCTACAAGTACATTTGAAGGTATATCCTTAGTTACAACAGCACCTGATGCTATTATTGAATTGTCCCCTATAGTTACATTAGGAACTATTGATACGCCAGAGCCTATCCATACATTCTTACCTATAACTACTTTTGAAGCATAAGTAACATCTCTGTCATCTAAATTAAAACCATGATTTAAAGTAGATATAGCTACATTCATTCCTATTTGAGTGCCATCTCCTATTATTATGCCGCCTCTGTCTTGAAAATTGCAATTCATGTTTATAAATACATTTTTTCCTATAATAATATTTTTTCCAAAGTCTGTATAAAAAGGAGGAAAGCACATGAAGCTTGAATCGATTTCTCTTCCTGTAAGCTCTTCAAACAGCTTTCTAACTTCGTCTGAAGTATTGTATTTATTATTTAATTTATTTGTTATTTTCATTGCCTCCTGAGAACATTGAAACAGCAAAGCACCCTTCTCTTTTTCTGTGCTTCTTATAGGATTACCCTCTCTGCAATACTCAATAAACTCTTTCATTTCCATATATTATATCCTTAAATGTTTTTTATTATTATATTAACACTTAGGATATAATCAATACTATAATTTATATTTTTGTATTATATAAAGTTATGCCTTTTATTTATAGTTTATTGTCAGCATAATATATAAGAATCAGATACATTATAGCTTAAATTCACTTCAAGGTTTTCAAGTTTTTTATTTTTCTTTTCATAATCCTCTTTTATCTGAATGTATATATTATATAAAGCACTCATATTTATAAACTTAGCATAAATCTCATTTTCTTTTCCATTAAACATACCATTTCTAAAAAGTTCAAAAATATAATCATTAATAAGATAATATGTATAAAGCTGAGTCTTATATACAGTTTGATTTTTTTCTTTTGCTCCAAAAATAAAATTGATTTTCTCTCCGGAATGAAGTTCATTAAAAAACTCATTATCAGCACATATTTCAGGCAAAAATAAAAATAAATCAACAGCTAAGCTATTATCTTTTACTAAATCATAAGCCATATCCTCAAGTTTTTCATAAGCATCATCTGTTTCTTCTAAATTTAAAACCATGTTTGAATACTGCTGAACAAAATTAAAAATATCTTCATTGCTGTATGGATAAGGAGTATAAGTTTCTTCTTCCTGAACCAAAAAGAAAAACTGCTTATCGGATGAAAAATCAGTTTCTCCCCAAGTCTTAACATACTCATTCATTTTATCACTGAGTTCCGGAATATTAACGTCATTTATTCTAAGCTCTCCTATGGAATAATCATTTCTAGCTTTTGCCCATATATTTTTATGTAGCAAATTTTTTGATTGCCTATGCGTTTTAATATATCATCTCTAAACATATTCCAATAAGTGTTAACATTTTTAGGTACGCCGTTATTATCTCCCATATTAACAATATTGCTTGTATAAACTTTCCATTTATGTTTCTTTACGGCAAATTCGCTTTCTGCCTCATCGAGTATTCTGCCCTCATTCATAGCCTTTATTCCAGTCATTATACCGAATACAAAACTTCCGTTTGAAAGCCCAAGTGCTGTATTAGCATCTTTTCCTATACTGGCACAGCATTCAAATATATCTCTATCCCAATTAGGACTTGATATATAATAATTTACCGTAGCACTTCGGTCATTAACTTGATCTATATACGCATTTATAAATACATTCCAATTATTTATAACAATGCTTCCTTCAACTATTTCATGTTCTACATCATTAGATAAAATAGATGATATATCTTTTATGACAGAATCAGCATCATTAATATCAACACTGTTAGCCGTATAATGCATACCGTCTTTTTTTATCTCTTCTTTAAATTCATTATATAAATTGCTGTAATAATCATACTCTTCTATACTTATATTCGGCTTATTAATTTCAAGAATAGATATTGCCTTTTCTATATTAGAAGAAGCATTGCCTATATCCGTTTTACCTAAATAAGCATAAGATATTTTATAAAACCAAGTATGATGATTTCTAGTTTCTTCGCTTAAAGAATTAAGTATTTCTATTGCCAAATCAAATTGACCAGTATTGTTGTAAGCAACAGCAAGAAGCCCTTTTAAATCATCATCCAAACTCTCCTCAGGAAGCGATAATATAAGTTTTATTATATCATGATGTCTGCCTTCATTATGCATTTGATGTAATTGCAAATCTAAATCTTCATTCATATTATAAATCCTTTACTTATATTAAAATAAAACATTTTTATATTTTACCAATAATTTAAAAAAGTTGCATATCTATTTTATATAAAATATATATTTCTATTCAAAGTATCTTGAAATTCTTATCAAAAATTTATATAATTGCCTTTGTGTGTTTTACACATATCTATAAGAAAGGAGTTTGAATATATGGCTTCAGTAATCATAGTAGGAACCCAATGGGGAGATGAGGGTAAGGGAAAAATAGTGGACTATCTTGCCGGAAAATGTGAATATGTTGTTCGTTCTCAAGGCGGAAGCAATGCCGGACATACCGTTGTAGTTGATAATATTAAATATAAATTAAGGCTTCTTCCTTCAGGAATACTTCATAAAGATAAAGTATGCGTTATAGGAAACGGAGTCGTAATAGAACCTAAAGTTTTTTTAGGTGAAATAGATGCTCTTATAGAAAAAAAAGTAAATATGTCAAATCTTAAAATCTCAGACAGAGCCCATGTATTGATGCCTTATCATAAAATACTTGATGAGCTTCAGGAAGAGGATTTAGGAGAAAATAAACTCGGAACGACTAAAAACGGCATAGGTCCATGCTATATGGATAAAGCAAGCCGTTTAGGAATTAGAATATCCGATCTTATGAATAAAGAAACATTCGCTAAAAAATTAAAGTTTAATGTAGAGCTTAAAAATAAACTCCTTAAAAAACTTTATAATCATGAAGGCGTTAATTATGATGAGCTTTTAAAAGAATATTTGGAATATGCCGAGAGATTAAAGCCTTATGTTGCTGATACTACTACAATATTAAATAAAGCTATTAAAGAAAAGAAAAATATATTATTTGAAGGTGCTCAGGCAACTATGCTTGATTTGGATCATGGAACTTATCCTTTTGTAACATCATCCTACCCTGCTGCAGGCGGAGCTTGTACAGGTTCGGGTGTAGGCCCTAGAAAAATTGATAATGTTATAGGCGTTGTAAAAGCTTATTCTACAAGGGTTGGAGAAGGTCCTTTCCCTTCAGAACTTCATGATGAAATAGGACAGGCTATAAGAGATAAAGGCAGAGAATACGGTACTGTTACAGGAAGACCTAGAAGATGCGGATGGCTTGATGCATGCGTTGTTAAATACGCTTCTTATGTGAACGGACTTGATTCTATAGCTATTACAAGACTTGATATACTAGATGAATTGGATAAATTAAAAATATGCGTTGCCTATAAATATAATGGTAAAATATTAGAAGGATATCCTGCAGATTTAGAAGTGCTTTCAAAAGCAGAGCCTGTATACGAAGAATTTGACGGCTGGAAAACCAGCACAAGAGATATAAGAGAATATGATAAGCTTCCGGAAAATGCTAAAAAATATTTAAAAAGATTAAGCGAAGTAATTGAAACAGATATATCTATTGTATCAGTAGGTGCAGGAAGAGAAGAAACTATAATAGTAAAAAATATTTTTTAATAA
>NZ_CALXRN010000208.1 GCF_944390595.1 uncultured Brachyspira sp. | reverse complement strand
AAAGGATTATAATAAACATTCTCTTCTACCGGCTTATGATCTTCATTTAATGTAGTATCATTAGTATTAAGAAGTTTAGATGTAATATTTGTAAAATTAGTATATGCTGTAGAACTTTGATACCTAGCAACAATAATACTGCATACCAAAATAATTACTGATAATATTAATAAAATTTTTGATTTGTCCATAAATAACCTCTAAAATTACTTTTATAAGGTAAAGTCATATTAAATAACTTTACCTTATAAAATAAATATATGAATAAAATTAATCAAAATCTTGCCCTAATAAGTTACCAGCTTTATCAATGTACAATTCCATCATATTGCTCATTTTTACTTTATAAACATTATAATGTTCCATTTCTACTGCCCAAATTTGTGCTTGAGGATATGTTCTCCTAGCAGTAGATAAAACTGCCTGAGGAACCTGCTCTAAAGGTATATACCAATCAGCAAATAAAGCTGAAGAACCTATAACTGTCAAAGCTACTAATAAACAAAGTATTCTCTTCATAAAAAACTCCTATTCAAATTATATTAATCGTCCCATTCTTGACCTAATAAGTTACCAGCCTTATCAATGTACAATTCCATCATATTGCTCATTTTTACTTTATAAACATTATAATGTTCCATTTCTACTGCCCAAACTTGTGCCTGCGGATATGTTTGTCTAGCTCTTGCTAAAACTGCTTGAGGAACTTGATTCAAAGGTACATACCAATCAGCAAATAAAGCTGAAGAACCTATAACTGTCAAAGCTACTAATAAACAAAGTATTTTTTTCATGATAAAATCCTCCTAATCTTTTTATTTTAATTACTTTATTTTTATTTTAATCAGTCATCCCACTGCTGACCTAATAATTGTCCATTGCTGTCTATATACAATTCCATCATATTATTTAATTTTACTTGAAATGTAGTAAATTGTTTTTCTATCTTTACTATAGCTGCATTAGGATAAGTTTTTTTAACTGTATTCATAACATTCGCAGGAAGTATACCATTTGGCATATTTCCATAGCATTTAACCTCTTTCCAATCTCCATTAGGGAAGAAATCTACTTGAGTACCATTAGCTAAATAAACCTCTATATCCTCCCAATCTCTTTCTATAAAAGTTACTTCAATGCCTGAAAAATGCTGTTTGATAAAGTTTTGTGCATTCTGAGGTATAGACGATAACTGTACACCATAACCGTATTGAGGATTAGCTCCTTGTTGTGGCTGTGCATAAGGGTTCTGTGCTGGTGGCTGTTGAGCATAAGGATCTTGATATCCACCTCCTTGCTGCTGATCATAATATCCATTATATTGAGCAAATAATGCACCTGAACATATAGCTAAAACAAAAACTATTGATAAACATCTTTTTATAGTTGTCATAAATAATCTCCTTATTATTTTTGTAAAAATAGCATATATAGAAGTAAATTATCTTTACATTTATATTATAGTACATTATACAATATATGTCAAATTTATTTACTCTTTTTTTACTCAAAATTTACAGATTTTTGGTATTTTTTTACAATTTTTCTGTAATTTAAATAATATTTTATTAAAAGCTCGATTTTTACAAGATTCTGTAATTCTAGTAAACAATAGAATGCCTAAATAACTATTTTTAATGATTTAAAAGATATATTATATATGTTATAATTATTAGAAATTATATGGAATTAATAAAATGCATGAATTCAAACTTATAAAAAAAATAAAAGAATTAACAAAAAATAATAATACAAGTAATAATTTAAATATAGGCGATGATTGTGCTGTAATAAAAAACATAAGCAATGATAAAGATATTCTTGTAACTACTGATATATTAGCAGAAAATATACATTTCTCTTTAAAATACTATTCTTTCTACGATATTGGATATAAATCTGCACAAGCAAATATAAGCGATATTATATGTAAAGGAGCTTATCCAACAAATATATTTATTTCATTATCTATCCCTAAAAAAATAAACGATGAAAATATATTAGAATGGTATAAGGGATTTTTAGATGCATGTAATCCTTATAATATAGAAATATCCGGAGGGGATACTACAAGTTCAAATGATTCTTTTTTTATATCCATAACTTTAATAGGTACAATAGAAAAGAATAAATCCATATTAAGAAGCAATGCTCAAGAAGGAGATAATGTTTATGTGCTTGGATTTGTAGGAGAAAGCGATATAGGACTAAAAAAACTTTTATCTGGAAATTATGATTATAATGATGAAAATATTAAAACTCATTTAAGACCTAAACTTTTTTATGATAAATGGCAGGAAGTTATAAACAAATATAAAATAAACTCTTCTATAGATATAAGCGATGGGCTTTTGCAGGATGCTTCCCATATTGCTGAGGAATCAAGCAAATCTATTGAAATATATGAACATTCTAATTGGAATTTAGTTAATAGATTTTTCAATACAGACTATCAAAATTATAAAGAAATATTAAAATCCATCCTTACCGGAGGTGAAGATTATGCTATTATTTTCAGCTCTAAAGATGAAATACAGGAAGAAAATAATTTAATAAAAATAGGAAAAGTTAAAGAATTTTCAAACAACTTCATTAAATTTATAGATATAAACAATAAAGAAATTAATTTTGATTCATTAGGCTTTGTACATCATTAACTTTTTTGCACTCAATATACTTGTAAAATCAATTTTTAATTACTATACTATAGTATGATATTTGAAAATAATTTAAATAACTATTATATATTATTTAAGGAGAAAAACTATGAGAGAAGTAGTTATAGCTAGTGCAGTTAGAACACCTGTAGGTAAATTCTTAGGTTCATTTTCTAATGTATCAGCTGTAGAATTAGGTACAATAGCAGTAAAAGAGGCATTAAAAAGAGCAAATATAAAACCAGAGCAAGTTGACGAAACTTATTTCGGATGTGTTATACAATCAGCACTTCTTCCAAACGTTGCAAGGCAGGTTTCAATTAATGCTGGAATACCTGTAGATAAACCAGCATTAACTATAAATATATTATGCGGTTCAGGACTTAGAGCTGTATCAATGGCAGCACAAATGATTAAAGCAGGAGATGCTGATATAGTGGTTGCCGGAGGTACAGAAAATATGAGTATGGCTCCATATACCGCTTCTGCCATGAGAATGGG
>NZ_CALXRN010000207.1 GCF_944390595.1 uncultured Brachyspira sp. | reverse complement strand
ATAAAAGCGTTTTGTGACGTACATAATCTGTCCAGTATTATTAAAAGTAAGTCTCCGATATTATTTTCATATATTACAGATAGGAATACCAATAAAAAATATAAAATTATATATGTTGAAAAGGAGTACTTTAATGAAAAAATGTAACTTTACTATAAAAAATGAAATCGTATGTCTATTGGACAATATATGTGACAGAAACAATATGAATAAAAGCGATGTAATTAACAAATTGATTTTATTATGGGATGAGACAGGTGATCCAAGCTATTATTATGATTTAACATACGATTTTAAAAATGAAGAAATTGTTGAAATAGAAAATGAAAAATATCATTTTAAAGCTGAGTTGATAAAAAATGACTAATTATTTAAACAAAAATATTTTCGACGTAGATGAGTCGTGTATAATTTCATCTCCTACAGGTACAGGAAAATCAACAGCTTTAATATCTCACATAGAATCAATAAAAGAACCATGCATTATAGTTTCACCATTAAATGAGCTTGCAATGCAGTTACAAGAAAAAAATACTAATATAGTTGCTATAAATTCAGACACTTCACATAATATATTGGCAGACATTATGTCAACAATAATGAATAAACATTCCATTATAATATCATTAAAAACATTTTCAGAAAACCACGAATTGTTTCTTAATATACCAGTGTATATAGACGAATGTCATAAGTTAATTGAATACAATGAATTATGCAAAACAGAAAAACTTATAAGTGACATTAGGAACAAGAAATTCAGAAAAATAATAGGAATGACGGCTACACCTTTAGGGTTAGATATTTTACTTGACTTAAAAATTATTGAAACAAATCTTATTCCAGAATACAATCGCACAATATATTTAGATACGATAGCAAGTTACGAATTAGAGAACATCTTAGGTTGTGTTATGAGTTTGTATAGAGAACATGGGAAACTCGTTGTTATGTATAACAATAAAAGAGAATGTATGAGATTATCTGAAGAATTAAAACTCCATGGTTTGAAAGTACTAAATTACAATAGTGAAGTAAAAGAAGTTAAAATTATAAATGAACGTTTTAGTGAAGACTTCGATATACTTTTCTGCACTTCTAGCTTAACTACAGGGGTTTCAATAAGAGACGAATATCATGGGGTATGTATATTAAGGTTTTTTGACACAATAAATGCTATACCTCAATTTTTTGCTAGAAATAGGAATAATAACAGCACTGGAACTATAATAAGAAGTTGGTATGCTAAAGACATAGATGGATATAAATTCGAATTCAAAATAAATGAGTACGCAGGTAGAACAGTTGCTAATAATTCTTTGACAGACATAATAAAAAACATTCTAATGGGAATTAAATCGAACATATCAAAGAGTTTTCTTCAATTGTGGCTCAAAAATGAAGGCAATTATAATTTTATATACGGAAAAATTCATTCAGATAAAATAAATTTAAGAGTTAATTCTAAATTTATGCACAATGTCAACGACCAGAGAGATTATTTTATTAACAATATAACACCGAAGTTCGATAAAGGGAATTATATTTTTTTAGATCTGATGTATAAGCTGTATAACTCTGCAGAGAGCAATATGTGTGAAGATGAAATCCTAAAAGGATACCTTGAGGGATATACTCATTTTAAATACTCTGATGATGACATCTTAATAAGAGAAAGATTTTATGATCATTTTTACGATAAAGTAAGAAGATATTATTATGATAAAGCAAAAAACATAGCAGAGAATGTGTCAACAGAATCTATGGATGTTTCTGATTTTGAGAAGATGTTTTTAAACAAGAAATACGTAAAAAAAGAATTAAAGAAATACTGTGTAGAGAAATACAGTATAAAAAATGAAGTTTTTAAAAATATAAACACTATAAATATATTTTTGAAACAAATAGGATTTGAAGTTTACCACAAATATGATGGCGATTACATTGTAAAAGTAGAACAAATTTAATTTAAGGAGAGTTTTTTAAAATGGAGTACGAAGTTAGAAGAATTACTAAACTTATGCGATTTGATGTAAATAGGAAAATAAAACAAATTTATGATTTTTCAAAGAAAGATTATTATGTAGATACAGACGGCAACTTATACTACCGTCGTGAAAAATTAGTAGATATAAAAAACAATTTTGGTTATATAACTAATACTATAAAAGATAATGATGGTGTTGCTAGAACTTTTAGTAGACAACAAATTGTAGCTCAAACATTTTTATTAGACAGTTTTGAAGAAGGAATGACGGTTGATCATATAAATAGAGTTAGGCACGACAATAGATTAGAGAATCTAAGATGGGGTACAGCAAAACAACAAATACACAACCAAACTAGAAAAATCCATAAAATTATCGTGATCGACAACCATCCTTATCAATTGTTCCAGAGAGTTATAGAAGATCAAAGATTGTATTTTATAAACAACATAGAGCCAAAATTTGATAAAAATAACTATAGACCATTAAAATTAATGTATGATATATATAATGCTATATCTAATAATAATGAATTAGATACTATACTGGGTTCTTATGTTAAAGATTATACATTTTTTAAAACCACAGATGATGAGACTGTTATCAGAGCCGATTTTTATGATTATTTTTATCCTAAGATTAGACAATATCATTCTGATAAGGCTAAAGAAATTGCTAGTCA
>NZ_CALXRN010000206.1 GCF_944390595.1 uncultured Brachyspira sp. | reverse complement strand
ATGAAGCAAATTTTATTTTTTTAAATTTCGCATTATTTATTTCTAGTACTCTTTTATGTATATTTTCTTTATTAATTTCTGTAATATTAAAATTCCAACTTATCCACAAAGGAAATCTTATATAGTTTGAATTAGATATATGATTAAATCCTAAAGATAAATCACATAATCCTAAACAATTATCATTATAATCTTTTCTAAATACTTGAACAGGCTCTTCTGTATAAAAAATTTTTATCTTTGCTTTTGATGATATAACATTTTTTCTATCACCATAAACATAAAATAATTCTATATCAGGATCATATTTAGTAAATAATAATTTGATATTTTTATTTGATAAAATAGATTGAAAAATTAAAAAATAACCACCACCATTTGATATATCTTGATAGTGATTACTTTCCTTCATAAAAAATATACGGTTGTTAACATTTTTATTAATAGTTCTTATTTCATTTCTTAAATCAAATAATTCAGTTTTTAATGTTTTTACATCATCTTTTATTTCTTTTATATCTAAAATATTATAAAATAAAGCTCTTAAAAAATATCTGAATTTCTTAAATGGTATTAACCACAATATTTTATCTATATATTTTTTGCTGTCTTCCATTTTTATTCCAAAATAAAAAATTATTATTTTTTATACACATATAATACAGCATAAAAAATCTAATACATTTTATGCAATCATTATATATTAATTATAATAAATTATCAATTTAATATTAAAGATACAGATTCATATTCCAGCATACTTTTAAAAATTTCATTAAATTGATTATCATTATCTATGTATTTTTTGATTTTTACTAAAAACAAATTCTTTATTAAAAGATCAAAAATAAAATTATTAGATGATGTAAAAATAAAATTTTCTTTTTTAAGATAGCTTTTTATAAAATTAAGTATATTTATATTTAATACTTCTCTAAAACTATCTCTCACTTCCCTTTTTGATATAAACCATGAAACTTTATTTATCAAATTATTTAAAGCATTTTTTATAATAAAATCATAAATATTTTCTTTATCTCTTAATAATAAGAATGGAGTATAATCATATTTACCAACATTAATATCTTTTAAATCATATTTTTTACTAAGAATGGAAAATATACTTTGGTCATGTCTATGTTCCCTAAAGCCATCAAAATTTGGTATTTTGGATGGAGTATCATCAGCTAAAGTAAAATCTTGATAAAATACATCAAGCCATTCTTTTACAAAATTTAATGTAAATTGATTCTTTTGAAATAATAACACTGTTGCTGCTCTTTGACTTGTATCAGTAAATGACTTATCATCAAGTTTTTCAAAAAAAGAAAATAAATCTGCTTTAGTATAATATTTTTCCAAAAAACCAACATTAAAAAATAATATTTTATTGTCAATTACCCTATCCAGGTATTCATAAAAACAATCTAACCCATTTTTATCTATATGGCATCCTATATCAGAATAAATTAAAATATCATCATTATTCATATTTTCCAATGTATCTAAAATAATAAAAGGCTTCCAAGACCAATATCCAAACCCTCTGCTTTTTACTAATCGGTTTTTAAGTAAAGAATCAAATTTTTCATTTTTTGGTAAATTATATTGATTATATATAAGTATTTTATCAAATATTCCAAAATCTTTTGCTTGATTTAAAAATCTTAAATAAGAAGGGTATAAATTTAAACTATAAAATGAAAGCAGATATACATTTTTATTTTTATACATATACTACTCCCTAAAAAGTATTAATTCTAAATACGATATATAAATTCTATTGCATTTCATAATACATACCAATATATTTTTTATTATATCACAAATATTCAAATAATCAATTATTATTCTTCATCCTTAATTTTTTCAAATTCAAATATATACCTGTTTCTATATGTTTTTCTTACATTTGTATATCCATGGCATGCATCAATAAAATTGGAATTCATATTTAAATTCAAATCTAAATTATTTATAACAAAGAAATTGCTTGGAGAATCCATATTTATATTTTTTTTAAGTTCTTCATAGCTTTTCATTTTTTTAAATGTAATAGCTCCTGTACCTCCAAGTATTGAATTATTATAATATCCAAAACGTCCCGTTATTACATATATATTTATAGGACCTAAACCATTATTTAACAATAAATTATCAACACTATAATAAGATTTTACATCCTCATAATAATCAAAATTTTTTGGTGTAGTTATATTATATATGTATATTATAGATATAATCAACATTAAAACATATCTCACATACTTCTCTTTTATAAAATATAAAAACAATGGTAAAGATAAAAATATTATCGGAAAAGATGTTGTACAATATCTTGGTATATTAAATGGGGCATTAATATTAGAATATATAGTAAAAAGTAATGCTACAAAAACTATAATAATTAAATAAAATATATCCATATTAAATTTAATAGTACTTTTATTTTTAATCATTCTAAAAATACTTAATAATATATAAAAAACTACAAATATAATTAAATAAAGTAAAATATCTACAAAACCTAAATAATTTATATAACCCAACACATTTTCAGGAAATTTAAAACTAACTCTTGCTCTATCATTAGAAATTAAAAGTGAATTAAAAAAACTATTATAAAAAATTTGAGATAAAGGAAAAGCTATGACAAATGATAATGCAAAAAACATAAGCTTCTTAATATTAAAATAAATATTTTTTCTATTAATTTCTATTAAAAATAACATAAATATAAATATGGATAAAATTAAAACGAATATTATTGAAGAAACTAATGTTAAATATAAAAAAGAACATGATAAACTAGTTAATACAAAATATTTAAATGATAATTTATTATTTCTATATATCCAAATAATTAAATAACTAAAAAATATAAATAAACTTTCTTGCAATTGATATGGTCTTAAAAACATAGAAAATGTTATAGAAGATGGTATTAACGATATACATAACATAGAAAATAAAACAATATCTTTATATTTTATAAGCATCCTTAATAATTTATACATGAATATATATGATACTAAAAAGAAACAAATATTTAATATAGTACCTATTAATATTATTTCCTCTATGGAATAATTGAATCGAAAGATAAGTGCTGTTCTTAACAAAGAATAATAAAAATTTGAGATATATGGATCATGAGTATATTTATACATAATACTTATATCTTTAAAATATTCATGTAAATTGTTATTTTCTCTGCTCATATCTGCATCTAAAGTACTTCCTATATGATCAGTATCATAATCTTGACTAAAAATGCATATAAGAGTAGCATATTCATCCCAATATATATCTTTTTGATTAGATGCATAATATATGCGTACAAATGATGCTAAAATAAATATTATAATCAACAATATTATGTATACTTTATCACTAAAAAGTTGTTTACTTTCATATACATATAGTATTTGCTTATCTTTTTCTATTAAAAAACGTATAAAAAATATTATACTAATATATATAAATATTATCAAAATGTATATTAAAAAACCTATTTTTATATTTAGTTTATATTCTATATTGTATTTTTCATCTGAGTTTATTATTTTAGTAGATATTAATTCTCCAAATGGACTTCCATTTACATTTGTTATATATTTTATAAAACTATTTTCTTTCAAAGCTTTATCTGAATTGGGATATACTCCATATATATCGCTATTTTTAAAAACTTTAGTATGATATTTTATCTTAAAACCATAACTATAATTTGTAATACTTTTATTAGTTAAAATATAATTCAATAGTTTATCTTCATTTATTTTATTATTTACAATAAAATCATTCTTCAAATGACCCAAACCATTTAATTCTAAAGTTTTAATCATATTATAACTTTCAGTTTGAAAATCAGATATATAACCTTCTCTAGGAATATTTCCTAATATATACAAAATGATTATCGGGAGAAATAAAATAGATATGGAAATTATATATATAAATAATTTATTATTTCTGCAATTGCCATAGTTTTTCATATAGATAAACTACCTAAAATTACAGATAATAAAATTAAATAAAAAAAATTAATTAAGTGTTGTGTTGTGTTGTGTTGTGTTGTGTTGTGTTGTGTTGTGTTGTGTTGCATGATAAACACCAGTATATTTTTATTTATTATACTATAAATATAAAAAATTATCAATTAAAAAATTAATTATTATTCTCTAGAAAAATTTTGATATATAAATTTAAATGGTATATAAATTTTTCCATTTTCGGCATAATCATTCCATAAACCCTGAGGAGGCGGTTTTAATTTTTTGGCATATTCTATAGCTTTTGAACATGAATTATCTAAACTAGTTTGACCCTTTTCAGATGTTTTTAAAAACTTCTCGAAACCAATATTTCCTTCATCGTCAATAGAAATTAAAACTTCTACTTCATCCGTTCTTATAAGCCCTAAATAATGAGCCTGATTCGGAATAGTTAAATACCAAGAATCTCTTATAGAACCAACAAGAGCATAGAAATACCAGAAATACTCCTGAGCTTTAGTTCCTAATTGTATGCTTCCTGTTTCGCTTGAAAAAACAACGGCTCTGTCTGCACCTTCCTCAAAAGAAGCAGGAATTTTAGTATCGCCTTTAATTCCTGGATTTTTAGGTTTATAAGTTTCTACATTATCTCTGCTTATATCACGTCCTAAATCTTTTTTCTGTTCATTAGGCATATTGTTATTATTAGGTTTTATATTTTCAGTAGGGCGTCTTTCTACTATAGGGCTGTTTGCTCCGTCACCTAAAAAAGAAAAAACAGAAGTATCAGAAAATGTTTTGGAAGGTTTTACATCTGTCATTCCTTTAGATCTTAAAGTTTTATCAGAGGCAAAAGGTGTATCCTCTTTACTTTCCTCTTCTTCAACTTCCGGTGTTTCTACCAAAAACATATAATCATCTTTTTTCTTAGTTTGTTCTTCTTCATACTGCTTTAATTTTTCATAGGCAAATACATCCTGCATTATAGATGTATTTATAAAGCTGAATATAAATATATGCAATACAAAAGATACTATAATAGAGAATATTATATCTTTTCTTTTTGTCATTCTATTTTTTAATTTTAAAAACTTTTCTTTCATAATAAGTATTTTATATCAATTATTATATTTTACAATATTATGTTTATTATTTTATATAAAATTCATTTTCACTTGACATTATAACAAAATACTATAACATATGTTCAATTACAATACTTTAAAACAATATATTTTGAAATTTGTTAAAATTTAAATAATATCCAAAAATATTTAATATTCAAATAATAAAAAGATTACATAAATGAGGAAATAAAAATGGCTGATTTAAAAAAAATTAATAAAATAGTTTGGTGGATTCCTAGTAAAAAGATAAGAAATTTTATAAGAGAATATACAGCATTTGCAGAACTTGGTAAAGACTATAATCAAAAATGCAGAACTTTAATAGATAAAACAGCCAGGTTATTAACAGTTCAAAATAATAATGATATTAAAAAAAGATTATTTAAAGAAAATGTTTATTTAGTTGAAATTGGAATATCATCATATTGTAATAGAAAATGTTGGTTTTGTCCTAATTCAATTGTAGATAGAAGATCAAATAATATACAATTAGATGAAAAATTATTTTTAAAAGTAATTAATGAACTCAAAGAAATAAACTATTCAGGAATAATAAATTTACACAGATATAATGAACCTCTTTATGATATGGATCTTTTAAGAAAAAGAATAGAGCAAATTAACGAATATATACCTAATTCAAATGTGCAAATATTTACGAATGGAGATTATTTAAATATAGAATATTTGGAATTACTTAGAAATTTAAATGTAAAAAATATTATTATATCATATTATTATGATTCAATTGATAAAAATATTGAATTTGATATAGACAATATAATACAACCTGGAATGGATAAGCTATTAAACAAATTGAAATTAGAATATAATATATTAAAAAGATCAGAATATTATATAAAAATAAAATATTATGATATGAATATAATATATAAAGCACAAAATTTTAAATATGTCGCCACTACAAGAGGAGAAACAATAACAGATATAAAATTAAATAAAAGAACTATGCAATGTTTTATGCCGGTTATAGGAATACAAGTAGATTATGATGGTAATTATACACCTTGCTGTGAAATAAGAAGTGATATAGAAAGTCATAAACAATATATCTTAGGGAATATACAAAATGATACTATTTTTGATGTATATACTAATGAAAAAATGACAGATTTTAGAAAAGACATTTTTTTAATTGGAGATAAAAAACATGTATGTATGCATTGTGCTCAAGGAGAATACAACATGCCTGGATATTTTTAACTAAAAAATGTTTCACGTGAAAACTTATTATATATAAAATCCATTTCTACAAAACATATTTATACTAAAAATCATATATTATATTTGTAAACAGAATTCAGCAATTCAATTTTGAATATAATAAAACATCAACTATAAAATTATAAAAACATTCATTAAAGTATTTTATAATAATTTAGACAGCATAAAAATATAATCATACTATCTATGCCATAACTTACATTTATATAAAAATTATAATCAAAATATTCCATGGTAAAATTCGTTTATTTATAAAACTATATTTTTGATTTTAATTTGTATATAATCAGTAATTATGAAATTAAAAATATTAAACCCATTTATAAACCTAATGTCATAGCCTATATACACTGCAAAAAATATGATTATATTATTTTATATATTCTCAAATGTTTCACGTGAAAACTTTTGATTTTAGAACTAATATAATACTGTAAAATATCAGCTGTTTGTATACAATTATTTTTAATAACATATTTATTGTATTAATAAAAACTTTAATATATAATAAAAAAAAACAATTAAGGAGCTTACCATAAAAAAGGATAATAAAAACAATAATAAAGATTTAAATATTAAAGATGACTCTCAATTTATTGAAGAAATTATAGACGGCAATAACAATAGAAATGAAGTTGAAAATGGGGTAATATATGTAGTAGCTACACCCATAGGAAATATAGAAGATATAACTATAAGAGCATTAAAAATACTTAAAAACGTAGATTTTATATTAGCAGAAGATACTAGAGTTGCATTAAAATTATTGAATTTTTATAATATAAAAAATACAATGTTTTCATATCATAGCCATTCTTCCGAATACAGAATAAATGAATATATCAAAAGTATTTTAGATGGAAAATCTGCTGCCATTATAAGCGATGCGGGAACTCCATGCATAAGCGATCCGGGCGTGAGCATAATAAAAATAGCAATAGAAAATAATATAAAAATCGTGCCTGTAGGCGGTATATCTGCTTTTACTTCTTTGCTTTCTGTATCCGGTCTTTCAGGCAATACTTTATTTGCAGGATTTCTTTCTAATAAATCAGGAAAGAGAAAAAATCAGCTTAAGGACTTGTATAAAAATCAAAAAAGCATTATAGTAATTTATGAATCTGTATATAGAATAAAAGAATGCGTAGAAGATATTGTTAACATATTTGGAGAAAAAACGGATATTGTTATCGGAAGAGAGCTTACTAAACAATTTGAGCAAATTATAAGATCTGAAGCTAAAAATATTCTTGATTTTTTTACAGATGGTAGTATACTTACTAAAGGTGAATTTTGCATCATTATTGATAATAGAAAATCTAAAGTATGCGAAGCTAATGCCGAAAATAATTCATGTAAGGAGTCAGATTATGACAATTGATAAAATAGGCGGCACATCAAATATACAGCAAAAATCAAATGTAAAATACAATGATAAAGTATCTAAAACAGGTTCTGATAGAATAGAAATTTCTAATGAATCAAGATTAGCTTTGCAAAATGAAAGACTAATTAATATCATTAAAGAAGCACCTGATGTTAGAGAAGAAAAAATAGCAGAAGCTAAACAAAGACTTGAATTATACATGAAAGATGGAGCTTTGAGAGAAGAAGTATTAAATTCTCTTGCTAACTCTATTATAGATTCTATGCCTTTAGATTAA
>NZ_CALXRN010000205.1 GCF_944390595.1 uncultured Brachyspira sp. | reverse complement strand
AAACCTGTCCGTTATGTCTTATTGATAGTTCTAAAGAGTTAGTTAATTTTATTTTATAGAATTCTATTCTTTTATTAATTTCAAATACATAAGCATTATTATATTTTTTCATAATTCTTTTAACTTTATCAGCTATATTTTTTGGAAGTATATTTTCTGATAATTTATCATCGCTGCTTATATAGTTCCAAGCTCCGTTTTTATCGAAGTTTATATAAATACCGTTATTTAATTTTATTTCGTACTCATCTTTTATTTTGTCTATATAAACTATTTTAGCTTTGCTGTAATTAGAAGCGATAAATCTTCTAATGTTTTCTGGTAATTGGCTAGGTGTGATTTTTATAAAAAGTTTTAAGTTATTAGTCATAGTGTATCTCCTTATTGCTGGTATGTAAAATCTCTTTACAATTATAATTATAGCGGATTGTAAAAATTAAGCAATATTTATTTACAAATATTTTACAATAAATTTACAAAACCTATAATTGAATATAATATTATAATACATATAAAACGTGTATGAGCTGTATATTAATAATAAATGTAAAATATATTTACAAATATTATAAAATTGGTTATTAGGTACAGTTTTTAATATGAAAATTAGAAATAAATTGGTAATTTTAATTAAAATTTATACTTTACAATATATAATCAAAAATAAATTTAAAAATTTTATTTACATACCCCGCCCTTTATATTTTTTAATTATTTTAATAAATTTCTATTTTAATTTTCTTTATAGCTATAATATAAAAAGCATGCCCCCCCAAGAGTTGTTTAAATTTTTAATCTATTTAACGCACGGTAAATGAATTTTTATATTTTGTTTAAGTTAAATTAATAATTTAGTTTATATTTTAAATTTTGTTCTGCGTGCGGTATGAGCGTTATAATTTAAATACGATTAGGGTGGGTGTAAGTAAATCTAATTTGATTAATTAAATAAATGAAATATAAATTGCAGATTTAAATTATAAATCTAGAGGGCGGGCATATCAAATTTGAGTTAAAATTATAAAAAATATTGTTAAAATGCTAGTAATAATTAATTTTTAAGTCATATTTATATAATTTTTTTAAAAAAATTAGTAAAACCATTAAAGATTAAGAAATATAATGCTTCAAAAAATAAGAAATTTAATAGGATAGTTATTGTTTTTTATAATTTTCATAATAAATTTAATGACTTTTGTATAGAGATAATAGTATTTCTATAATTTTTTCATATTTTACGTATAAAATGTAGTGTATATTACCTATTTTTAAGTTTTTTAAGAAAAAAAGAGAAAAAAATGCTAAACTAACTTAAACTTTATTCCGATTAGACCGAAAATTATTATATAGCAAAATGAGAGTTCAAGTATTTTGCGGTCTCGAACTCCCTGTTTGCATAGTTGATACCATATAATAAATGTATTTATTGGCGTAAATACATTTTATAGGATTTAATGGTATTTTGGCAACTTTATATAGTCACTCTGATTGTCGGAATACCTTAAATTCTCTTTAATATTTTTTGCCAATTAGGCACGGATGCCTTTTTGAATAAATATCACGGAGGATGACGATGATCATCAATAACAACATTAGTGCTATAAATGCACAACGTACTTTAAAATTCAGAAATGTAGACCTTTCTAAAGATATGTCTGCTTTATCTTCTGGATTAAGAATCAACAGAGCTGGAGACGATGCTTCCGGACTTGCAGTATCTGAAAAAATGAGAACGCAAATCCTCGGTTTACGTCAGGCTGAAAGAAACACTCAAGACGGTATATCTTTCATTCAAACTACTGAAGGATATCTTCAAGAGAGCCAAGACATTTTACAAAGAATACGTGAATTAGCTGTACAATCTGCTAACGGTATCTATACTGATGCTGACAGAATGCTTATCCAAGTTGAAGTTTCTCAATTAGTAGATGAAGTTAATCGTATTGCTAGCCATGCTCAATTCAATACTCTTAACATGTTAACTGGTAGATATTCTAACCCTAATGAAGGCGGAGCTCCTATTGCTTCTATGTGGTTTCATATTGGTGCAAACATGGATGAGAGAAGAAGAGTTTATATAGGAACTATGACTGCTGCTGCTTTAGGTATTCAAACTGCTGAAGGTACTGGTGTGTCTATTTCTTCTATAGACAAAGCTAATACTGCTATAGGTTTAGTTGATGAAGCTTTAATGAAAGTTTCTAAACAAAGATCTAATCTTGGTGCTTATCAGAACAGATTGGAACTTACTGCTCAAGGTTTGATGATCGCTTATGAGAACACAGCAGCTTCTGAAAGCAGAATAAGAGACACTGATATGGCTGAGACTTCTGTTAAATTCGCTAAAGACCAAATCTTAAGTCAGGCTAATTTAGCTATGTTGGCTCAAGCTAATACTATGAACCAAGGCGCTTTACGTTTGATTCAATAATTAAGTACGTTTTATAGCAAACTAATTTAAAAATAGCTGGCCTCATTAATAAAATGATGGGGCTGGCTATTTTTATTTTAAAGTTCTAATTACAAACCCCGCCCTTTATTCTTCATTACTAAATTTTGATAATATAATTTTTATTATCCTTGTTATTTAATAAGAATTATTAGTACCCGCCCAAGTGCTGATTAGATTGATAATCTATTTAACGCACGGTGAATGCATTTTTAGCTGAATTGATAATCTGTACAGACTAAAAATTTAAAAAAGCTAGGGTGGTGGCAGAAAATTCTAATTAAAGTTAAAAAATATAATGGAACCTAACTTGTTATAATTTAAATTATAAAATCTATAGGGCGGGGTGTTAAAATAAAATTTTATTTCTTAATTTGTTTTATTGCCAAAAAGTTTAGCGTATAATTCATCCTGCTCTTTTAAATGAATGACAAAACCTACAGCGATTTTGTTTTCTGTAGCTTCTATTATTTTTCTTGCTCCTTCCTCTCCAAAACCTCCGCAAAGTTCTATACAGTCTATTCCTTCTTTTTGTAGTTTTTTTGCTGTTTTAATTGCATCCTCTATATCTGATACTCCTATTATTTGTGAAACTCCATTATGTATTGAAGATATATCATTCTTAGAATCAAATATTTTTCCCATTATTAAATATGCAAATTTCATGTTATACTCCTAAAAAATAATAATGAAATTTTCGGATTATAAGCTGCCCACCCTCTATATTTTCTATTTAAAAAGTTATTTATGTCTTAATATTGTTTTTTGTTTCAATTGAATTTAAAAACACCCGCCCTTTACCGCACGATAGATAAAGTTAATATATGAAAATCTAATAATAATATAATTGATATAATGAGTGTTAATGAGTTAACCGTGCGTTAAATTTTATTATATATAATAACTATTATGGAGAGTAGGCATTTTCTAAGTTATTTATTGAGGATAATAGGTTTTGAGTTTTTATTAAATGCCGTAAATTTATAGGGTAGGGTTGTAATTAGTTTTTTATAATTGTATTTTATTTATATATAAACTATAATTATTGAAGGATTTTGTATTTATGAAAAATATGGTATTTGTTTTAATTTTCACTCTTTCTTCTATTGCTTATTCTATTACTTTTTATGCTGATGAGAATTTTTTAAAAAAACATTTCAATTATGATAAAAAATTAGATGCTTATGTTTTTAATAAAAATAAGGTTAATACATTATCTTTTCATACTTTGAAGGTAGAGGAGAATTTATTTGTTGTGCAAACTATAATTAATCAGGATAAAGAATTATACGGATTAAAAGAAGTTCGTTTCAATAATAAAGAAGAGGATATTTTTATTATTCCTAATATTGATTTAATGCATGTTGCTGATACTTTAGTTTTTATAAATTTATCAAATATTGATGATAATAATTTGGATGAATTTATAGAATTTTTTAGCAAAGGTAATGTTTATTTAGAATATGCTGCAGAAGATGATATTTATAGATATAAAATAAATAATAGAACAAGTAAAATATTTGCTGAAATACTAAAATGCAATATAAAAAAAGCAGATGAATAACATATATAGTAAAGCATATCCCGCCCTCTATATTTTCTATTTAAAAAGTTATTTATGTCTTAATATTATTTTTTGTTTCAATTGAATTTAAAAACACCCGCCCTTTAACGCACGCAGAATGTAAATAATATATAAAATGAAATAATAATATAAATTTATATAATGAATGTTAACGAATTAACCGTGCGTAAAATGACATTTAAGAATTAGATTTATAAAGAAAACCAGTAACTATAACTATTATTCCTATAAGCATAGTGAAAGGAGCTAGAAATCCCATAAAACCTTCAGGATGCTGTCCTACCATTGCTATAAATAAGAAACTTAGAGCAAATATTGCAAGCCCTATAATTAGAATAATGATATTTTGTTTTGAAAGTTTATCGTGATTATTTACCATATTTATTGTATAAAAAAAGTTCATAGCTTAAACAGCCACAAACCTTATATTCTCCATATTTAGTTTTTGCTCGGGGCCGGAATCGAACCGGCACGGTCACAAGGACCAGCAGATTTTAAATCTGCTATGTCTACCAATTCCATCACCCGAGCTGGTAGTTGCTAAATATCTTAGCATAATTAATAAAAAAAATCAATAGTTGTATCAGCATTTTTATAAAAAATGGCAGAAAAGATAAATAAGAAATATATCCTTTCTGCCGAATATTGATTTACTTCCAATCTTTTATGTAATCTTTATGGGCTTCTAAATATTTATTCATAACTTTATTTGCTAAACTATATGACATTATTAACGGATGCATAGTTAAAGCTTTTTTTGCTTCTTTGATGCTTCTATTCAAAATAGCTTTTGCAGCAACTCTTTCATATTGCTTCATTGATAGTATTAAAGATTTAATTATATTTGGTATATTTTCATGTTTTTCCGGTATAATACTTCCGTCTGCATTTACCATTACATCAGATTCTATAATATCATCAGCTTCTAAAAAACTTATTGCTTTATTATGGTTTTTAGAATTGATAATCATTTTCTTAGAAGTTCCATTTTTAACTATTCTAATATATTCTAATGCTACAGCAGCATATCCTCCTGAATCCGGAGCTGCTAAGAATTCATCAAAATTAGGTATTGCAGATATATGATGTCCGCCTTCATCCTTACTTTCTAAATTCATGTAGCTTTTTTCTCTTTTTAATAAACCAGTCATTATAATTTCAAATGCTTTTTTAAAATCTTTTTTGACATCTACATTTTTTAATTCTGATATCATATTTTGATTGATTTCATATATTGTTTTGCTTCTGCATGATTTAGATTCTATAATGGACTGAACTGCTTTTTCTCTGTAGTAGAAAAAATACAAATAAGTATTTGGCAAAGAACCTTCAAATAAATCTATCAGTTCTTTATCAAACATTCTAAAAGAAGTATCTGTAAGTAATTTATCATTTTTTAATACTAAATCATTTACATCTTTTCCATTTGCTTTAAAATTTTTGAACCAAGATAAATGATTAAGTCCGTAGCATTCTGCTTCAAAAGAATCATTTTCTCCATATCCTAATAATTGTTTTATCTCATGTATCTGTCCGGCAGGACCATCGCAAATACCGAAGTTTCTTTCAACTCCCGCATAGCTGAGAGCCTGAGTTACTAAAGCAGCAGGATTTGTGAAGTTAAATGTAACAGCATTTTTATTAGCTTTTTTTTCTATTATTTTAGAATATTCTAGTAAAACAGCAACAGATCTCATAGCCATAGCAAATCCGCCTGCACCTGTTGTTTCTTGTCCTAATATTCCAAGTTCTAAAGGTATTGTTTCATCCTTAATTCTAGCTAAGTCTTCTCCGACTCTTATAGTTGTAATAATATAGTCAGCACCTTCTACAGCTTCTTCAACAGATAAAGTAGTTTTGAAGTTTATGCTGCTGTTAATTGATTTAGATACTTCTTTGGATACTTCTCCAAATATAGATAATTTATCTTTATTAGAATCCATAAAAACTATAGTATCAATATTTAATTCTTTAGCATACAAAGTTAAAGATTTTGCTAAAAAAGCAGATCTAACTCCGCCTCCGCCTAAAACAGCTAATTTCATATTTACTCTCCTTAAAAATTATTTATTCAAACTTTTCACCAAATTTAAATATTTTATTAAATAGAAATACTAATATACTTGCGGTGATAATAGAACCTACCTGTGCTACTAAATATATAGGAATATTAACAGGGTATACAGATAAGAAAGATAACATACTGCTTAAACCTCCTCCTGGTGATTTAACTTGGAAGAATGATACAAATGCTCCCCATATCCCAGTAGATATTATTGAAGCTAAGAACGGCCATTTTAATCTTAATGTAACACCGAACATAGCAGGCTCAGATATACCGAATGCATTTGTTACAGCTGAAGAGAAAGCAAGTCTTTTCATTTTAGCATTTTTTATTACAAATATGGACATGAATGTTACAATAGTATGATTCCAGTCGGATAATGCTTCTATAGGGAACATAAAAGAACCTACACCTGATCCGTATAATTGCATATTAATAGCAGTATAAGTATGATGCATACCTGTAATAACAATAGGCTGCATAGTTGCTCCTATTAAGAAACCTCCTATTATAGGGAATTTTTCATGTATAAATAACATGCTGCTTCCTAAACCGTTGCCTATTACTCTTGTTATAGGACCTACTATTGTAAATGCTAATGTTCCGGTAACTAATAATGTAAGCATAGGAACAAATACAAATTTTAATACAGATGGTATAACTTTATCGAATAATTTTTCAATACGGCTCATCAAATATATGGATGCAACCATTGGAAGTACTGAACCTTGATATCCGACTTTAGGTATTTGTATTCCGAATATATTGAAATATTCTATAGCACCAGGAACAGCGTCCCAACCGTTTATTAGATTTGTATTTACTAATAAAAGTCCTAGAACTATACCCATAACAGGAGATGATTTAAAATATACAGCACCGCTCCATCCAATTAATACAGGCAAATAGGCAAAAGCAATATCGGCAAACATACCGAAATAGTAAAATAAATCTGCTAATTGAGGAAATAATTCCACAAAAGATTTATCAGCAGCAAATATTCCGCTAGCACCTAATAAGTTTTTAAATCCCAATAATAAACCGCATGATGCTATAGCCGGTATTATAGGCATAAATATACCAGGAAATATCTGCATAAATCTTACCCATATACCCTGTTTTTGCAATCCCTTAACTTTTACATCGCTTAAAGACCCTTTTTTGTCTTCTCCTATTACTTCTATAAAATCGTTATATGCTTTTTGAACTTCTGTACCTATAATAACTTGAAAAGTACCTCCTACTTTAAATACCCCCATAACAGAATCTAAATTTTCTATAGCTTTAGTATCAGGTATAGTATCATCTTTCAATACTATTCTAAGCCTTGATATACAATGTGATACTTTAACTATGTTATCTTTTCCGCCGATATATTCTGTAAGTTTAATCATATCTTCTTTAAAATTTCCCATAATTAACTCCATCATTATATTATTTTATACTTAATATTATACTAATTTGAACATCAGATGTCAATAAAATGAATAAATTTATATCAATTTATGATGTAAATTACATATTTTTTGAACATTTTTGTTCATTTTTTGGTATACTAGACTTTTTTTAAAAATATTTTATTATTTCTAAATATTTTTATATTTGGATTTATTTATGAGTTTAAAAAAAGAAAGCAGAAAAAAGCAAATACTAGAGATGCTTAATTCAAGAAATTTTATTTCTACAGAAGAAATAATGACTCATTTAAAAGTAAGCAGAGCTACAATGAGAAGGATGCTTATAGAATTAGAAAATGAACAATTAATACATAGATTTCATGGCGGCATATCATTGTATTCTGGAGTTGAGTATAATGATACTAAATTTATAAATAAAAATGAGAAAAGTATTATAGCTAAATATGTCAGCGAAAATTTTTTAACTGATAATCAAACTGTATTTATAGGAAGCGGTACAACAACAGGATATTTGAAAAATTATTTATCAAATATAAAAAATATTACAATAGTAACTAATAATTTATTATTTTTTCCGGAAATCATTGAAATGAACAATGTACAAACTATATTAACAGGCGGCATTGTAGCAAAAGATGTTCCTTGCTTAATAGGAGAATTATTCCCTACAGAATATTTAACAAAATATTTGAATATAGATTATGTATTTTTAACTAGCGAGTTTGTTAATAAAAAAGGCTGTTCCCAGAAATCAAATACTGCTGAGCTTTATTTTGAAAAGGCATTTTTGAATACTAATGCTAAAAAGATACTTATGGCAGATCATAGTAAAATAGAAAAAAATGGTCCTTTTATATGGGCTGATTTAAGTTCATTTGATGCTTTGATTACAGATAAAAAAACAGAAGAAACCCTAGAAATCTCAAAACATATAAAAACTTATTTTTCAGATGAATCATAAGCTTCTTTATCTGTTATAACAGTTAAATCATCATGAAGCCATAAAAATGATGCGGGATATTTTGATGTTATTTTTCCCTGCATGAAATTTTTAACAGCTTCAGATTTAGAAGCACCTGAGGCTAGTAATAATATTTTTTTTGCTTTAAGTAAATCTTTAATGCCTAATGTGATTCCGAATTTTATATCTTTGTTTGATTTTTTTATCATATCATGTGATAGAGATTCTTTAGTCAATAAAATTTTATGAGGAAATGGACTTAAAAAATCATCAGGTTCATTAAATCCTATATGTCCGTTAATTCCTATTCCTAATACGCATACATCTATATCAATAGAATCTACAGCTTGTTTCATTCTTTGGCATTCTTTATCTATATCTTCAGCAATTCCGTTCCAAATATAATTATTATCTTCTATATTCGGAAGTTTGGAGAAAATATTAGTTTTGAAATATTTATAGCATGATCCCTCATCATTTTTATCAAGTCCGTACCATTCATCTAATATAACAATTTTCATATCATTATATTTGATATTTTTATTTATTATTTCTTTAGTAAGTAAGTCATATGTTAAAGTAGGTGTAGACCCAGAGGCTAAAATAAAATTTTTTGCATTTTTATTTTCAATTAAATCGAATAGAAAATTGCTTGCTTTTTTACTCATAGATTCATAATTTTCGGTTATAATAATATTCATTTTATACCTCTTATATTTCTATAAAAATAACGGATATATTATATTAATAAAATTAAAATATTTCAATTATTTGAATATTACAAGATTTTTTGCCATACAATTTTTGTATGAAGCTTAATAAGAATTTTGAATGTATTTTAAGTTTGCTTATTAATATAGTTTTAGCAAATAATTTTTATATATTGCTTAATAATAATTAAGAGCGTCTTTTAAGTTTGCTTATAATATAGTTTTAGCAGGCAATTTTTATATATTGTTTAATAAAAATTATGAGTGTCTTTTAAGTTTGCTTATAATATAGTTTTAGCAGGCAATTTTTATATATTGCTTAATAATAATTGAGAGAGTTTTTTAAGTTTACTTACAAGACAGTTTTAGCGAACAATTTTTATATATATTTTAATAATAATTGAGAGCGTCTTTTAAGTTTGCTTATAATATAGTTTTAGCAGGCAATTTTTATATATATTTTAATAATAATTGAGAGCGTCTTTTAAGTTTGCTT
>NZ_CALXRN010000204.1 GCF_944390595.1 uncultured Brachyspira sp. | reverse complement strand
CCGACCCCCTCCCTTAGTATTTTTTAACACTTTTAGCAGCCCACGGTTTCCCAAAAAATTCCTGGAAAAAATTTCATAAAAATATAAAAGTCATTATTAATGAAAAAATATTATCATTTCTAATAATGTACTTAAAAAAATTAAAAAAATAATTTTCAATTCTATTATTAAAAATTGGGTTTAAAAAAAAATTCTAAAAAAAAATTTTCATAATTTCAAAAGACGTTTCATTAATTTTTTTCTAAAAAAAATGTAACTAAAAAACTGAACTCTTAACCTTATTTTCTTAATATTCAGATTGATTTCAAATCATCTATTTCTTTTCACCAATATTAATTCATAATAAAAAAGGAGTATATTATATTATATTAGTCTTCTGTTATGATATCAGTTTAGTTATATTTTTTTAACTAATAAGTTTGTGTTTATTTTTATATAATGTATTAAATTTGTGTCAATAAATGAAAGCTAATAAAAAAAGGAATTAGAATGTTTAATCCAAAGATAGACATAAGCAAGTTAGACTTTATGGGTATATTTGATATAGTGAAGATACCTAAAAAATATTTTCAATGTTTTACGTTAAATGGTGATAACATTGAGTTGTTTAAAGAGCGTTATGGTGACATGTTATTTTGTTTCAATCATGTATATGGTGATAATATTACTATGTTAAACAACACGATGAAGGTATCTTATTTAAACAAGTTTGATGGCAAGTTTTTGTGTCGTTCTCTTTGTTATAATGGTTTAACTTGTTTGTGGAATAATCAAACATTTATATCTCCTATGTTTTATGAGCGTGAGCAGCTTATGTTTGGAAGATTGGATGATGATATAGATGTTTATGTTATTGGCATGAATGATGCCAAGTATTATTATAAGTTGTTGAATTACGTGTTATATACATTCCGTGTAAAATGTTTTAAAGATACGGCTTCTCAGATATTGTGTCATGAAAAGATAACTGATGTTATTGGTGTTAATAGGAATATTTTTTTGCCATTTAATGAGTTACGTGTTGGCATGATTATAAAGCACAATTTAGAGTTTTACATTATAGTTCATAAAGAAAAGAATATTATACATTGTTCGAGATTATTTAAGAGAAACCTTACTTTCGGCATAGAAGGTTTGGTATCTGAGTTTATTACTCACAATTTCATTATGAATTTTAATGAAAAAGCGACCTATGAGGTTTATAGCAAAAGTGGTTTAATAAATGAATTTTTTTCGGATGAAAAATATTGTAATATTTCTAAGGAGTATAAGGATTTGAATTTATTTTTCGATAATTTTTTTAGGCTTTCGTTTTAATATAGTAGTTGTTTAATAATAAAAATGAGATAATATTTTGTATGGTGAGTTTGAAAAAGTCTGACATATATCGTCCTTTACTGATAGATATTTCTAAGTTCAATCGTATTCATTATAATTTTTCGTCTGAATTGTCTATTGAAAGATTTAATGAGAGGTTTAGTGACAAGTTTATAATTTGCAATGTTCGTAGAGGTGGTGTAGTTAGTTTATATGGTAATTGTTTTAAGTTACTTGCTTATTCTAATATAGGTGTTATTGGTAGGACGTTATGTTTTACGAGAAACATCAGTGTCAATTCTTCTTATAAAGATATTGGTGGTTTAGGCTCTGTGTTAAGTATTATGAATAAGGAGTATTACGGTTCTCATATGGACTGCGAGTTATGTTTAATAGATTCGAATGAATACAAGTATCGTTTAAAGCAAATGAATATTCAGTACATGAAGTACCGTTTGCAATGTTATGATAAGAATTTATCTTTACTAAAGGGAAGTAAGTTTTTAGGCAAATATGAAAGTTTGGATGGTAGTGATATCTTATTATCTAAAATTCGTAATGGTATGATTTTTCAGTATAATCCATTTGACTATTATGTTGCTGTTTCAAATTTTTGTGGTATTCTTAATTATAAGGAATTGTTTTATATTGACGAAAATATGGGTATTATTCATGTTAATGAATTTGATGGTATAAATCAAATGAAGACTAAATATATTCACATAGATACTGAAGTATATAAAACTCTTGGAGTTAGAATATGTTCAAGGGAGAAATTGATTGAAACGTGTTTTTCTGAGAGGTGTAAGGAAAAGATAATGCATGATTTTTATGAAAATAACAAGAAAATAGATGAATTATAATAATTTTATTTTATAATGTTTATGGTTGATATTAATTGTTATTATAATAGGATTAATGGTTTTAGGACATTGTTTAATTCATGTTTAAATATAAATCCAAATAATATGCATAAATTGTGTGAATTAGATAATGTTAGTATTGATGTGTTGCGTGAATTGTTATGCGGTAAGTTTGTGTTTTTTACTTATTGTAATTTACAATTAGAATACTATATTACTAATAAAATTAGCATTTACAATGTCATGTATATAAAGGACATAATAAAAATGGATGATAAAGAGGTTTATTTTGACTGTGTTAGTTTTATAAAGAACAAAGAATTATGGTTAAATAAATCTTTATTTATTCCGATTTACGAAAAGTGCAAACCAATGTTTCGTAAAACGCCTTCTATATTTTATTCAAATATAAATGCGTCGGTTAAGGCATATGAGATAGATAAGTCAGCAATATTTGAGATGATTAGTTCTTGTTTTGAATATGTTAAGCCAACGATAGATAATGTGGTACGTGCGAATGTATTATCGAATAAGCTTTTAGTTCAGAAAAATGAATATAAAAATGATATATCGTGTTGTTTATATAGGGATGAAATTAAAGGTAAAATTGGTTCATTGATTGAAGATAAGATAATATGTGAGCTAAAGATTAAATCTGGAAACAAACATCCTAATGAAGAAAGTGTTAATTTTATAACCGTGCGTAGCATGAGTGATAGATATATTACTTGTTTTAAACTGATGTGTGATTCTATTGTTGGTTTATGCTATGATTTAGCATCACATAAAAAAATAGAAAAATTGTATTTATTTAGCTATAAATCAATCGAATCTATTAGGTCTATAAATACGAATGTTATGTTTTCGAAGTTGAATCGGTATAATTTTTGGGTAAGGAGTCATTTATCTGAA
>NZ_CALXRN010000203.1 GCF_944390595.1 uncultured Brachyspira sp. | reverse complement strand
ACATTAGGGGATAGAATAAGAATAGTAGTTTATAAAGTTGATGTAAAAGAATTATTCATTGATTTCATGCCTGCAAGCGAATTTGATAATAGTTTTGATGATAGAGACTTAATAGACAGCAGAGATTTTTTGAAGAAAAAGAAAAACAAAAAAGAAATATATTCAAAAAAATCTCATAAAAAAAGAGGTTCAAAAGACAGGATAAATAGAAAAGAAAGAAAAAAATCCAAAAAGAGAAGATAATATTTAATTAATAAAAGGCTTTCTTAAATTAAAATAAGGAAGCCTTTTTATTCATATAAAAAATGACAACTTTACATTTATAATTAATTTAGTATAATAGAGCTATGAGGAATATTAATGTTTTGAATGACTATTTTATGAGATATTTATTCTCATCATCAGACAGTAATGCTATACTTCTTGACTTCATTAATTCAATAATGCTTGATTCTAATATGAAAACTTTTAGATCAGTAGAAATACTTACACCTTTTAACTATAAAGAAAATTATGAAGATAAAGAAACTATTGTTGATGTTAAATGCATAACTCAAAATGGAACAGTTGTTATAATAGAAATACAATTGCAAGGTAATTCAAGATTCCCAGAACGTATATTATATTATTGGGCATCAAATTACAGTAAACTTTTAAAACAAGGCGAAAAATATGATGCTTTAACTCCTGTAATTAGCATAAATTTACTTAATTTCAATTTAGATGACAATGACTCTATACATTCCTGCTATATGATTTATGATAGTATTAATAAAAGATTATTAACAGACCATTTACAAATACATATATTAGAATTAAAAAAGTTTAAATATAATTCATTAGAGCCTGATTTAAATTGCTGGCTTAAATTTTTCACAATGAAAGAAAAAGATGATAAGGAGGTTATTATGTCAGATTTAGTAAAAGAAAAACCTATAATGGAAGAAGTACAGAAAAGATATAATAATTTTATTAAAGATAGATTAATGATGAATGAGTATGATAAAAGAGAAGCATATTTATACGGCAATCAAATAATGCTTGAAGAAGAAAGAAGATTAGGAATAGAAGAAGGAATCAAACAAGGTATAGAACAAGGCATAGAACAAGGTATAAAACAAGGAAAAAAAAATAAAGCCATATCTATGGCAAAAAACATGAAAGACAGATATATGGACATAAATCTCATCAGTGAATTAACAGGCTTGAGTATAGAAGAAATAGAAAAACTATAAAAAATAATATTTAATCAATAACAAAAGGCTTTCTTAAATTAATAATGAAGCCTTTTTATTTATAAAAATCTTATATTTTAATAGTATTAATAACCTCATTGAGCTTATTAATTTTATCAACAATACGTTTCTGCTCCTCAATCGGCGGCAATGGAATTAATAGATTTTCTATATAATCTGATTTAATATTATTTATATTAGTACCTGTCACCTTATTTCTTATATGTTCCCTATAATAATTCGATTCAAATATAGTATTTATATAACTAGATATATTTATATCATAAAGTCGTATAATCCTTAAAAAAGCACCTATTTGTATATTATTATAATTATCTTTTATAAATGCTGGTTTACCTATAACAGTTTTACTTCCTGTTGAAGCCACAATAATAATATCGTATTTTTTTATATTTTTTTCTTCATCGTAATAAGAGATAGGTAAAAATACATCATCATCAAATAGTAATAATTGGTTATCTTGTATATTACCACCTCTTAAAATTCTTACTCCATTATTAGTAATATCATTCTTATTATATGAAGTTCCACTAATTAAATATATCAATTTGTAAAGCCTTACCCAAACCCAACTATCAGGTATTTCAAAAGGAAGCTCATCATCTATGCAAACATCTTTTACAATATTATTACCCTCAAAAACTCTTTCATAATATGATCCGTCTTTCTTGTATATCTCGCTTGTAGTTTTATCTTTTTTTATCTTGCCTTCTTTTATTAATTTTTCTCTCTCTTCTTTTATGCGTTTCAAGAGTTCTTCAACTGGCTCATCTTCTTGGCTTTGCTCTGTAAGTTTGCCCTCTATAGCGTATTGAAGAATAGATTTCTTTATATTATCAGGGAATTCTTTATTCAATTTCGTAATGCTTTTTTCAAGCTCATCATACTCATTTATAAGAGGCATTAAAAAATTGATTTTTTCAACAATGCGTTTTTGTTCTTCTATCGGCGGAATTGGTATTAAAATACTTTCTAATTTACTTGCTGATATGTGAACTATTATATCACCTGTAGCAAGTTTTGATTTACAGTATATGGCATATGGGGAATTCATAAGATATGAAATAAAAAGAGGTTCCATTTTATGATTTGTCCAAAAAGCTAAATCACCGCTTGCTGCAACTTTTGAATCTCCTAAATATACTACAGCTTTTGCTATATCTTCTTTATTTTCTCCTGTTAATGTCATCAAAACATCTCCATAAGAAAAATGTTTACTTTTTTTAAAAATTTCTTCAGGAATATTAGAAACAGCTTCTTTAAATGAGATATTATATGTTGTATATATTTCACCATATCTAACACATGGAAAACCAGATTCAACTACATCTGAACGTTTTATACCATTTCCTCTTATTATAGTACCAATATTTCCTATACGGCACCAAGTCCAAGTGTCTGGTATTTCAAATGGTAGTTCTTCATCTATACAAGCATCTTTCAAAATATTTTTGCCGTCTGAAACTCTTTCATAATATGAACCGTCTTTCTTGTATATCTCGCTTATTCTCTTCTCTTTCTTTATCTTGCCTTCTTTTATTAAGCTATCTTTTTCTTCTTTTATGCGTTTCAAAAGTTTTTCAACCGGTTCGTCTTTTTTACTTTGTTCTGTGAGTTTGCCTTCAACTGCCATTTGAAGTATTGATTTTTTTAATTCCGATGCTGTCATGTCGCAATGCCTTTTATTATTATATCTATTAAAATTTTATTTAAATTATATATTTGTGGGGACTAGCCCCCACACCCCCACTTCTTTTGCGACCGAAGGAAGTACCTGTGGTATTGCCACAAAGAAGCAAAAAGGCTATATTTTAACTCAAATCCAATAATTCATTCTTACATGTGTAAGACAAAATTATTATTATTTAGTATTAATTTTGTACTTGCACTTTCGCCGCAGGCGTACTTCGTATGGTTCTTTTTGCTGCGGGAAAAAGAACAACAAACAATTGATGAATTTAATTTTTATTTTTCCTTATTTTTTAATTATTTCAATATATTCATTATGTTATCAAGCACTCTGTCTATATCCGCATCCAAACTGGCTCTGCGTTCCTGATACTGTTTTATGAGTTCATCGGGCGGAAGTATTTCCTCCTCCTCATGTGGGTATCCGCATAAGTCTATATTATAATTCCTTTCCACTATCTCATCAATACTGTATTTCTTGCTCTTGTCAAAACCGTCTGCACTAATCTCTTTTCTATTATCCCACCATTCAAACACTTCATTGAAATGTTCAAGTTTCATAGGTTTAGTTTTTGAAAAGTTTTTATATCCTTCAGGCATATCAAGTCTATAAACCCAAGTTTCTTTTGTGGAATGAGTTTTATCAAAGAATAATATATTAGTTGTAATTGATGTATAAGGAGCAAAAACACTATGAGGCATACGCACTATAGTATGTAAGTTAAACTCTTTAAATAATTTTTTCTTTATGGATACTTTTATATTATCAGTACCAAATAAAAATCCGTCCGGAAGTATTACCGCACTTCTTCCATTGAGTTTTAGTCTATACATTATAAGAGTAACAAATAAATCAGCCGTTTCACTGCTTCTAAGATCTGCAGGGAAATTCATTTTTATATTATCTTTTTCATTTCCTCCATAAGGCGGATTCATTACTATAATATCAAATTTATCGCTTTCTTTATAGCCTCTAACATCATATTCAAGTGCATTGTCATGAAAAATGCTAGGATTATCAACATCATGTATAAACATATTTGTAATACATAATAAAAAAGGAAGTGCTTTCTTTTCTATACCATAAATAAAATTATTATAAAGTTCTCTTTTTTCAGGTCCTTGCAAATCATCATAAATTATATTTAAAGCAGAAGTTAAAAATCCACCCGTACCGCATGCAAAATCTGCCATTGTCTCACCTAGTTTTGGATTAATAATTTTCATTATAAAATCTGTTACAGCTCTAGGTGTATAAAACTCTCCGGCATTTCCTGCACTTTGCAAACTTCTTAATATAGTTTCATATATCTCACCGAATGCATGACGCTCTTTATAATCTTCAAAATCTATTTCATTTATTACATTTATAACCTGTCTTAAAAGTATTCCGTCTTTCATATAATTATTATTATCTTCAAATGCCGATTTTACTATAGATTTAACTTTTAAAGAACTATCATCTATTTCTAATTTTTTAAGAGCAGGAAAAAGTTGGGTATTAACAAAATTTAAAAGCTCATCTCCGGTTAATGCCTTTCCGTCCATATTATCAACTGCCCAATTATCCCATTTTAAATTCTCAGGTATTACAGACTCATAATCATCATAAACCGCTTCCCATTGCTGTTCTTTATAATTAAAAATCTTTAAAAATATTATCCATACCATTTGTTCTATACGCTGAGCATCGCCGTTTATGCCTGCATCATTACGCATGATATCTTGAAGTCTTTTTACTAAATTATTTAAACTCATTTATCTCACTCCGTTTTTTATTTATGCCATATAAATTTCTTTTTCTAAATCCTTAACTGCCTTATTATAATTTTCTTTTCCTCCGAATAATGAAAATATTTTTACAGCTGAACCAAATCTAGTAAATGGGCTATTTAATAATATACTTCTGTCTGTGATATCATTTATACTATTATCCATATATTTTTCAAGTAAAGCATTTATCACTTCCCTTGCTACTCCTTCATACTTATCTAAATAACCTCTTTTTTTAACATTCTTAATTCTTTCACTTTTTGTAAGAGGCTTTTTATCATAAGCGAGATGACATATTAAATCAAAATCATCTATATTTTCATCAATATGTT
>NZ_CALXRN010000202.1 GCF_944390595.1 uncultured Brachyspira sp. | reverse complement strand
AATAAAAAAATCTTAAAAGAGTCATAACAATGAAATCATTTGAAGAACTTATATCTGTAATACAAACTTTAAGAGGTGAAAACGGATGTGCTTGGGATAGAGTACAGACTTTTGATAGTTTAATCCCTTGTTTTTTAGAAGAGGCTTATGAACTTGTAGAAGCTATAAATAACAAGGATTATGAGAATATCAAGGAAGAGCTTGGAGATGTGCTTTTGCATGTAGTATTTTTTTCAGAGCTTGCAAAAGATGAAAATAAATTTAACATAGATGATGTTTGTAAAAATATTAATGAAAAACTTATAAGAAGACATCCTCATGTATTTGGTGACAGTGATGTAAAAGATGTGCAGGGTATACTTAAGCAGTGGGATAAGATAAAAAAAGAAGAGAAGGGTAGTGATAGTGCAAATGAATTTAAAAGTGTGCTTGATGGAATACCTAAATCTCTTCCTATTATGGAAAAATCCTATAAATTAATGAAAAAAGCAGCTAGCGTAGGTTTTGAATATGAGCATATTGATGATTCTTTGTCAAAAGTAGAAGAAGAGCTTTTGGAGGTAAAAGAGGCATATAAAGAGCAGGATAAGGAACATTTGGAAGAGGAAATAGGAGATTTGATTATGACTGTTCTTGATTTTGCTCGTATGAATAAGATTAATCCTGTAAATTCTCTTATTAAAGTTAATGAAAAGTTTAGAAAGAGATTTAATTATGTTGAAAAAACTGCCTATGAAATGAATAAGAAATTAGAAGATATGTCTTTAGATGAAATGGATAAACTTTGGAATGAATATAAGAAAAAAGAAAGAGAAAATAAATGAGCATATATGATTTTTATGTTAAAGATATTAATGGTAATGAAGTATCTTTAGCAAAGTATAAAAATAAAGTTATTTTGATAGTTAATACAGCTACTAGATGCGGTTTTACCAATCAATACAAAGATTTAGAAAATATATATAAAAATTATAATAGCAGAGGTTTTGAAATATTAGATTTTCCTTGTAATCAATTTCTAAATCAAGCACCAGAATCAAATGAGCAAATAGATAATTTCTGTAAATTAAAATATAATACTACTTTTGATAGATTCAAAAAAATAGATGTTAAGGGAAAAAATATAGAACCTTTATATTTATATCTTATTAATAATAGCAATTATTTATTTAATAAAGATATAAAATGGAATTTCACAAAATTTCTAATAGATAGAAATGGTAATATAGTAAAAAGATTTTCTAGTTTTTCATCTGGCAGTACTATAAGTAAATATATAGATAAAATTATATAATATTTTGTATATTGCAGTATACTAAATCCACTTTTTATAAAGTTATTTTATCAATTTTTTACATATATATTACGCTCTATTTATTGCAAAATTTCAAGTTTATATTATAATGTTGGCATATTAAATTTAGGGGTTTTAGTTAATGCCTATTAATGCTAATTTGTATAAAAGATCCAAATTATATGATTTACTTAGTAAGATCATTAAAAAGAAAGATGATGAAAATTTTGACCTAGAGGATCACATAAATAAATTATTGGAGCTTATATCAAAAAGTACAGAAGAAGAAGTAAATTATGCAGATAATAAAATAAGCTGTCTTCATCTTGCTGTACAGATAGATAATCCTGATGTAGTATCAGCTTTAATAGAAAAAGGTGCTAATGTTAATGCCATTAATGAAAGGGGAGTTAGCCCATTGCATACAGCCATTATAAAAAATCAGTCTGAAGAAGTCATAAAAGTATTATTGGATAATGGAGCAGATTATAATATAGAAGAAGCAAATTTTTCAGCTCTTGCTTTGGCAGAGATAATGAATGTTCCGTATTTGCATTTATTTAAAAAGTAAATTTATTCATATTTATTTTTATGTATATCTTATATTAATTTAAATATAGTTATAAATCATTTTAGTTTATGATTGAATATATGTTATATTTTTTATAGTTATTTCTAGCTATATTTGTTAAATTATAAGCATTTTAATTAATATGTAAATTTCTATGATTATATTTTTGATTTTTTTATAATAGAATATATCTATATTATAAAGATTGCAATATTTGATAATTTTTGTATATAATGAAAATCTATTAAATACAGATTCTCATTATATACTTAATTTTATTTGATTCTTTTTAACTTACTCTGTCAGTTTTCATCTTATAAACTTTATCTGCGATATTGAGAGTAGAAAGTCTATGAGAAACTAAAACAACGGTTCTGTTTTCACTATTGTCTTTTATGGACTTCAATATAACAGCCTCATTCAAACTATCAAGATTACTTGTAGGCTCATCAAGAAGTATGAAAGGAGCTTTATGTAAGAAACTTCTTGCTATTCCTATTCTTTGTTTTTCTCCTCCTGATAAAGTATCACCAAGTTCGCCTACATTTGTATCATAACCATTTGGCAGACTCATAATAAAGTCATGTAATGATGCTTTTTTACATGCTTCCACAACTTCTTCATGAGTAGCATTTTTATCAGCTATTTTTATATTGTTTTCTATAGTATCTTTGAATATAGAAGTTTCCTGAGTTACATAGCTTTCCATATCTCTCAATTTATCTGTATTAATATCTTTTATATCAGTATTTGATATTTTAATATTTCCTTTTTTAATATCCCAGAAACGCATGAAAAGTTTAAGAAGTGTTGATTTTCCGCTTCCGCTTTTTCCGCTTATACCTATTATTTTATTAGGCTCTATCTCTAAATTATAATCATTTAATATATTCTCGCCTTCATAATCGAAATATACATCTTCGCATTGAACACCATTGAAAGAAATATCTTTTTTGCCTTCATAAACTTCTTCTACTATAGGCTTTTCAGCAAGTAAATTGAGTACTCTCTCACCGCTAGCTAATGTCATAAATAAATTGTTTGATAAATTACTCAATGCTATAACAGGTCCGAAAGAGCTTACCATTGCTATAGTAGGTATTATAATCGCAGCAAAATTTGATTCTTTTGATATCATTATACTTACAATAAGAACAGCTAATGTAAATAATGATACAGCAGAAGTTGTAAATCCTGATATTATACCTTCATATTTTTTTAATTTTTTATTTAAATCCATCAAATCATCAGTTTTACTTTCTATATTTTGTATTCTTTTCTCACCATATCCAAATTGAAGTATTTCTTTTATTCCCCATAAGCTGTCAAGAAAATAACTGTTTAATTTTCCGAAATCATTTCTATAAGCCATTCCATCATTTTTTCCAAATTTTGATGAAAAATAAGGAATAATAAAACCTATAGTAAAATATCCTAAAAAGGCAATAGCACCTAGTATGATATTGAAACTTCCTATGAATACTGTCATTATAAGAGAAGTTAATATTCCTATAGCTATAGGTGAAATAGTATGGGCATAAAATACTTCTAATAATTCTATATCGCTTGTGATAAGTGCTATT
>NZ_CALXRN010000201.1 GCF_944390595.1 uncultured Brachyspira sp. | reverse complement strand
AATATCCATTATTTTTATTAACTTTATTTGCTTTTTCCAATAAATCTGTAGAATTATCAAAAGGCGGTATTGCAAAGCTGAATATTGTTTTATTATTTTTATTGGATATTGCTAAATCTCCAAATTTGATAATATCCATTCCTATAAGCATATCACAGCCGCCAATATCACAAACACCAGCTCTAACATTTTTTATATTAACTTTATTTACCAATAATATATCTATTAATACAATATCAACTGTATGTATTCCGCTATTAACACCTCTTACCTTACAACTATCAATAGGTTTTAAATTGAGTTCTTCATATACCTTATGGGTAATAGCTGTGTTAGTTGCTCCTGTATCCCATACTGCATCATATTCTTTTTCTATTCCAAATTTATTTTTTATTAATACTTTTGTTTTTAATTCTACAGGTGTATGATCGTACTCTACTCTAAATGCAAAATGGAATTGCTTTTTTTTTCTTAAAAATTGACACGGGAATAGAATCTCCAGTTAGTATCTTCATCATTACTAGATACTATTTTTACTGCAAAAGTACCTAGTTCCATAGTTTTTACTGATTCATTGATGGCTTCTTCATCACTATTATAAACGCCTTTTAATTCATCACCTTTTATTACTATATGCTTACCTAGATACTTTTCTCTAAACTCTTTTATATGTTCTTCATAAAATTTATTTTCTACTTCAAACATATATCCCCCTTTTTATAAACTGATTAATTACTCTTCTCCTATACTCATAGGCATGATGATGTAATAATAATCCTCTCTTTCTATCTCTTTTACCATAGTAGGACTAGAATCTTTATTAACCATAAAAGTAACTATCTCAGAATCAATCTGCTTAATAACATCCTGAATATAAGTGTAGTTATAAGCTATAGAATGTTCCTCTCCAGAATATTTTATATCAATTTCTTCCAAAGACTCACCCATTTCCTGATTTATACCCTTAACTTTTAAAGACTCCTCAGAAACAGTTAATATCATCCTTTTTGAACGTACATCATTAATCATAGGAACTACACGTCTTATAGCATCGAGCAAATCATTTTTATTAACTCTAAAACTATAAGCAAACTCTTTAGGTATAACTTGTCTGAAATTAGGATATTTTCCTTCTATAAGGCTTGAAACGAAATCATATTTACCAACTTGGAAATAAACCTGCTGACCATCAACTCCCATTTTTACCTGCTCAACCTCATCATAATTTGCAGTAACAAGTATTTCATTTAATACTTTAGGCTCTATTATTATAGAAAAAGAACCATTTTCTACTCCTTCAAATTCTCTTTCTATAACAGCCATTCTTCTTCCGTCAGTAGCAACAGCTAAAAATTTAGAATCAGTTTTTTCAAAGCATATACCTCTTAAAGCAGGCTTGAATGGTTCTTTAGCTATAGATGATATAGTCTTATTAATCATTGTAACTAATTCTTTTGTAGGAAGCATTATATAATTGATATCGCCGCTGCTCTCAGGATAAGCAGGAAAATCATCCGTTTTCATTCCTATAATTAAATGCTTAGTTTTTCCATTTTCAGATTCTATATTAATTTTTTCATTTTCTTCAACATTTATTGTAATAAGTCCGTCAGGCATCTCTTTTAATATTGAACTTATTTTTTTAGCATAAACAGCAACAGAACCTTCGCCTTCGCAGTCATCAAGTATTATTCTGCTTCTAGCCCAAACAGATCCGTCAGTAGCTGTTAATGTAAGCATATTGCCGGCAAGATGAAAAAGTACATTGCTTTCTATATTATAAATTACTTTACCTTCAACAACGTTTTCTGTAACACCTATAGATTTTACTATATCCTTTTTTAAACATCTAAATCTCATCGCTTCCTCTTAATTTATATATTTTATATTAATATTTAATTTGCAATAATTATAATAATAGGCTTTAATTTTAACATTAAAAAGTATTTTTTACAATATTTTTTATATTAATGCAGCTCATAGATTCGATAAATATTCATATATATCTTTGTATCCCTCATACTGTGCTATATCTAAAGGAGTAAGAGAATAATCATCTTTAATGTTAGTTTTTGCTCCGAGTTCTATAAGAGCAGCAACAGCATCATATTTATTATAATAAACTGCCCAATGAAGTGCAGTTCTGCCGTTATTATCTATATCATCTATATTATCACTATGGCTTGCTATTTCTTTTATTATTTCCTTATCGCCATTAAATACAGCATACATTAAAAGTGTCTTACTATCATTATCCCTAATCTTATAATCTATATTATTTCTATTATCTCTAATAAGTCTTTTTATATCATTATTACTTAATTTTCTCTCTTCATTCAAAAGAGATTTCATTATAACAGTAAGTCCGGTATCATCAACTTTATTTATATCATTTGTAAACTTTAATTGTTCATTATATTTCTTATCATAAACGATATGCAATATTACTATTAACACAATAAATATTGCAAATACTAATATAAATAGATTATTTGCATTTTTTTCTTTTGTTGATACTTTTTTTATTGTATTAGATTTCTTTTTTTTCATACATAATATGCTCATACAAAATATATTTTATATTATAACTTTAATGCAATTAAAAACAATAAAATACACTTGAAAAAATTATTTTTTATTCTATACTTAATATAGTAGTATTCTAAACAGTAATATACAATTAAAGGAGATATAAAATGGAATTATTGGCTCATATTTTAGCAACTGAAACAGATGAGGAATTTATTAAAAAGCTGTTAAGCGAACTCTTTACTAAGGATGAGCAAGACATGATACAGCAAAGGCTCAGGATAGTCACCTTACTCAGGAGAAAAATGCCGCAATATGAAATAGCGAAACATCTTAATGCAAGTCTTTGTTCTATAACAAGGGGTGCTAAAGAACTAAAAAAAGATGACAGTGCTTTAGCTATAATAGTAGACAAATATTTAATACATGATAAAAACTTTCAAGAATCATTATCCAAATCACAGTAACAACAAACTAATCTCATCAATATAATTAAAATAATACTTTTTTATAGATAAATATTCATTGGATATATTAAAATATTCATTGTTACTATTTAGTATTTTTTGGTATTTTAAATAAAAGTTTTCATTAAACATGCAATTATATTTATTGATATTTATTCCTTTTACTGTTCTAAGTGAAAGGAATATAAATTCTTTTTTTCTAGTATCTTCATCTAAAAATTCTTTATTTTTTACTGGAAGTTTATAATTATATAAAAAATTAAAATAATCTTTAAGTATTTTAACATTTTCATATCTTGTATTATCATAACATCCAACAGCAGACACTCCCAAACCCAAATAATCTTTCAATAACCAATAATTACTATTATGAATAGACTGAAAACCTATTAATGAAAAATTTGAAACCTCATATCTAATTAATCCCAAATTTTCCAATGTATCAGAAGCCTTTTTATAATATATTACAGATTCTTCATCGCTTGGAAGTATATCCGACCATTTCTTTTTCAATGATTCTGTAAGTTCCAAATAATAAAGAGAGGCATGTTTTACTTTAGGAAGCAAGTCATAAGAGAATAATATATCATCTTTAATTTGATTTTCTGTATTAAGAGGCAATCCGCATATAAAATCAAGAGAAATATTTTCTAAAGATGATTTATTTATTAATTTAAGTGCATTTATAATATCTCTTTTTTCTGTATACCTATTTATAATAGATAAGCTTTTTTCATTGAATGTTTGAATTCCAAGTGAAAGCCTTATATTAGAAACTGATTCTAAAAAACTAATATATTCTTTGTTAATATCATTAATATTGCTCTCTATAGTTATTTCTTTAATATCTTTAATCCCATTATGACTATCAATTATATTTAATACATTATCTAAAAAATATTTTAATAAATCAGCACCTAATACAGAAGGAGTACCTCCTCCTAAATATATAGTTTCTATTTTTTGATTATAATTTTTTATTCTCAATTTAAGCTCTATAATCAATGCATCTATATATTTTTTATATATATTTTCATCATTCATATTAACAATAGAATAGAAATTACAATAGCTGCATTTATATGTACAAAAAGGAATATGTATATAAAGACCTGACATTAAACTATTTTAAGAAATCTTTTAAAGAATTATATTTTTGAGAATGCATCTTTCTTAATGCTTTTTTTTCTATCTGTCTTATTCTCTCTTTAGTAAATGAAAACATCTCGCCTACTTCTTTTAAAGTTTTTCTTTCCTGATCTATACCATATCTGGCATTTATTATCTGTTTTTCTATATCTGAAAGACTTTCAATAGCAACTTTCAATTCTTCCATAAGCTCTTTGTTGGTGATTGTATCTTCCACAGTTTTGGAAGTTTTATCTTCTATTGTATCTATAAGTCTATCTTTCATGCCTTCATAATTATATTCACCTTCAAGAGAAATATGCTCTGTACTCATAGACATAATATGAAGTATATCATTAGGATCTTTTTTCAATATTGCAGCAAGCTCATTAACATCAGGAGTGTATCCGCTTTTATAATAATATTGATGCACGGCTCGCTCTAAATCAACCAAATCCATAGCTTTATTTAAAGGAAGTCTTATTAATCTTGATTTTTCATTTATAGCTCTTAATATACTCTGCCTAATCCAATATACTGCATAAGAAATAAAATGATATCCTTTATCCGGATCAAATCTATCTGCTGCTATAATAAGACCTAAATTCCCCTCGCTGATTAAATCCTCTAATAAAAGTCCGCTGTTCTTATATTGTTTAGCAATGGTTATAACAAATCTCAAATTACTTCTAATAAGTTTTGAACGGGCTTCAGCATCGCCTTCTTTAAGTCTTTTTGTTAATTCTATTTCCTCTTCACGAGTTAAAAGTTTTTCTTTCTTAGCATCAGCAAAATATAAGGATATATTATTTTGTTCCTCTGTATTTGATTTTAAACTGCTATCTGCCATAATATTATACCCTTAAAAACAACAATTTATAGTGTATTATTTTAACTCTTTTTATATATAAAATCAACATATCATAGAATGATTATAAATATCTATTGGCAAGATCATGCACAACAGAATGATTAAATGAATGAGACGATTTATTAGCTATTATTTTAGCTTTTATTGGTCTCGATAATATATATAAATCTCCTATTATATCTAAGATTTTATGTCTTACAAATTCATTATCAAAATGCAGCTTAGTATTTATTACCTTTCCATCACATAATAATATATGACTTCCTATCATTCCGCTGCCTGCCATACCCATCTTTTGAGCATAATCTATATTGTCTATGGTATTAAATGATCTAGCTCTTCCAACTTCTTCTATAAATTGATCAAAGTTTTCAAATTTATATGTATATTGCTGAACTCCTATAGAACCAGCAAAATCAATACGCAAAGTTACTTCAAGTCCATCATATGGAGAAAGTATGATATAAGTTTCATTATCATTAACATTACCATAAGTTAAAGTTTCATCTATAACTATTGGTTCTATATAATCATCCTGTTCAACAAAACCAGCATCTTTCAAAGCCTCGCAAAAAACTAAGGCAGAACCATCAACATTAGGCACCTCGCCATCGCATTTCACCAACAAATTGGTTATTCCCATCATATGCAATGCTGCCAAAAAATGCTCTGTTGTTTTTATGTATCTATTTCCAGATATTAAAGCAGTAGAATTAACCGCACCTGATTTATCTTTTGATAAAATATTATCATGAGAAAGTTTTATATGTGTATTGGTATTGATATCAACGAATACTATACCAGTATTTACTTCTGCAGGAACAAGAGTTAAAGCAGTTTTTCTTCCTTCCATTAAAGCAAAACCGCTTACAACAACGCTTTTAGCTATTGTTCTTTGAGGTACTTTATATCTGCATTCATGCTTTTTATTTGAAGAAACATTATTATTACTTTCTTCAAAAATATTAATATTATTATTTTCTTTAAAAACCTCATCACAGCTTGATAATAATTTTGAAATACTGATAGGTTTTTCTAAAAAGCCATAAGCCCCTATTTTGGTAGCTCTAACTGCTGTTTCTACACCGGCATGTCCGCTCATCATAATAACAGTTACAGATGGAAATTTCTCTTTAATATTTGATAATATATCAAGACCATCAACATCAGGAAGCCATACATCCAAGAACACTAAATTTATATTAGAATCCTCTAAAATTTTTAATGCTTCATTATAGTTTTTAGCTATATATACATCATAACCTTCATCTTCTAAAATACTCTGACAAGTACTAAGGATATCCTCTTCATCGTCTATAATTAATATATTCTGTTTAGTTTTTATATTCTGCATATTAACAATTCTTCCATTTATATAAATATAGTATATTAACAATATAAAATCAATACTAAATTTTATTTATTATTGACAAATATATGTAATTTTCCCGAAAATATTATTTTTACATATATATAACCTTACAAATAAACAAATAGTTAATAAAATTATAAATTAATATAGAAAAAACATTGTGTTTTTTATACTATAATTGTACAATATAGGATATTCAATATATAATTATTTTTTGAGGATATAAAGGTGAAAGATTTACTTATAGAAATATTGGCTGAAGAGATACCTGCAGATTTTGCTTATCCTGCAAGTATAAGTTTTAAAAAGATTATGGAAAATACATTAAAAAATAATGGTGTAAATTTCAAATCTATAGTATCATATACCACTCCAAGAAGATTATCTATTCTTGTTGAAGATGTGGAAGAAAAATCTAAAGATGAAATTATAGAATTCAGAGGACCTCTTTTTGAAAGTGCTGTAAAAGACGGTGTTCCTACAAAAGCAGGGGAAGGCTTCTTAAAATCACATAATATTGATGCCAATTTAATAAAAAATATAGATGAAAATGAATCTTTTGACAAACCATATCTAAAAGATGTAAATGGAAAAAAATATATATTTGTAAAAAAAGAAAAAAAAGGTATAGAAACAAAAAAATTATTTGAAGAAAATCTTGAGGATATAGTTGCTAATATAGATTTTAAAAAGAAAATGAGATGGGCCGATAAAGATTTTGCTTTTGTACGTCCTATTAGAAATGTTCTTGCCTTATTTGGAAATGAAATTATAAAAACTACCGTTGCTGGAATAGAAACTAATAATAAAGTAATAGGACATAGATTATTATCTCCTGAATTTGCAGAAATAAAAAATCCTAAAGATTATGAAAAAACTTTACTTGAAAAACATGTAGTAGTTTCAAGAGAGAAAAGATTAGAAAATATAATAAATCAGTTAGAAAGTATTGAAAAAGAACATGGATATGAAGCTGTTTCTAAGAAAAAAGTATCAGAAATAGTTGTAGATTTAGTAGAAGAAGCATATCTTCTTACAGCTGAATTTGATTCTAAATTCTTAGAAGTACCTAAAGAAGTTCTAACAAGTGAAATGATAGAACATCAAAAGTATTTCCCATTATGTAAAAAAGACGGTTCTCTTACTAATCTATTTGTAATAACAGCTAATCAGCCTAAAACTCCTCAGATAATAGCTGGTAATATAAGAGTATTAACTGCAAGATTATCAGACGGAAGATTCTTGTATCAGGAAGATATCAAAAAAGGCATGGATGAGATGAATGAAAGACTCGAAATGCTTATGTTTAGAAAAGAACTTGGAAGTGTTTCTGATAAAGTAAAAAGACTTGAGAAAAATTCTGAACTTTTAGTAAAACTTTTAGGTTATGAAAAGGATAAAGAAAATATACTTAAAGCAATTAAGTATATGAAGTCAGATTTAGTAAGCAACATGGTTTATAACTTTCCAGAACTTCAAGGTATTATGGGCGGATATTTTGCTAAATTTATAAATCTTAATGATGGTATCGCATTAGCTATTAACGAACAATACAGACCTTTATTTGCTGCTGATGATATACCTTCAAATGATATTGGTAAAGCTATAGCCATACTCGATAAAATGGATAATATTGTTGCTGGTTTCTATGTTGGAGATATACCTACAGGTTCTCAAGACCCTAACGCTTTAAGAAGACAGGCACTTGGTATTATCAATATACTTACAAAATCTAAAAAGCATGTTAATCTAAAAAAATTAATAGAAGATGCTGTAAATTCTATGCCTAAAGATGCAAGAAACAACAAAAGCGAAGATTTAGTTAATGATATATTTGAATTCTTTAAATCACGTTTTGAAAATGATGTTGATTTTGCTAAAGATTCTATAGCTGGAGTTTTATCTACAGGAATAGATGATATGTATGATGCTTACTTAAAAATAGAAGCTATTGATGCATTTAGAAAGAAAAATGAAGAGTTATTTTCTAATCTTCTAGCAGTATTTAAAAGAATTAAGAATATGATTAAATCAGCTAAAGATGTTAATTTGGATGAATCTCTATTAAAAGAAGAGGCAGAAAAATCTCTTTATAATACATATAAAGAAAAATTAAATGAAGTTAATAAACTTATGGAAAATAGAGAATATGAAAAAACATTTGCTTTATTAGCAAGTCTTTATGAACCATTAGATAAATTCTTCAAAGATATTATGGTAAATGTAGATGATGAAAAAATCAAAAACAACCGTATAGCTTTACTTTCTTCAGTTGATAAAATTTTCAAGAATATGCTTGATTTCTCTAGTTTGGTAAAATAATATAAATTATAATAGTAATGAGGCTTTATTAATAAAATAACAAAGCCTCATTTTTTATATCAAAAATTAAATTAATCATGCTAAATTAATTATTATAGTTTTAGATAAATTTAACATTTGTTTCAAAATGAACAATATGTTTGATTTATATAACAAAACAAATCTTAGTAAACATGAAATCAATAAAAAACAAAAAATAAATAAATTTTACAATTGTAAAATTTATTACATATACTTATATTATATAACAAATATATTATAATTTTTAAGGAGAACAAAATGAAAAAAGTACTTTTAATCACTTTAATTGTGTCTGCTTTTGTATTTTCATGCGGTAAAACAGATACTGCTGCATCATCAACAACAGATACAGCAACAAATGAAGCCGGAACTATGAATATAGACTTCCAAGCAGTATTTGGGGAAAAAGCTAATGATGATAACAATTTAACACAAAATTCATATTTGAAAGTATCAGGTACTTATGGAAATATCGATGCAAAAGTTGATGCTGCTACAGGAGCTTCTACTCCTGCAGGATCTACTAAATCTTGGGATGCATACAGATATCAAAATGGTCAATTCGCCGACAATAAAATAGAACGCGGATTTGGATTCTTTGTATTATACGGGGTATCTCCAGCAAAAACTTATAACTTTGACGGAATGGTTACAGGAACTTCTCAAAAAATTTTAGACGGAACTAACGGCCCTATGGTTACAGGTACAGGAGTTACTAAAGATGAAACAGGAGTAATAACTATAAGATATGCTCATGCAGGAGGACCTACTGTTTATCCTTGGGTTTATGAATTAAAGTCTGATACTAACGGTATATTTAAAATAGGATATGGTTCAGATAATAATAAAATGAGTACTTCTCAAATTTCTAATGACACATATTTTACTAATATACAAATGACAACTGATAAAGCTAAAGACGGAATACCTTATTGGCAAGGTAATTTACAAGGTACTTTTGAAAATGATACTTTAACAATAAAAGGTACATTACAAGAAGTTAAATAAAATAAAAAATAAAGGGCTTTATTTTCATAAAGCCCTATAATTTATATAATTATAATTGTTTTGTAAACATTATACCATCGCAATAACTTCCGTCTTTTAATCTGTATCCATTCTTTATAACACCAGCCTCAGTAATCCCTAAAGAACGGTATAATTTAAGTGCTCCTTCATTTAATGAAACAACTCCATTATACTGCAATACTTTAAAACCAAGATCTTTACATCTTTTAAAAGAATCAAGTACAAGCTCTCTTCCTATGCCTTTTCCTCTCATATCAGCTCTTACACCATAAGTTGTATTGCATATATGAGAACGTCTTCCATAACCATTAGGATGAATAAGATAATAACCTAAAACTGTATCGCCGTCCACAGCACATATAACATCTATTTCCTTTTTAAAAAAGGAATATGCCTCATCAAGTTTTAATGGATATTCATCAGGATAAGCAAGTGCAGATTCAACTATTTCATTCCAAATTTTAACAATTTGCTCTACATCTTTTTCCTCATAAGAACGTATAATCATTTAAATACCTCCAAAAATATTAAAATTTAAAATATTGTAATGTATAATAAAATATGATGCATGAAAGCATGCATTAATTTGATTGAAAATACTATGAAAAATCAGTATATTTATAAAAACGTATAATTATATAAAACAAGCAATACTAAAATTTCAAATGCTTCCAAGCTTCATAAAAATGATGAACAGGACCATGTCCTTTACCTACACTATCAACTTTAGCTGCCTCTAAAGCATTAAATAAATATACCTTTCCTAATTTTGATGCTTCCAAAGGAGTTTTACCATGAGCAATATAACTGCATATAGCAGCAGAAAGAGTACATCCTGTTCCATGAGTATTTTTTGTATCTATTCTAACTGCATCTAAAAACTCTTTATAATCCTTACTCATAAACAAATCTCTTGAAAGCTCTCCTTCTAAATGTCCGCCTTTAAGCATTACATTTTTTGCTCCCATATTAAGTATATCATTTGCTGCATCTATCATATCATCATCTGTTTTTATTTTTTTTAATGTCAAATCTTCCGCTTCAGGTATATTAGGAGTAATAATAGTTGATATTGGAATTATATATTTTTTCAAGCTATTAACAGCCTCTTCTAAAAGCAATCTGTCTCCGCTTTTTGCAACCATTACAGGATCAACTATTATTGGTATATTTTTAGCATTTTCATTTAAAAATTTTGCAACTAATTTTATTATATCGCTATTAAAAAGCATTCCTATCTTTATAGCATCCGGTATAATATCATCAAATATGCAGTAAAGCTGTTCCTCTATTGCCTTTATATCTATTTCATAACAGCTTCTTACACCCTGAGTATTCTGTACAGGTAATGCAGTTAATACACTCATACCATAACATCCCAAAGCAGAAAAAGTTTTTAAATCTGCTTGTATGCCTGCTCCTCCTGAACCATCGAATCCTGCTATAGTTAAAGCCTTTATCATTGCAGTATCCTTTATTTTAATTTTTCCATATATTTATCATATATAAATTTACATATTAATCTTGAATTAAATGCAGATAAGTCTAAGTATTCTCCAGCATATTCATTTCCTACTTTTTCAAGTATGCTAATAGAAAAAGTAATCTTATAAGAACCTATGGACATTGAGGCATTTTTAATTACATGTCCAATCTCAATATCCGCCTCTTGAGGCGGCATAATAAATTTTAACCCTATAGGCGACATTTCAACTATCATACCATGAAGTATTTGTCTTACTCCGTCATGTCTGAATACAATCTTGAAATTATCTAAATCATTTATAACTATATGCTTTAATTTCTTTGGCTTTATATTTGCTTTCTCTAACAGCATATTAAACCTATTCAAAAAATCTTTTTCATTAAAAGGTTTTAGCAAAAATCCTGAAACACCAATACGCATCATATTAGAAATAAATTCTTTGCTAGGCTCTAATAAATGTATTATAACATGCACACCATGATACCTATCATCCACATAAATTTTTTCAAGTATATCTAATATTTCCGCATCACCCTCATTAGCTTCTATAATAGCTACAGGAAACGGTCTTTTTCCAAACATTGGAAGAATATTTTTTTTATCTTTTACTTCAACTACCTCATAACCTGCTGTTATTAAAATACTGATAAAACTATCTCTTATCTGTGAAGATGAATCATAAACTAATACTCTCATAAAATTATACCTAGAATTAATTATAATATTTAGTAATATTATAATATAGAAACAATTAAAATCAATAATATATAAAATTTTAATATTCCTAAACTTATACTTCTAATAAAAATAATATTAAAAAAAGTTGTTTTTTTTCTTTAATTATATATAATTAAAGAATGAAGATTTCAGGATATAATTTATTTCCTCCGCTGCTTGGACATATAAAAAATTGGTACAGCCATATTGATAGAATAAAAAATATGGGATTTGAATGGATTTATATAAACCCTATCACATATACAGGTTTCAGCGGAAGTTTATATGCCACTAAATACTATTATCAATATAATCCAGCCTTTTTTACAAGTTCTAATCAAATTGAAGCAGAAAATGAATTAAAAGAATTTATAAAATACTGCAATGATAATAATATAAAAATTATGATAGACCTTGTAATTAATCATTCTTCTAAAGACTGCAGCCTTGTTCAAGAACATTTTGAATGGTATAAAACTAAAGACGGAGTATTACAATCGCCTGGAGCATGGGATAATGGAAAATGGATTGAATGGGGAGATTTAGCCAGTTTTAATAATAATGCAGATCCTAGCAAAGAAGAAGAAAAAGAAAATAGTTCCGATGATAATGATAAAGAAGATGAAGAAGATATAATAATAGGAGAAATACTTAATCCTATATGGTTTTATTGGAATGATCTTATAAAACATAATTTAGATTTGGGATTCAGCGGTTTCAGATGCGATGCTGCTTATAAAGTGCCTAAAGAATTATGGAAATATTTAATAGATAATGCTAAAAAAATTAATAATGAAGTAATATTCTTTGCTGAAAGTTTAGGATGCTCTATAAAAGATACTAAAAATCTTATAAATGCCGGATTCGATTATATAGCAAGCAGTGCTAAATGGTGGGATTATGAGGGAGAATGGTTTATAGAGCAATATGATTTAGCTAGAAAAAGAACCAAACAAATAGCATTTCCTAGTAATCATGATACAAGAAGGCTTATAGAAGAATATGACGGCAATATATGGAGATTGAAGCAAACATTCCTATTCACTGCAATAGTATGCGATATGTGGATGATAACCACTGGTGATGAATATGGTTTCATAAATAGATGCAATGTTGTTGGCGGAAATGAAAAAGACTATGAAAATATAAATTATGATTTGACTGAATATATAAAAAATATGACTAATTATGTAAAAAATAATAATATACTTGCTAATTGCGGAAAAATAGTATCTTTGGATATAGAAGAGAATAAAAAATTAGAAAAATTAAAAAAAGAATGCGAAAATAATCAATCTCAAGAATGCAATAATTATAACGAAAAAGAAAACGATAATAAAAAGGATCCTTTTAGGAAATTTTACAAATATAGTTTAGATGGTAATGATAAACTTTTAATTATAGTAAATATAACCGATAAAAAAGAACAATTGGATACTTCAAAATATGAGATAAGGAGCGATATATCTTTAGATAATAGAATAGAAGATATAACAGAAACTATTGAAATATTGCCTTACCAATTAAAAATATTTACAACTAGAGAAAGAGCATATTGGGTGTAGAAAGCAGATAGTTACAAGGTGTTTTATTATGGAAGAAAGAAAATCTATAGACAGTTTTTTTTTAGATCTATCTATGGGGCTGCTTTGGGCGGAAAATACTAATGAAATAGATAGAGTTGTAGATTTGTTTTTAGAAAAAACTTGTCAATATTATGGTTTCGACTGCGGGGAAGTATATTTTCCTAAAGGAGATTATCTAATTTTAAGAGGAGTATATGGTATTGACAGATACTATGTATGTAAAGTAGATTTTCCTATAGGAGCTACTCATTGTAAAGAAATATTATACGAACAGCAAATATATATTGGAGCAAATATTAATCATACTGATATGGAAGTATTTTCAGATTATTCATCGATATTTGTACTTCCTATATTTTTTTATGCTAAGCCTATAGGTGTAGTAGCTTTTAGAAATAAAGAAAACAAAATAGATTTTTATAATACAATAATAGATGAAATAAAAAATGTTATAGGTCATTTTGCTGTATATGCTAATAATGTACTTCAAAATGTAACATATAAGGAACGGGATAAACAATTAAAATTGCTTAGGGAATTATATATCAAATTAAGCGATGTTGATTATTTTGAAGACAATTTAACTCAATTAGCATATGATATAGCAAACATATTTACAGCAAGTAAAGCATTCATAAGACTTAGAGATAATAATGATAATTTGTATACCAGATCAAGTTATGGTTTTCCGGATAATTTTGACTATTCTATTTTTGACGATCCAAAATATATATCTCAATATTTAGATAATAATATTTATTATATAAACAATGCATCAAAACATGAAGATTATAACAAATTTAGGGGAATAATAAATAGGTCTATATTATTTAATAGTATACCCGTCAAAAAAGGATGTATAGGGTATATAGCGGTCATAGATAAAATACCTGATGCAGTAAATCCATTAGGAGATTTTGATAATAATGATTTGAATCTATTTAACCCGCTTCTTACAAATATATCAAGCAGAATGTCAGAACATTACAATCTTATAGAATTAAGCAAAGCAAATGAAAAAAACACAAAACACATGTCGCGTTTAAATACATTATATGATATAAGCAACATTTTATTAGAACGTTCTAAAACTGAAGATATATTATTCTTACTGCTTACTATAGCAACAATAGGAGATGTATTTGCTTTTAATAGGGCATTTGCTTTTCTTTATGACAAAGAATTTAATGTATTTAGAGGCCGTATGTGTGTTGCTCCAAAAAATGCTGATGATGCCGGAATGATATGGAGAAATATGCAAAATATGGACAAGTATGCCCTTAGAGAAAAATTAATGCTTTCATTTGATAAAAGAAGTTTAGAAGATTCATGGGATTTAAATCAGAAATTTTTAAATACTGTTATACCTAATAATAAAAACTGCAAATTATTTTTTGATGTATTTAATAACAAAAACAATATAAATATAAAACATATAGACAGCAGCAGTGAGGAAATTAATCAAATAAAGAAATATACAGATATATTTGGAGACCATCCATTTGCAATAATACCAATAATGAATTCTATAAATTGTATAGGAATGGTAGTGGTAGATAATCCTTATAATGGAAAGCCTATACCTGAAGATGATTTAGACTATCTAAAAATGTTCGGAAGACAAGCTGCTGTAGCTTTGGAATATTCTTCACTTTACAATGAAATAGAAAAAAACAATAATGCTCTTAAAGCTGCTCAAAAAAGCATATTAGATTTAAAAAGTTTAGCTATAATTGGAGAGATGAGTTCTTCAATGGCACATAACTTAAGAAATTTTATAGTACCTATAGCCGGATTTGCAAATAGACTAGTAAAAGTAAGTAATGATGAAACTATAAAAAATTATGCTCAAATAATAGCGAGTGAAGTTGAAAATTTAGAAAATTATTTAAGAAGGAATTTATCATTTGCTAAAAGCATTAATTTAGAAATAGATAATATTAATATTGACGATATGATAAAATATTTAACTATTTTATCAAAGGAATATATAAAAAAGAGCGGTAAAAATATAAAATTTTATGCTGCTAAAATTACAAAAGAAAATATTGTAAGATGGGATTATGACAGGATGAATGAAGTCATATTCAATCTGATAATAAATGCTATAGATGCTATAAATGATAGTGAAGAAAACTCTATAATTAGTGTTATATTTAACGACAATGCTTATAAGGAATCTATGATAGATATAATAGTTGAAAATACAAATTCATACATAGAACCTGAATTGGCTGATAAAATATTCACTCCGTTTTTTACAACAAAAAGCCATGGAGTCGGAATAGGTTTAGCAATATCTAAAAGAATAGTAGAAGCACATGGCGGAAGCATAATGCTTAAAAGTATAAATGAAAATTTTAAAGTAACAACATTTTTTGTTTCTATACCAGTTAGTTTAAACAATTAAATACTATTTTCCGATAATTATTTTGGAGAGTTTTATTATGGCAAAAATAAGCGAAGCTGCTAAAGCAGAGTGTACTAGGATGCAAAATAAATATAAAGATTTGCTTGCAGGTACTGAAGAGCTTTTAGCAAAAGTTGAAAAAGATTTATTATCTATAGAAGATCCGTTTGAGGCATCAAGAAAAAAAATAGATGCTGCTATACTCTATATTAGAGCATCTTCTTTCATTGCAACAATATGCTACATTGCTATAGAATACATAGAGGTACGTTCTGATAATCAATTAAATGACGGCAGAAGATATATTAATAAAGCAATAATGCTGTTAGAAGAAGTATTCGGCAATCATACAGATGACTCTTTATCTTTAAATGAAGAAATACATGAATATTTAAAAGATAAATTAACTGATGAATGGAGATATAAATTTGTATGTTCATTCGGATATGTTATAGATTATTTCAAATACTGCTATGGAGAAAACTCTAAATGGCTTCAAAATTTTATTGAAATAGAAGGCAGATTTGCAATATTAGCCAAAAATATGATAGATTTTAAAAATTATATAAAAGAATTAAGTCCTGAATTAGAAGGATATAAATTCAGAGTAAAAATGATGGATCTTGTAAAAACTTTATTGGCTGCTGCTGCTGAACAATACAGAACTAAATATGAATTGCAGGATAAAAGATTAGATGATATGAAAATGGCATTAAATATCATAGCTTCCCTTAGAAGAATACATGTTTATTTAAATGAAGTAGAAGAATCTGAAGAGAAAAAGAAAATGTATGACCTTTGGAAGAAAAAAATGGATGCCGATATAAAGAAAATGAAATAAACTAATCCATTTCTACCCTATCTATTATACTTCTAGCTAAAGACCTTGAATCAGCATTTTCTATGTCGCTGGATAAGGAAATTCCATAGGTAATACGTGTAATTTTACCATTAAAATTATTGTCTTTCAAAACTTTATGTATATATGATGCTGTTGTATCAGCTTCTAATGAGGCACTAAATGCTATCATTATTTCATCAATTGTGTTGTCGTTAATACGTTTTATAAACTCCTTTATTCTTATATCACTTATTCCAATACCTTTAAGAGGTGCTATAAGACCTCCTAATACATGATAAACCCCGTTATACTCCTCTGTTTTTTCTATTGCAAGCATATCCGGATAATTTTCAACAATACATATTCTTTTATGATCTCTATTTTCATTTGCACAAATATAACATATATCATCTTCACTCAAGCTATAACATTCTGTACATAGTTTTATATTATCATGCAATGTTAATAAAGTATTAGCAAACTCTTTTAAATACTCCTCATCGCAATCAAATAAATATAATGCAAGACGCATAGCAGTTCTTCCGCCTATACCTGGAAGTCTTGATATTATTTGATTGAGTTTATCCAAAGAAGGAATATTATTCAAATTTTAATCCTTATCATCATCTTTATTATTATTCATATTGTTCATCATATCATTCATCTTTGAAATCATATCCGGTGTTATAGAATCTAAGGATATATTGAGTTTACCATCTTTATATTCTACAGAAGTCATTTTACTTATATCACTGAACATTTTATTCATCTCTCCCCAATTCATATTGAATGGATTAATATTATCTTTAGCACTTTTATTAATATGTTCAGGCTCATCATTATTCTGTTTTAATTCCTTTACTTTTGATACGGCCTCATTGATACTTGAAGTTATCATTTCTTCTAATAATTCTTTTTGATCTTTTATTAATAGGCTTTCATCTATATTTAAACTTAATATATTAAAAGATTTATCCATGGTTAAAGAAATCAAATTACCAGCAGAACTGTATTTGATAGTATTTTCACTCATATAAAAACTCCATATATTTTTTATTAATAATACATTCTTTTTAATAATTTATCAATCAAATTTAAATTTATATATTTGACTTTTTTTGATGATGTAGTATCATAAATATAAAGTTGGTTATGAATAATCTTATATTGGATTAATTTAATGAAAAAATTTATTTTACTATTTCTAATTTTATTTACAGGTTTTATATTTCCTCAAGAAATAGGAAAAAAATACCAAAAAGAAAATATAGCTGTATTTGAAATACAAGATCCAGCTGGAGCATACGGTAAAGGATTAGGTAAAAAAGTAACAGCATTAATAGAAAATGCTCTTACTAGAATGGGAAGATTTAATGTTGTAGACAGGCAAAATTTAGATAAATACTTAAAAGAAATGGAACTTCAATTAACAGGCATAACTGATAAGCAGGTTATTGAAGTTGGAAAAATATACGGATATTCCAAGGCTATCATAGGAAAGCTTACATCTGCAAATGTTACTTATGATTATGACAGCTATGAAGGAACAGGAATTGTATACGGCGATGTAGAGTTAGTACTTCAAATAGTAGATGTTGAAACCACTAAAATATTAAATTCTTCAAGATTAAAAGGTACAAGTTATTATAGTGTTTCAAGTTATCCTTCCTATGCTCTTAGAGAAACTGCAATTAATGATGCTGTTAACGACTTAGTCGGAAAAGTAGAAACTAAAATGAGAAATACATTTAAAATAACAATAAAGATTGCAGATATAAGCGATGGAAATGTTATATTATTGGCAGGAAAAACTCATGGTGTAGATAAAAAAACAAGATTTAAAGTATATTCTGAAAAAGATGACATAGTACTTCCATCCGGAACTATAATAAAAGGCGGATATAAATATAAAGGAACTTTGAGAATTAAAGAATTAGGAGGCGAATATTCAATAGCCAAAATTACAAGAGGAAATAATATAGCAATTGGAGATATAGCAAGAGAAACATATATAGGTGATTTTGGAATAGGCATAGCATTAAATTATGCTTCATACAATATAAAACCATTTGAAAAAACATATCAAAGTCCAATAAGGCCTAATGAGGGAAAATTAAGAATATTATTAAATAAAAATGAATATGCTTTAGGATTGCATTTAAAAATAGGATATAACGGAGAATTATTTTCACCTAATTTAAGTGTCGGTATACTTTTCGGTGATTTTCTAAAAAGCAGTTATGGTGTAGATACTAGATTTAATTTTGATATTAATATAAATCTTTATAAAGAAGTACTAAGGCTTGTGATATCTCCATATATTGGAATGGGTATAACATTTACAACTATAGGAGAAATATACGGCGGAAATTATTATACAGATAATTACAGTTATTTATTAAACGGCAGTAAAATTGAATCCAGAGATATTATGTTTGGTATAGGAGCAATAGCTTCTTTACAGTATAATATCACTGATACTATAGGAATGAATTTTGGTGTTGGATATAGATTTTATACCGATCCTATTAATTTAGGTGTTTATAGTGATGGAAATGAATTTACTTTGCCGGAAAAAATTAAGCCTGTTAATCTTACCGGTTTAGAATTTACTTTAGGAGCGTATTTTATTTTATAATGTATAGGTTGTTTAATATATTAGTAATTTCAATTTGTTTATTTTCAAATACAGTTTTCGGAGCATTTTATTTTTCTGATATTACAAAAGAATATGAAACTAATGCCTCACAGGAACGAAATGAAATAACAGAAACTCAAGAAGAACTCAAATCTGAATATAATATTGATACAAATAATATGAATTCTTTCTTTATGATGGATGGAAATAATATTATAAGTCAAAATGGAGTAACAAGTTCACCAGTACTTCCTGAAGAATCTTTTAAAAGTAATCCGTTTAGATACACAGAAGTAACTTTTATACTTACCGCATTTTTCTCATATACTTATGCTACTTATTTAGTATTCGGATTAGAAAGCTTAGAAAATGCCAATGTAGCACCATCAACTACAGGAAGAAACAGATATAAATCTTTATGGATATCACCTACTCTATTTGAAATAACAGCTGCAGTATTTTGCGGTGCTGCTGTAGCTTATGATAGTTACCAAAGAGTATTTGGAAAAAATAAAGACGGATTTAGTTGGCATTTTATGCCTTATTACGAACCTGTCACTAAAGATGGAGGATTTTTATTATCATTAAGTCACCCATTATGATGAACAGGTTTTTTTCTTCTTATAAATTTTGGAAGTAAATTTTTATTTAATAATATTAAATAGAATACAAAGCATAATGCTATTAAAAATGCTAATATTAAAGCACCTCTTATATTTATATAATTATCATTTTCACTATTTGAATAAGAATATGAGCTTGAAGGCTTTGTGCTTTCTTCTGTTTCATCTTTAATTATTTTTATTATTTTTTCATTTTTAGCTTCATCTAAATAGCCAAAAGTTTTTGCATAAGAAAGAATATATTCTTTGTCATTTTTTAATCTTTCTATATTATTTGATATTTGGGTTTTTCTTCTATTTAATTCTTCTATCTTTTCTTTTTTATTATCTATTAAGACCTTTTTAGAATCTAATGTAAGGAAGCCTTTTGAACTAAAAACAAAAATATATATTGTAAAAAGAATACATGCCAATATAAAAAAATAAAAAATTTTGGAACTAATTCTTATATTAAAATACATAAACATATAACCTTTTCAAATATGAGTATATTATCGGATGCAATTTCTTAAAATTAATATGCCGGCTCATAAAATCATATTATATATTTATACATACTGTATTGTATTACAATATCAATATTTTTATAAAAACAACTTTAATATATTTATAATAAAATAGCATAATTAATACTTTAAAATAAAAAGCCATAATGAAAATTAAAATCATTACGGCTTTAATTCTTATTAATCTATTTGTTTTGTTTTTGCTATTACCAACTCTCTTACACATATATCCTGAGGCATATTATAGGCAAACTCTATACAATTAAGTATATCAGAGGCATTTAAGCCATTACCTATGCTTTTTTTCCATTCAATATAATCAGATTTTATATTTTCATCTGTTGTATGATCTAAAAGATGAGTTTCAACAACACCAGGAGCTACAACAATTACTCTAACATTTTTATCAGCTACTTCTTCTCTAATACTTTCTGTTATTGCATGTACGGCGAATTTACTTCCGCAATATACTCCATGATTTTTAAATGTTTTTCTTCCGGCTATAGAGCTTATATTTATAATAGTTCCTTCATTTCTTTTTATCATATCCGGAAGTATAATATTTGTAGTAGTTAATATTCCATTTATATTAACATCTATCATATTTTTCCATTCATTATAGCTTTGTTTATCTATATTACCAAGAAGCATTACACCAGCACAGTTTATAAGCAAATCTGTTTTTCCGTATTTATCTTCAGCCATTTTTACAGCTGATTTTACTTCTTCTAAATTTGTAACATCAACTTTAGCACTAATAGAATTAGGCAAATTCAAATTATCCATAATATCTTTTCTTCTTGACATTAAAAGTGTTGGATATCCATTCTGTGAAAATCTTTTTGCTATCTCCATTCCTATTCCTGAACTAGCTCCTGTAATTACTACTAATTTCTTCATATAAAAAAACTCCTTTATAAAAATAATTTATGACTTATAATACAGTAATAAATAACTTCCACAAGAACGGAAATAACTGTTATTAAGTAACATTAATTTCACTATTAAAATAATAGGATTTACTTATGAAAAAAATTAAAGTTGCATCGGAAATAGGAATAACACTTTATATGATAGGAGGAAAATATAAGCCTCTTATACTAAATTATCTTATAGAAAATAAAACAAAAAGATTTAATGAAATGCTGCGTTATATGAAGCCTATATCACAAAGAACATTAACTAATCAGCTTAGAGAGTTAGAAGAAGACGGACTTATTAACAGAAAAGTATATCCGGAAGTACCGCCAAAAGTAGAATATTCTGTTACAAAGAAAGGAAAATCATTATCAAAAATATTAGAAGCTATGTGCGAATGGGGCGAGAAAAATATTGATGAAAGATTTGAAATAACTAATCCTCAATGTTTAGATTAAAAAGCCATAATCTTTTAATTTAAGACTATGGCTTCATTTTTATATATTTATAATATTTTTTATTTGAAATAATTTACGCCGTTTTCAAAAATGTTGTAAATATCTTTTGTTATTATATTTTTATATAAATTATTTGAGTATCTTTCGCTATGTCCCATCTTACCTAATACTTTTCCGTCCTCTGAAATTATACCTTCAATAGCATAAGCAGAACCATTAGGATTGAATCTGAACTCATTAGTAGGTTTTGATTCAAAGTTAACATACTGAGTAGCAATCTGTCCTTTTTTGATTAATTCTTTTATTATATTTTCATCAGCAAAGAATCTTCCCTCACCATGAGAAACAGGTACAACTAATTCGCTTCCTACAGGTATATTATAAAGCCAAGGAGAATTATTTGATACTACCTTTGTTGTTACCATTTGGGAAATATGTCTTCCTATTTTATTGAATGTAAGAGTAGGAGATTTTTCTGTAATATTTCCTATTTTACCATAAGGAAGAAGCCCTGATTTTATTAATGCTTGGAATCCATTACATATACCCAAAACAAGTCCGTCGCGTTCTAATAATTTATGTATAGAATTTTTTATTTTTTCATTTGTAAGTATTGCAGAAATAAACTTTCCGGAACCATCAGGCTCATCTGCAGCACTAAATCCTCCTGGAATCATAAATATTTGAGAATTATCTATTTTTTTAGACATTTCATCAATAGATTCTTTTATGTATTCTGGTTTAATGTTTCTAAATACAAAAATATCAGTATTAGCTCCTGCATCAGAGAATGCTTTTTGAGTATCATATTCACAGTTAGTACCTAAGAATGCTGCTATTAAAACATTAGGCTTAGCTGTTTTATTTTTGCATATAAATGGTGCTTCTCTTTTGTATTCAGATAATGTATAAGTTTCAATATCTTCATAAGTTTTATAAGGGAATACCGGAGATAATTTTTCAAGCCATGATTTTTCTGCTTCTTCTAAATCTACAGTTTCTCCGCATACTTTTATTTTATATTCATTAATAGTTTTTCCTATAAGTACAGCATTTTTATAATTTAATTCTTCTTTAGTTTCAATTATAAATGAAGCAGGCATTAAATTAAAGAAATAAAGCTCATCTTTTATATCAACGCCTATTCTGTTACCAAAAGACATTTTTGTTAAAGCTTCAGCAATACCTCCGAATTTGATAGTGTATGCTGATAATATTTTTTTGTCTTTTATGTTTTTATATATAAAGTCAAAATTCTCTTTTATTTCAGAAACATTAGGCATGTAATTTTCTAGCATATTATGTTTTATTAAGTAAACATAATTATTAGCTGATTTGAACTCCGGAGATATAACATCACTACTGTCAACAGTTGATACTGCAAATGATATTAAAGTGGAAGGCACTGATATATTATTAAAAGTACCGCTCATAGAATCCTTACCGCCTATAGCAGGTATATCAAATTCAGTCTGAGCATATATTGTGCCGAGTAATGCAGAATAAACCTTACCCCATTTTTTAGCATCATTACCTAATTTCTCAAAATATTCTTGAAATGATAATCTTATATTTTTATAATCAGCACCTATAGAAACAAGTTTTGACATTGATTCTATTACAGAATATATTCCTCCATGGAACTCTGACCATTTCATTATAGAAGGATTGTATCCCCAAGTAATAGCAGAAGCAGTATTTATTTGTTTTGCATTATTATCGAATATAGGTATTTTTTGAATGCTTACATCGCTTGGAGTCATTTGATACTTTCCGCCGAAAGGCATTAATACAGTTGTTGCTCCTATTGATGAGTCAAACATTTCAATAAGTCCCTTTTGAGAAGCAACATTCAAATCTTCTATCATATTAAACCAATGAGATGTTAAAGAACATGCATTCTTTGTGTTAAATGGATTATTTTCAAAATTAATATCTTTAAGTACAGCATTAGTTTCTTGTTTAGCTCCGTTAGTGTCTAAAAACTTACAGCTTATATCTACAATTTTTTTGCCTTTCAAATACATTACAAGTCTGTTAGTATCTGTTATAGTTGCAACTTTTGTAGCTTCAATATTTTCTTCATTGGCAAGTTTTATAAATGTATCTGCATCCTTACTTTCAACAACAACAGCCATTCTCTCCTGAGATTCTGATATTGCAAGTTCAGTACCATTCAAACCTAAATATTTAACAGGCAACACATCAAGATTAATGTCAATTCCGTCTGATAATTCACCTATAGCAACAGAAACACCGCCGGCACCGAAGTCATTACATTTTTTTATTAATTTAGTAACCTCTTTATTTCTGAATAATCTTTGAATCTTTCTCTCTTCCGGAGCATTACCTTTTTGTACTTCAGCACCGCAAAGTCTTAAAGATGTATCAGTATGGCTTTTTGATGAACCAGTAGCACCGCCGCATCCGTCTCTTCCTGTTCTTCCTCCAAGCACTATAACTATATCACCTGCTTTAGGCTTTTCTCTGCGAACATAATTTACAGGAACAGCTCCAACAACTGCACCTACTTCAAGTCTTTTTGCCTTATATCCTTCATCATATACTTCATTAACTAAACAAGTTGTAAGCCCTATTTGGTTACCGTAAGAAGAATATCCGCTTGCTGCAGTTGTTGTAATTTTCTTCTGAGGAAGTTTACCTGGCAAAGTATCCTCTAGCTTTTCTAATGGATTAGCACTTCCTGTAACTCTTATCGCCTGATATACATAGCTTCTTCCAGAAAGAGGGTCTCTTATAGCTCCTCCCAAACAAGTAGAAGCACCTCCGAAAGGTTCAATCTCTGTAGGGTGATTATGAGTTTCGTTTTTAAACATCAATAAATATTTTTCTGTTTTATTTTTTCCGTTCTCATCAACAGCATCAACATCTATATAAATAGAACATGCATTTATCTCATCTGAAATTTCTAAATCTTCAAGTTTTCCTTTTTTCTTTATATATTTAGCAGATACAGTTGCCATATCCATTAAATTAATATCTCTTTTACTATCAACATCCTCACCGTAAAGCTCTTTTCTCATACTATAATATCTATTAATAGCATTGAGTATAACTTCTGAAAAATTACTATTATCATTTTCTAATTTTACATCAGTAATCTTTGTCATGAATGTTGTATGTCGGCAATGATCTGACCAATATGTATCGAGTACTTTTATTTCTGTTTCTGTTGGGTTTCTTTTCTCTTCATTTTTGAAATAATTTTGTACGAACTCTATATCTTTATAAGTCATAGCCAAATCAAGAGCATCTCTATATTTATGAAGTTCATCTATATTTAAGTTAATAAAATTATCTAAATCTTTAATATCATCAGCTTTCTGATAAGGTTCTATTTCTAATTTATTTAAATCTTTTTCTCTGCTTTCTACAGGGTTAATATAGAATTTTTTTATTTTCTCTATAGTATCATCATCTATATTTCCTTCAAAAACTACAACCTTTCCGCTTACTATTGCTGCATCTTTTATATCATTATAAATAAGCTTCAAACATTGTAATGCTGAATCTGCTCTTTGATCGAATTGTCCGGGTAAATATTCTACGGCAAAATGCTTTAAACTTTCAAACTCTTTCTTTTCTACTATTTTATCAGTAGGAGGTTCTGAAAATATTACTTTAATGGAATTATTTAACTGACTTTCTTCTATATTAAAGATATCATAAACATTTAAAAGTCTTACATTACATTTTATTTTGAAATTTTCTTTTAATTGATTTTCTAATCTTTTAGCTTCCAAATTAAAGCCGTCTTTTTTTTCGATGAAAATACGATAGTTCATTGATATTATTTCCTAATTTAATTTTTTTAATATAATGATTATATATATAATGATTATTATATCAATAGTATTATAAATTGAATATATATAAATTATTTTAAATAGATTTTGACAAAATAAAAAATTTTAAGTATAATATATTTATAATGAAAAATAAAACAAAGATAATATTCATACTTTCTATTATTTTTATAGCTGTTATATTAAGAATAATAACCTTTTCTCAAAATTTTATAGAAAATTTTTATTCAAGAATAGTATATAAGTTCATAGCAGGAAATATAGGAAATCTAACATCATTATTGAGTTTTTCACTTGGAGAATATTTATTAATTGTATTTATACTTTTAATAATTTTGTATATTATATTAACTGTAAAAAAAATACTTTTTTCAAAAAAAGATATAAAAGATAAACTAAAAATATTTGGAAATTTTATTTATAATTTAGTATGCTTAGCAATCATTATATATATTCTTTTTCTTGCAGTATGGGGATTAAATTATAATAGAGTACCATTAATAGAAAACTATTCATCATATAATGATAAACCAATAAATAATGATGATATTTATTTATTAGCTGATAATTTAATAAAAAACATTAACAATTTAAAAGATGAAATGAAATATATTAAAGTGGTTACTAATTATCAGGCTTTGAATAGAATGGTAGAATCTGAATATAATAAAGTATTTGAAGAGTTTGATTTCTTATCAATGTCATATTCCAAAACGAAGCCCATAATGATGTCAAAACTATTTCTGTACTTACAGATAACAGGTATATACTCTCCATTTACATCAGAAGCAAATGTTAATACGCTTATACCTAATATATCATTGCCTTTCACAATAGGACATGAAATGGCACATAAAATAGGGATAGCTTATGAAGATGAGGCTAATTTTATAGCATACATAGCATGTTCAAAACATAGCGATCCTTTTATAAGATATTCTGCTAATTTTGAAGCTTTATTATATGTGTTGGGAGAACTAAAAAGAGATGAAAATTATGCTCATTTAATGTCTAATTTAAATAATGACACTAAAGAAGAAATAAAAAAATATTATGAGTTTTGGCAGAAATATATGGGAAATTTATCAAAAGTGAGTCAAAAAGTTAATGATACATATTTGAAAGCAAATAATCAAAAAGATGGTGTAAAAAGCTATTCAAGAGTTGTTAAATTATTAGTATTGTATCATAGAAGTATAAATTCACTTACTTAAATAAAAATTAGATTTTTACGATAATAAAGAATATAATAAATTTAATAAAGGTATTTTATGCGTTTAGATGAACCTCCTTATTTTTACAAGTGCAAAAGCTGTAACAGAAGATTTAGTGTAAGAAGAAAAAAAACAACAATATCTATATTATTTTTTAAAATAAATCCTCAAAAATGCCCCTATTGTAAAAGCGGAAGAACAAAAAATATTGATGAAATGGTAAAAAATACATAATCATCAATTATTCTTTTTATTAGGCATACTAAGTAATATTAAAGCAACTATAGTCAAAATAATACCAAACACAGAAAGAATAGTAGGTATTTCATTAAAAAATATTACACCGAATATCGTTGAAGCTGCCGGCTCGCATGATGCTAAAATAGAAGCCTTTCCTGCATCCATATGATTTAATGATATTGTATAAAATAAATAAGGCAGTATCAAAACTAATATAGAATGCATAATAATAAATATAGATACAGATACTTTATATTCTTTTATAAGATATGCAACAGTATTCCAATCAGCAAAAGGTATTGTAACAATTGAAATAAATATAAATGCATATAAAGTTATAGTAAGTGAATTATATCCTTTATTTATGGCCTTTCTTGATATTATAGTATAAAGAGCATAAGAAAGAGCACAAAGCAATCCGCTTGCCACTCCCCATAATGATAATCGTACATCAGAATACAAAACATTACTCACAAATACACATCCGATAAATGCCAATATTATAGAAATTATTTTTATTAAAGTAATTTTCTCTTTATAGAAAAAATAAGAAAGAAGCACAACAAATACAGGAGACAAACTCAATAAAACAGCTGCTAATGATAATGATAAATATTTTACAGACTCATTAAAAAAAATATTTATTCCGAACATACCAACTATACCAGCTGATATAAACATAAATATATCTTTAACTTTGATTTTTATTAATTCTTTTTTATATATAAGTATTGAAATAAACATTACAATAACAGCTATAATCATTTTAGAAGATACTATAGTTATATTATTCATACCTAAATCTATAGATTTTCTTACAAATATTCCAGCTGCTCCCCATAATATTCCTGATAGTATAGGAAATATTGGTATAATCCTTTTTAACATTTTATTCCTTTTTATCTTTAATTTTAACGCAGGCGGAATTTTAAATTAAAATAATTATTTGTCAATCATCAATACTATTGAATTATTATATTATTTAGTATATAAGTTAATTATATATAAATTGGAGAATCGATTATTTATGAATAATGATTTACTAAATAATAATAGTGATGAATTGCCTGAAATTGAAATATATAACAGCAAAAGAAAATTAGTTTTATTATTATTATTTTCTTCTGTTTTTATTGTAATTTCAATATTATCTTTTATGCATTCAAATTCTTATAAAAAAATATTATTTGTTGTTAGTTTGTCATTTTTTTTAATACACTTTTTGATTTTTATAGTTCAGTTACTAAAATTAGGAAAGCCTATAATTGTTTTAGATGAAAATGGTATAATGTATAATATGCTATTAAAAAATAAAAATATATTTGTAAAATGGACTGATATTAGAGAAATATCT
>NZ_CALXRN010000200.1 GCF_944390595.1 uncultured Brachyspira sp. | reverse complement strand
ATAATAATTGTTTTATATTATTCAAATTTTATTTACATAAAATTTAAATAGTTTATATAATTTTACATTCATGTTATGATAACTAAATAAATATTAATGAAATTAGGATTTATCTATGAAAAAACTTTATGATAACCTCTATGTAGGAGGCGATAAAGACTGCAGAAATTTTAAAGGAGCTATAGTTCATGCCTGCCAAAGCTGTTTTGTAAATGCGGTACATGGAAATAGAGGAGATACAAAAGTATTTGAAATAAATAATAATTTGTATTTAAATCTTCTTGATATATCAAGTTTATCTTTTGAATATGCATTCCCAATGATAAAAAGATCTATGGAATTTATAGATGAACATATAAAAGATATGGAAGTTTTAGTGCATTGTAATTTCGGAATGTCTAGGTCTCCTTCTATAGCACTGCTTTATATGGCAAGAAAAGGATATATTAATAATAATTCATTCAAAGATGCTTTAAAAGATTTTGTCAAAATTTACAGCTATTATTCTCCAGGCTTAGGAATGTATAGATATTTCGATACATATTGGCATGAAATAATGACATTCTAATTAATAAAAAAAGATTTTCTTTTAGATATAATTAAATTTAATATTTTATGATATTAATAATTTTATAAAAAATAAGAGGGCAATAAAGCCCTCTTGAAAATTCTGCTTAAATTATAAAATTATATTTGAACATCCTCAGAATAGTTAATACCTTCAATTTCAAAGCCATGCATATTCATATAATCTTTTCTAAACAAAGACATATCAGCTATCTCTTTTACATTGTCTTTAGTTAACTTATTCCAAGATTCTAAAACTTCGCTTTGAACATCATCTCTCAATTCCCAGTCATCTAATCTTATTCTGTTTTCATTATCTACAGGCACAGCATTGCCGCTGTAAAGTTTTTCGCTTATAAGTCTGTACATTTGCTCAATACATCCTTCATGGATACCTTTATTTTTCATCACTTTGAATAATATTCCTATATAAAGAGGAACAGTAGGTATAACAGCGGAAGCTCTTGTTACAACAGCTTTATTTACAGAAACATAAGCATGTCCTTTTATTTTCTCATTCATTTTTTTATCTAAACTATGAGCAGCAGCCTCAATATGATCCTTAGCTCTTCCTATAGTACCTTCTCTGTATATTGATTTAGTCATTTGAGGTCCTATATATGAATAAGCAATATTAACAGCATTTTCACTAAGCAAATCAGCATCTAATAAAGCATTAGTCCATAATTCCCAATCTTCTCCGCCCATAACTTTAACTGTTGCATTAATTTCTTCATCATTAGCAGGTTCAATTTTTACATTTAACAACTCTTCTTTCATAAAATCTATACCTATTCCGTCATAAGTTTTTCCTATAGGTTTTAATGCAGAACGGTAAAGTGTTCCTGTTGATTCATCCATTCTAGCAGGAGCTGCTAAGCTGTATATAACCAAATCTATTTTTTCACCGTTAAAAAATGATTTAGCTTCTTTAATAACTTCTTCTTTTGAAGCATTTAAAAAAGCATCAAGTATTAAATTCTTCTGAGCTATTCCGTCTATCTCGCAGCATTTAGCAAAAGCCTCATTATTATACCAACCAGGAGTAGCAGTTCTTTTTCCTGTAGCTTCTTTTTCAAAAGATACTCCCATAGTTTTAGCTCCAAGACCATAAGCTATAGCTATTCTGCTTGCAAGTCCGTATCCGCCTGAAGCACCTAGTATAAGAGCATTTTTCACATTAGATTTTACCTTAGGTTTTGATTTAACATAATTTATTTGATTTTCTACTTCTTTTGCACAGCCTATAGGATGAGCAGTTATACATATATTATTTAATATCTTCGGCTCTACTACCATTTTATTATTCTCCCTAAAAATTATTAACTCTTTATACTTTATAATATAATGGCTTTTTTTTCAAACTTTTTAATATTATATTTTTTTAATAAAAAACTTAAAATGATTTCAGATATTTTTCAACTAATTCGTCATATACTCCATTATTCATAATGGTATATAAACCCACATTAATTTTTTGAAGCAGCTCATCATCATCTTTTCTTACAGCTATAGCATAATCATCTTCAGGAAATTCTATTCCTTCTACTATCTTTACATCTTTATCATACTGCGTATAATATTCGCATGTTACCTTATCGAACATAACAGCATCTATTGCCCCTATTTTTAATGAAAGCAAAGTAGAAGCACTGCTGCCGTATCTCTCTACATTTACTCCATTAATTTTTGATGCAGTAATATCTCCTACAGTACCTCTTATAACACCAATAGTTTTTCCAATAAGATCATTAGTAGTTTTAATACTTTCATCATTTTTATTAACAAGTATAGATTTTGAAGATTGATAATATTTTGCAGAAAAACTTATCAATTTTTTTCTTTCTTCAATTACAGATAATCCGGCTATAATGCAATCAACTTCTCCAATTTGCAATGAAGGAATTAGTTTATCAAATTTCATTTGCATAAATTCTAATTTTAAATTAAAAACCTTTGCTATTTCATTTATCAAATCATAATCGAATCCGCTTATATTATCATTATCTAAATATACAAATGGAGAGTCATATACATATATACCAACCTTTATTACTTCGTTAGTACCAGTCTTTTTAGGCGGTATATACTCTTTATTATTTTGATTATTACATGCTGTAAAATATAATACTGCTATTAATATAATAAATATTTTATTCTTCATAGTTTTTATTCCCAAATATAATACATAAAGTACATATTCTAATAAAAAAAATAATATTTTTTAAAAAAAGTCAATAATAAAATACCTTAATGTTTTTTAAAATAATTTGCAAAAAGCGTCCTGCTATATTATAATATATCATCTATATAAGCCAATCAATTTTATTTAAGGATAAATTTTTATAAATGTCATACGCAGAAAAAATTAGAAATTTTTGTATCATAGCACATGTTGATCATGGAAAAAGTACATTAGCAGACAGAATTATAGAACATACTAAAGCTGTATCAAGCAGAGAAATGAAAGCTCAGATATTGGACTCTATGGATATAGAAAGAGAGAGAGGAATAACAATAAAAAGTCAGGCTGTTAAATTATCCTATCAGGCTAAAGACGGAGAAGTGTATACTCTTAATTTGATTGACACTCCAGGGCATGTTGACTTTAATTATGAGGTTTCACGTTCTCTTGCTGCATGCGAAGGAGCTATACTTGTTGTTGATGCTGCTCAGGGAGTTGAGGCTCAGACTATTTCTAACTTTTATCTTGCTTTTGAAAATAATTTGGAGATTGTTCCTGTCATAAATAAAATAGATTTGCCTGCTGCTAATATTGAACTTTGTAAAGAGCAGATGGAAAAAGAATTTGGAGTTAATAAAGAAGATATAGTTTTAGCAAGTGCAAAAAATGATATTGGAATAGATGAAATACTTGAAGCGGTTGTTAAGATGATACCTGCTCCTAAGGATAATACAAATAAAAAAACAAGAGCTTTGATATTCGATTCTTATTATGATCCTTTTCGCGGTGCTGTTATGATAGTGAGAATATTTGACGGCTCTATAAAAAAGAATGATAAGCTTCTTTTAATGGAGACAAAAGCAGAATATGAAGTTGAAGAATGCGGAACTCTTTTGCTTGGACTTAAATCTGCTAATGAACTTAAAAGCGGCGAGGTTGGATATATTATTGCGGGCATTAAAAATATATCTGATATAAAAATAGGAGATACCATTACACTTGAAGAAGATCCTTCAGATGAGCCTTTGATAGGATATAAAGAAGTTTTACCTATGGTATTTGCCGGAATTTTCCCTGCTGAAGATGAGGATTATACAAATTTACAAAAAGCATTAGAAAAATTAAAACTTAATGATGCTTCTTTAGTTTATGAGCCTGAGCGTTCTATAGCTTTAGGATTTGGTTACAGATGCGGATTTTTAGGACTTCTTCATTTAGAGATTGTACAGGAAAGACTTGAAAGAGAGTTTAATCTTAATCTCGTAATAACCAGCCCTTCAGTAGAAGTAAAACTAAAACTCACAAACGGAGAGGAAAAAATTATTGATAACCCTGCAGATTTCCCTACTGCACAATATATAGAAAAATGTTATGAGCCTTTTATTAATGCTCTTATAATAGTACCAACTGATTATTTAGGAAACATTATTTCTCTTTGTATAGACAGAAGAGGAACGCAAACTTCTTTAAATTATTTAGATGATAAAAGAGCAGAGATTAAATTTGATTTGCCTTTGATAGAAGTTGTATATGACTTTTATGATAAATTAAAATCTATATCAAGAGGTTATGCTTCATTCGATTATGATTTTTCAGACTTTAGAGAAAGTCAAATAGAAAAGATTGATATACTTGTTCATGGCGAAGTTGTAGATGCATTATCATTTATGGCGCATAGAAGCAATGCAGAAAGCAGAGGAAGACAGATAATAGAAAAATTAAAACATCTTATACCAAAACATATGTTCCAAATACCATTACAGGCGGCAATAAGCGGACGCATAATAGCACGTGAAAATATAAGTGCCTTAAGAAAGAATGTTACAGCCAAATGTTACGGCGGTGATATCACAAGAAAAAGAAAATTATTAGAGAAACAGAAAGAGGGTAAAAAGCGTATGAAAGCTATTGGTAATGTAGAAATCCCTCAGGATGCATTTATAAGCGTGCTTAAAACTGATGATAATACTAAATAATTAAATTTTTATGTATAATAAAATTTAATGCTTTAAAATTTTGAAATAGAATCTTAATTATATATTAATATTATCTTTTATTTCAGAGCATAATAATTGCAGTCTTTTTTCAGCAATACTTTTTTTTAATTCGCATTCCCATATTATAATAACTTTCCATCCCATAGCCTCAAGTTTGGCTCTATTATCATTATCTCTTTCTATATTACGCTGAATTTTAGGAATCCAATAGCTTTGATTTGAACGCGGCATTCTTCCCCTTGAACAATTATGCATATGCCAAAAGCATCCATTTACAAAAATTACTGTACGGTATTTAGGGAGAACTATATCAGGCTTTCCAGGATATCTTTTATCATTTTTTATATATCTGAATCCATTTTTAAAAAGATATTTCCTTACAATATTTTCAGGTTTAGTATTTTCACTTTTTATATTTGCCATATTCCGGCTTCGTTCTTCAGGAGTTTTGGTATCTGCCATTATTAATAATCCGATATAAAAATTAATTTTCATTCATTTGTAATTGTTCTATAAATCTTTCATAACTTCCCCAGCTTTGTATATCTATATAATATTCTCTATCTTTTTCTTTAGTTATCATAACAGAATCTATACCTAAAATCTCTAATCTTTCAATAGTTGCAAGTTCAAATTCTTTCAATTTTAAAACATTTCTTAAAAGCCAGCTGCTTAATGCTTTATTAGGATTTGTCATAAGAGCTTTGACATTATCCTGACATATTTTAGCATTTAATATTTCTCCAATCGGAGTTTTCAGAATGAAAGGAGTATCTCTCTCGGGAAAAAAATTTGGAAAATTATTCCTAACTAATGATGGTACAGTAATGTACACTTCATTAGGATCCCTTTTTCTTCCGCTTGCATTCCATTGATTAAGCGCTGATTTTTCCTGAACTATTTTTATATTATTTTTAATAGTGTATAATGGAAGAACAACATATTCTGATTTTACTCTGCTGCTGTAAAATTCTTTTTTATTATCATAAGTAATCTTATCAATAGAAAGCAGGAGTTCGGCAGGATTTTCAAATATAACAGCTTCTGCCGTACAGCTATTTGAAGGTATGTCAAATTTTCTAAATAATGTACTTTTTGAAAAGTTAAATTTATATAAATGATTCCCATCTGTAAAATTTAAAGATTTTTCATTTGCAGAGTATTTTTCTATTTTTAAATCTGAGATGTTAATTTCATCATAATCTGTTTCAAAAAACAAAAGCAAATTTTTTCTTCTTGCTATTATATGGTATTGAGAATCAGATATGCCGTAAATATCTTTAGCAAGCCTGATTCTTTCATTTCTAAGATTTGATAAAAATTCAGCAATATCCCTTTCATCTTTTTTCTCTTTTATTATATTTGAATTTTTATTAAACTCTGCTATTTTCTCAAAACTATAATTTTTATTTTCGCCTAAAAAAGTTTTTAATCCTATTCCTATATTATCAAATTTAGCATCAAAAGCTGTATCTGACCGGCTTAAATTCTTAGCATTAAAACAATAACAGAATAAATTTTCCATAGCTCTATAATATATATATGGATTATCACTGTCGCTGTATAGTCTCGAAAGTTTTGAAACTATCTGCATTAATTTTACATAATTTTTATTTTCTTTTTTATCCAATTCAAAAAAATTAACCATTTTACACCTCTTTATTAACTTATAATTTTAAGAATGTTATCTGCTATTTTTTTTACTAACGGATAAACTATTGAATTTCCTGCCTGCTTATATAATTTTGAATTAGACTGTTTGGGAAGTTTGAAATTTTTAGGATATCCCTGAAAATTGAAACATTCCCTTGGAGTTAACTTTCTTATACCATAATCATCGCGTATGATAGGTACATTATGTCCTCCTTCTCCCATATTTGCTGTTAAAGTAGGACATAAATTAGATTTATTTTCTCTTACATAGTGTCTTCTCCACTGATAAACTGTATCCTTATTTTTTATATTTTCATCAAAAATTTCATAATATTTTGTACTGTTATAATAATATATATCATCTTGCTTTTCATGTTCTATAAAATCATATATGGTTTTAGTCAATTCAATTGGTTCTGGAAATTTAAAATTTAAATAATTATTTACTTTTTCTTTATTAAAAGCAGCTATAAATATTCTTTCTCTATTCTGAGGTATATTTGAATATTCTGCTGAATTTAATATCTTATATGAAACATGATAATTTAAATCCCTTAATATATTTATTATTGTTTTTAAAGTATTTCCATTGTCGTGATTTTCAAGATTTTTAACATTTTCAAGAAGCACTGCTTTAGGTCTATGATATTTTATTATTCTGGCTATATCAAAAAATAAAGTTCCCCTTGCATCCTCGAAACCTTTTCTATAGCCTGCCACAGAAAACGGCTGACAAGGAAAACCGGCACAGAGAATATCATGCTCTGGAATATCTTTTTCATCTATTTTTGTGATATCCCCTTCCAATCTAGTATTTGGAAAATTTAATTTATAAGTTTCTCTTGCATTAATGTCTATTTCACTTGCAAAAACACAATTCTCAGACTTAAAAGCTAGATGAAACCCTCCTACTCCTGCAAATAAATCAATAAATCTGCACATCTATAATATTCCTAATTATTCAAGAATTAATATATCAGTAAATTTATAATTTTAATATTATAAAGCATAAAGATTATTTGTCAAAATCAATAATAAAAAAATATATATTGCTGCACTGTATGAAAACATATTAATAAAAAAACACTTAAATAGCTAATTACATAAACTATTAAAAATTCCTCCTAATTATATATTGTAATAAATTCATTATAATAAATAGAAACATAGTACATCATTATATATTATGTAAACCAAAATATAAAACTTGACTTTATTATATATTTATGGTAGCATATATATTGAATTTTATATGTTCGCGTATAGGATATTATTTTAATTTAGGAGTATATTTATGGCTGTAAAAGTAGCAATAAATGGTTTTGGACGTATCGGACGTCTAGTTTTTCAGGCATTAGTAGAAC
>NZ_CALXRN010000199.1 GCF_944390595.1 uncultured Brachyspira sp. | reverse complement strand
GGCTTTATTTTGTTTAAATCATTTTTTTTATTGATTGAAACATTGCCTTTTCTTAATGCAGGTATTTTATTTTCTTCTGACATATTTACTCCTTATATTATTTATTTTTTTTAGAGAAATATTCCATATATTCTCTGTCATAATTTGATTTTTTATATTCATCTGATAATATTTCTTTTGCCTTGTTAAGCATTGTAGATTTTTCATGTGCTTTTTCTTTATTTTCTTCTGTTGCTTTATCAGGATGATGTTTTTTCATCATTTTTTTGTATTGCTTATTTATATCTTTTTCAGAATATAAAGTATATTTTTCATATTTTGATTCATCGTACTCTTCTTCCCATAATATTTCATACCAATTCATAAAGTTTCCATCAGAATCTTTATGTTCATCATCAGAAGAGCTTTCATCTGAAGTTTCTGGAGAAGTATATTCATTAAATATTTCCACCATTTTTATATAGCTTTTGCAGTAAGAAAGTCCGAATATGCAGCTTCTGTATGCTTCTGGGAATAAATGTTTTTTTATATTTGTATCAGTTTCTTCTATATAGTTTTCTACTTCTTTAATCCATAAGTCAAAAATATTTTCGTACTCATTATTGTGTTCGCTGATATTACTAAATTCACTTTTTAGTTCTTCAAATGAATCACTTATATCTTCTATAGGTATAGCAATACCTTTAAATGTTCCGCTTGAATATTTTTCTTCTAATTCTTTAAACTCATTCATTAATTCTTCAAGCAGTTTTAAAGATCTTCTTATAGCTTCTTTTACAACTATTTTTGCTTTTCTTCCGTCTTCTGTATCATCAAATTTTATATCCTCAAATACTATAGCAGACTCTTCTATAGCAGCTATTTTTCTGTCAAGTTCTTTTTCTTTTTCTGATAATACTTTTTCTATTTCTTCTCTTTTCTCTTCCCATTCTGCCTTTTCTTTTTCAAAACTGTCAAATAATTCTTTTTCTCTTAAATCAAAAGTATCTTCCCTTCCTCTTAAATCAATATCCCTTGATTCTATATCCTCTTCTTTTTCTCTGCATATTCTTTCTCTTGAATCAAGCTCTTCCATTTTTTCTTCATAATATTCTTTATCTTTTTTTACTTCTTCATATTTTGCTTCATATTTTTCTATGTTTTCTCTTGCCTTTTTTTCTATTTCCCTTGCTTTTTCTTCTACTTCTCTAGATTCATTCTCACGTTTTTTTATATTTTCTCTTTCTTCATCTAAATCTCTATCTTTTTTTCTACTCTTTGTTCTTCTTTATCAACATATTCTTTTTTTATATTTAAATTTATTTCTTCTTTTCTGATATTGCTAGCTCTTTCATTCAAATCCTCTTCTCTGGCATTTAAATTATTAGATTTTACTTCTAGTTTTTTTTCCTTTTCCTGAAGCTTAATGAATAGTTCATTATATTCTTCTATTTTTTTATTTAACTTTTCTCCTAAATATTTATTTTCATCTATTAAAGATATATTTTTCTCAATATAACTTGTATTATTATTCATTAATACATGAGTTTTATGCTGAAGAGTTGTTGTTTTTTCTATTCTGTTGGATATTACTTTTTCTTTTTTTAATTTTCTTTTGTTGTTTCTGTTTTGCTTAATTCTCCTATTTCTATTATTTTTAGATTTAATTTTTCTTAAAATTTTTTTAATCATTAAAACATCCTTTTGTTTTTATATAAAAAATATACAATGCTTTATAATCTTTGTACATGAATGTTTTTGATATATTAGGTATATATCTATATATATCTACGGGGGAAGGTTAAGCCTTTTTGTTTATCGATACCGCAAATTTAGGCAAAGTGAGCATATAAATGAAAGAAAGCCCTATGCTTATTAAATTAAAAAATGAGTAAGGCATGTACTGTAAAGTATGAACTCCAAGTATTGAAGTCATATAAACACCTGTAACAGTCCAAGGAAGCAGAACTTCTGTAAGCGTTCCTCCTTCTTCCATCGTTCTTGATAATACTCCAAGATTGACATTATATTTTTTGTATACATCTTTGAGAACTGAGCCTAATGTTAAAAATGTAAATTGAAGGCTGCTTAATGCTGAGTTTATAGTGAATGTTGTAAACCAAGTTATAAATATTAAACTTCTTACACCTTTTACTATTTTTATTAATAATTCTATAAGAGTATCCAAAGTGCCTATTAGCTGAAGCATAGCACCATAAGTGAGAGCAAGTATTAAAAATAATACGCTTGGCATTGTGCTTATCATACCGCCTCTGTTTAATAAAGTATGTAAATTTTGAGGTATGCTTTCCGGATTAACTGTAGGGGACATTGATATATTGAATCCAGTTACAAATGATTTCATAGAATTTATAATTCCGAAATCCTGAAATACAGCACCTAATATTATAGCAATTAAACTTCCTATAAACATAGTGATTACAGGATTTACTCCTTTAACACTCGCTATAAGTACAAAAGCAGGAGGAATTAATAAAAATATATTGAAATTAAATATTGAATCCAATGATGTTAATATTTCGCTTGCTTCTTTAAGATTTGAAATGTCGGTATTTGAAGAAGCATTGAATCCTAATACAGTAAATACTATTGCTGCAAGTATTGCAGAAGGTATTGTATTTGCAAGCATAGTTTTTATATGATTAGAAAGTGTAGTACCCGCTCCCATAGCAGCTAATACAGTAGTATCTGATATAGGGGAGTTTTTATCTCCAAGATATGCACCGCTTATAACAGCACCAGCTACTAATGGCAGCGGAGTGTTTGTTGCTTGGGCAATTCCAATAAATGCAACTCCTGCAGTAGAAGCAGAACCCCATGAAGTGCCTGTAAATATAGAAAGAAATGATGTAACTATAAAGGCCATTACAGGTATAAAAGACGGATGAATTAATTTGATTCCATAGTATATTAACATAGGTACAGTTCCTGCATACATCCATGCTCCTACAACTATACCTATTAATATAAATATTAAAACTCCAAGCCAAGTGTCAACTATCTTTTTTATAAAAGCATCTTCCATATCTTTCCAGCTATAACCTGCAAAATGTGCTATTATGCAAGATATTAATGTTCCTATAGTAAGCAAGAATTCTATAGGAACTCCATATTTAATTGTGAATATTAAAACGCTTACAAGTATAAATATTAATGGAAACAGCTTCCAAAATGTGCTGATTTGCTTTGATTTCATAAAATTACCTATATAACAAATTCTAATAAATATATAAACTATTTTTATTGTAATGTCAATAGTTACAGCTAATATTTTACCGTAATCGTTGACTTTTAAGTTAAAATAATATAAAATACTGCCAAATATATAAGGGGATATAGCTCAGTTTGGGAGAGCATCACAATGGCATTGTGAGGGTCGTGGGTTCGAGCCCCATTATCTCCATAATATGTTATTTTTTAATTGAAAATCTTTTATATTGCTATAAAATATAAAAGGATATTTCCGATAATTAAATAACTCTAACACTCATGGAGGCATTATAAAAATGGCAGAACAGCTAGAGCAACAACCTATAGAAAGTACAGAATCCAGAGCTGAGCTTGAAGATAGTACTAACCTAGTTACTTTCAGACTAGGAAGCGGGGAATATGCTATAGATATCATGCAGGCTAAAGAGATAATCAAAATGGAAAAGATTACTCTTATACCTAATGCTCCAGATTTTGTGGAAGGAGTTATTAATTTACGCGGCAATATAATACCTATTATAGATTTGAAAAAAAGATTTAATTTGGAAGAGATTGAAGGTGATAAAAATACTGGTATTATCATAGTAAAAATCGAAGATGTAGATATGGGTATAATTATTGACTCTATATCAAAAGTAGTATCTATATCTAATTCTGATATACAGCCTCCTCCTCCAATGCTTTCAGGTATAGGTCAGAAATATATAAAAGGTGTTGGTAAATTAGAAGATAAATTATTAGTAGTATTAGATTTAGAGAAATTATTTACTACTGATGAAGAAGAAGAAACTGACAGCACTGAAAGTTAATTAGAATATTGCTGTGATTACTTTACTTTCGCTTATAATAATGTCTAATATTTCATCGTCATTATCTTTTGGAATTAGAGGTAATATTTGATAATCATAAGCTAAGCCTATTCTTAGTGCATTTTTATTTATTTTTAATATATTATCATAATATCCATTTCCAAATCCAAGCCTATTGCATTTTTCATCAAATGCTAAAGCAGGAATTATAAACATTGATACTCCTTCTATGTCGCAGTCTTTACAATGGGCAAAGGGTTCCCCGTTACCGAATTTTGTATTTCGATTTATATCTTTATCATAATCTTCTATATACTTTAATATCATATTATGATTGTCTATAAGAAATGGTACAGACACTTTAATATTATTACTTAAAGCATTTTTTATTATTTTGTATGTAGAAACTTCATTATTAAAATCTATATAAACACATATAGAAGAAAATTTATTAATATTAACTATATTTTTAAATTTTTTATATATAATATTACTTTTAGCATCAACAAATGAAGCATATAAACTATTTCTAATGAGTTTAAAAGGTTCTCTTATTATTTTTTTTGCTTCTTTTATATCTAAATTATCATGAAGAGAAGTTCTCATCGTTATATTCTAATAATATTTCCTGTAATAACTTGTCTCTAATAATTTGGTCTATAATTTTTTGAGAAGCCATACCTATATCAATAAATTGTACAGCAAAACCTTTAGGTAAATCAGGTTTTTGTTTATTATTATTTATCCATACAACTTTAGCTTCTGTAAATAGTTTAAAATCTTTAAAAGATATAGTTAAACCAAGCATATCTCCTTTTTCAGGAATATTTGTATCTGAAGAAATATATGCTCCATTACCGCTTATAGATAATATATTTCTATCTATAGTTCCTCTAATTTTATCTTTATATGCTATAATAACATTTAAAGGCCAGTTAACTCTTGAATATTGTCTTCTTTTAGAACTGCTGTCAGCAGCATTGGATATATATGATTTAATAGCATGAACAATGCTTCCAATATCTGTGTTTTTTACAAATACTAAAGAATAAGGGTATTCATCTGCAATGGATTCATCTGAAGTATCTGTAAGAACAAATTTTATTTGAGGATTAATCTTGTTGATTTTATCGGAAAAGAATTTTATAGCATCTTTATCCTCTTCTTTATATCTAATAATATAGAAATAGATATCTAAATTATTTTCAATAATATGGGCTAGTGATGAATTAGCATCATTAAAAACGCTTATATCAAATTCATCTCCAAAAGCATTTTTATATTTTGTTAATATTCCTACATCATTTTCTATTATGACGCCTTTTATTTTTTCTTTGTCCATTGTTTGACTCCTGACAATACTTGTTACACGCAATTGTAACATATTTTTTTTATTCGTACAACTGTTTTTTTACAAAAAATGTACTATTAATTTTCGTATTTATAATGTAATATTTTAATAAATTATTTAGAGATTTTAAAAATTGAAAGAAAACAATTATAGTAAAGAAATTTTTATTAAAAGTATAAAATATTTGAAAGGTGTTGGCCCTAAATACGCTGAAATATTAGCTAAGAAAAATATAATAACATTATATGATCTTATATCATTTTATCCAAGAACTTATGATGACAGAAGAAAAACATTAAAAATATATGAAGCATTACAGAATCAGGAAAAAACAAGCGTTGTTTATGTAGAAGTTATAGATATATCAAGTTTTACTTTTCAATATAGAAATAAACCATTAGTAATAGTTACAGACGGCGATGTAATATGCGAGGTTCCAATATATGGAGGAAGACTTCCGGCAGGAATTGCAAAGGGAGCAAAACTTTATCTTACTGGAAAATTTTTAAGAAGCGGACGCGGTAAAATACAATGCAGAGTTATAGAATTTGAAAAACCATCTTCAAATGCATTATCTTATGGTAAGATAGTTCCTATATATCCATTAACAGAAGGACTTTCTCAAAAAAAATTAAGAACTTTAATTGTAGATGAACTTGTTAATTTTGAAAAGAATATGAAATATGATATACCTAGCATTATAAAAAAGAAGTACAGACTTAAGAGTTTTGTTTCTTCGGTTATGGAAATGCATTTTCCTACTTCTTTTGAGGCTTTAGCTGAAGCTAGAGAAAGTTTAGTTTTTGAAGAGTTTTTAACTTTTCAATATATACATTTAAGTGAAAGAAGGCCGAATATACTAATAAAAGAGAAAAGATATAATTCTTCTAATTTGATTGAAAAAGTTAAATCAAGTTTAACATTTGAATTAACTCCTGATCAATTAAATACAATAGAAGAGATAAAGAATGATTTATTTTCAAATAAACAAATGTTCAGACTTCTTCAAGGAGATGTTGGAGCAGGTAAAACTATAGTAGCATTTTTAACATCGTTAATACCTGCAGAATCAGGATTTCAAACTGCGTTTTTAGCACCTACAGAAATATTAGCTTTGCAGCATTATAAAACTTTTAAGAAAATAATTAAAGCAGCAGGTTTGGAGGAGCAAATAAAAGTTGATATATTAACTTCCTCTGTTAGCCAAAATGAAAGAGGATATTTGCTTAAAAGACTTAGAGAGGGTAAAAGCCATATATTAGTAGGTACGCATTCTATACTTTATGATGAAGTTATATTCAAAAATTTATCTTATGCAATAGTTGATGAGCAGCAGAGATTCGGGGTAGCTCAAAGAAACAAACTTCTTTCAAAAGGAGAAAATGTTGATTATCTGCTTATGACAGCAACACCGATTCCTCAGTCTTTAGCATTAACATTATTTGGAGAGTTAGATTTATCCATTATAAAAAGTATGCCTAGCAGCAGAAAAGGTGTGCTTACAAAGTATAAAGAGCTTTATGAAAGGGATCATTGTTATAAATTCTTAAAAAATAGAATAGAAAAGGGAGAACAAGGGTATGTTGTTTTCCCATTTATAGAAAATACTGATTCAAATTTCATTACTCTTTCAAGTGAATTTCAAAGATCAAAAGAAACTTATTTTTCAAATGTACAAATAGAAATAATACATGGTAAAATGAAAGATGAAGAAAAAGAATATATAATGAATAAATTTTCAAACGGAGAGATAAAAGTATTATTTTCAACAACAGTAATAGAAGTAGGCATAGATAATCCTAATGCTACTACTATATTAATAGAAGGGGCAGAGCGTTTTGGTTTATCGCAGCTTCATCAGCTTAGAGGCAGGGTAGGCAGAGGAGATAAATTAGGTTATTGTTATTTAATACTTCATAGTGAATTAAATGATATCATAAAAGAAAGAATTAACATAATATGTGAAACTACTGACGGATTCAAAATATCAGAAAAGGATTTAGAATTAAGAGGTTCTGGTGAGTTCTTAGGAGATAAACAAAGCGGAATACCTGATTTCAAAATTGGAAATATTATAAAAGACAGCGAGATTATGCGTAAAGCTAAAGATGAAATGCGTTCTTTATTAAAAGATGAAAAAAATAAAGAAGATTTTTATAATGAAAATGAGGCTTTTATATTAAAGGCTAATTATTTAAAAGATAAAATAATAAAAGATGAATAATTATTATATACTAATTTTAAGTATGAAAAATTTTTTTTATAGATAATAAAAAATCTTTATTAAACAAAATAAGCATTATTAATATTATTATTACACCGCTTGCAAATGCTGATAAGCTGCTCCAAAATACAAAATTGAATAATGGTATTATAATCATTATCATTGATATAAACGAAGATGATATTATATAAGATACATATTCATTAAAATATTTATTGTCTATTAAAGATATTATAAGCATTGCAATATTCAAAGACATAGACAAAAAAGGAATGGTATAATTAAAAGACCATTTATAAAATCCTGTAAATATATCGATTATAATTATTAATGGGGCAAGTATAAAAAATTCTATTAATAATTTTTGCCTTAAATATAGTGATTTAGCAGTAAAGCATATATAAGTGAAATATGCAGCTGCTATTGATATTACTGATATTACAGCCCAATTATATTTGCTTGATGTAGATATATTAACTACTATTATAGATATTATTGCAGCTAAAGATGCTAAGAGTACAATTTTTTTCACATTGATTTTATTTTGTTCTTTATAAAAATCTTTATATGAAGGATATTCTTCATATATTAATTTATTGTTGCCATTATTATTTAATTCTTTTAAACATAACGGACATATATTTTTATTCGTTTTAATTTCTAATTTACAGTTATTACAATGAGGCATTTTATACTCCGAAATCATTAGAATATATTTCTACTTTTGATATATTTGACATATATTGAAAAAAGTATCTTATAATATCTGTTTCTATTACCGTTCTATTAAATGTTATTGAAAGTTTATCATAAAAACTGCATACACCGCAATTTAACGGACTATTTATTGTTGGATATACTACAGCTTCAAAATGACTGATATAATCTTTCATCTCTTCGGGCAATGATATATTAGCAAAATTTGAAATAGTCATTGTTTTTATTTTATCTTCAAATAATTCAAATGCTAAATTAACTACAAAATTTTTTATAAATAATGGTATAAATTTAGCAAATATATTATTTTCTAATTTTGTATTTTCGTATATGAAATTTTCTAAATAATCTTTTGATATTTTATTTTTCATTTCATTTTTTACAGTTTCAATTATATTTTCAAATTCAAGTTCTTTGTCAGTATTAATTGCTATATTTGTAATACCGAAGAAATTTTTTAATGATATAGATGGGAATATTTTTCTTAAGTTTACAGGTATGCATATAACTATATTTTTTCCTTCATGTCTATTTTTTATTCTTGTTTCATATATTGAATATGCAAGAACTGATAATATATAAGCAGTTATTGTTGCGTTATATTTTTTACTCTCTTCTTTAATTTTTTCTAAGCTTAATATTCCATGTATAACATTATCACCGTATATTTTTAATGGTTTTCCTTTAACTAGATAAACATTTTTTATTTTTGCTTCTTTTTTTGATTGTTTTTTTTCCTTTGTATGAATTTCAAAACTGTCATCATAATCTGCTATAGTATGTATATTATCTTTGAATATGTCTTCGTTTATATCATTAATTGTCTTACCTGATAGTGTGAAATAATGATATAATAAAGATTTTAAAAAACTTATTAGAGATGTGGCATCGGCTAAAGAATGAGCTATTTCAACAGAGATTCTATATTTATAAAATACCACTCTTATTAAATGTCCGTTATTTAATTTACTGTTTATATTATAGCAAGGATAATATTTTTCTTTCTGCACCATTAATGTTCTATTATTTTCTTCAAAGTAGTTCCAAAATAATCCTTTTTTTATTGATAGTGCAAGTGTTGGGAATCTTTTTATTGTTATGTCTAATGCTTTTTGCAATGTTTCTCTATTTACTTCTTCCATTAATACAGCAGAGACTCTAAATATAGGCATATTTTTTTGTTTTTTATAGATACAAAAAGTTTAGCAGCATTGTCAAGTTTATATAATTGTTTCATATTATTTATTTTAATTAATAAAAATTATTTTGCAATGATAAAATCATAAAAATAATATTTATTAATGGCATTTTAAATTTAATAAACACTTGGGCGGGTGTACTGTTTCTTTATTAGTCAGTAAAAATAATTTAGATTAGAATCAAAAATAAAACAATAAAGAATAAAGAGCGGGGTATGTAATAATATTTTATAACTTAAAATATTATATTCTTATTAATTTGACATGCTTATAAATTTGATATATACTCCTTTAACTTTATTATGGGATAATAAAAAATGTTAAAAAAAATTACTATATTGACATTTGTTATTATTGTTTTACTGTCATGTAAAAATAATAATAATTTAGAAAGCAAATCAAATGAAGAAATACAAATTTTAGATGAAACTAAATTGATAGAAAATATATTTAATAAAAATAATACTAAAGGAACATTAGTTTTATATAATGTAAAAGAGGATAAATATATTGTATATAACGAAGAAAGAGCTAATCAAAGATTTTATCCGGCATCTACTTTTAAAATATTTAATAGTTTAATAGGATTGTATGAAAAAGCTGTTAAGGATGTTGATGAGGTATTTTATAAATATAATGGGGAAAAGTTTTTCTCGAATCTTGGGCTAAAGACTCTAATTTAAGATATGCAATTCAAAATTCGCAGGTACCTGCTTATAAGGAATTAGCTAGAAGGGTAGGGCTTGAAAAAATGAAAGAAAATATAGAAAAATTAGATTTTGGAAATAAAGATATAGGAAAAAGTGTAGATACTTTTTGGCTTGAAGGGCCTTTAGAAATAAGTGCTATGGAACAAGTTAAACTATTAACCAAATTATCACAAAATCAACTGCCTTATCCTATAGAAATACAAAGAGCTGTTTCTGATATTACAATATTAGAACAAACCGATAATTATATTTTGCATGGTAAAACAGGATTAGCAGATTCTGAAAATATGAATACAGTGCCTATTGGCTGGTTTGTGGGATGGCTGGAAGAAAATGATAATATTTATGTTTTTGCTCTAAATATTGATAATATAAATTCTGATGATCTTGCTAAAAGAATAAATATAGTAAAAGAAAGTTTAAGGTCTATTAATTTATTAAATTAAATATAGTAGTATATAATTATAACTTGGTTATCATTTTTAAATTTATAATTTTTGTACCGCACGCTAAATGGTATTATAGATATATATTGATTTTGAATGTTCATTTTTATTATATACAAAATTTTATTAACCGTGCGTTAAATAGATTTTAAATTTAAATAAATCTAGGGCGGGGATGCTTTCTCTTAATGTATAATGAAAAAGAATTTAAATTAGAATTTTTCAATAAGATAATAAAGAAAATAGGGCGGGGTATGTAGCAGAATTTAAAATACTCTAATCACTTGAAAAATATACAGATTTGCAATATAATTTTTGACATTAAAAATATGTAAACTAAATTTTAATAGTATCAAACTACGGAGTGTATATTATGGAATATAATTTTACTACCATTGAAAAGAAATGGCAGAAATTTTGGAAAGATAATCAGTCTTTCAAAACAGTTTCTAAACCTACAGACAAAAAATATTATGTATTAGAGATGTTTCCTTATCCATCTGGAAAAATGCACATGGGACATGTTTCTAATTATACTATAGCTGACTCTATAGCTAGATACTATAAACTGTTAGGCTATGATATTTTACACCCAATGGGCTGGGACGCTTTCGGTATGCCTGCAGAAAATGCTGCTATAGATAATAAAACTCACCCTGCTGAATGGACTTTGAAAAATATTGCTAATATGAAAGAGCAGTTAAACTTACTCGGATATTCTTATGATTGGGACAGGGAAGTTACAACTTGTCTTCCTGATTATTATAAATGGGGACAATGGTTTATATTAAAGATGTATGAAAAAGGGCTTTTATATAGAAAAGGCGGAGATGTTAACTGGTGTGACCATTGTAATACTGTGCTTGCCAATGAACAGGTTACAGCTGAAGGCACTTGCTGGAGATGTGACGGAGAGGTTACTAAAAAGAAGCTTGAGCAATGGTATATAAAAGTTACTGATTATGCTGAGCAGTTGGATGCAGATTTGAAATTATTAGAAGGTTATTGGCCTGATAATGTTATAGCTATGCAGAAAAACTGGATAGGAAGAAGTGTCGGAGCTTATGTTAATTTTAATTTAGATGACGGCAAAGATTTTCCTATATTTACAACTCGTCCGGACACTATTTACGGTGTTACTTATATGGCTATAGCTTGGAATTATGACGGACTTTTAGATATGTGTACTCCTGAACAAAGAAGTGCAGTTGATGAGTTCATTAAAAAGTCTGCTAAGATAGATCAAAAAACAGATTATGAGAAAGAAGGTGTATTTACAGGAAGATATGTAGTTAATCCATTTAATGGAGAGAAAGCTCCTTTATATGCTGCTAATTTCGTTTTGGCTGAGTATGGTAGCGGTGCTGTAATGGCTGTACCTGCCCATGACCAAAGAGACTTTGAATTTGCTAAAAAATATAATATACCTATAAAAGTTGTTATACAAAATGCTGACAATTCTTTAAAAGCTGAAAATATGACTGAGGCTTATACTGAGGATGGAACAGTTGTTAATTCTGATATATTAAACGGACTTTCTACAAGAGATGCTATAAAAAGGGCTATAGAATATGCTGCAGAAAAAGGTTTTGGAAGGGAGCAGGTTCAGTATAAACTTAGAGATTGGCTTATATCAAGACAAAGATATTGGGGCAATCCTTTACCATTTGTTCATTGTGAGAAATGCGGTGTTGTACCTGTTCCTGAAAGCGAATTACCTATAACACTTCCTATGGATATAGAGTTTACAGTTGGAGAAAATCCTCTTAAAAAATCTGCATCATTCGTTAATACTACTTGTCCTAAATGCGGAGGCAAGGCTAGAAGAGAAACTGACACTATGGATACATTTACTTGCAGTTCTTGGTATTATGCAAGATATACAGATGCTCATAATGATAAAATGCCTTTTGATCCTGCTGTTGCTAATGCTTGGCTTGGTGTTGACCAGTACATTGGCGGTATTGAACATGCTTGTATGCACCTTTTATATTCAAGATTCTGGTACAAGTTTATGAGAGATATAGGACTTATCAAAGGAGATGAGTCTTTCAATAAACTTTTAACTCAAGGTATGGTTTTAGCAAATAGTTATGAATCAAGGGAGTTAAAGAAATTCTATACTCAAGAGCAAATGAACAATAAAGAGTATGAGAAAGACGGCATTAAAAAAGAAGATATAATAGTAAAAATGGAAAAGATGTCTAAATCAAAGGCTAATGGGGTTGATCCTGCTGAGATTATAGAACTTTTCGGTGCCGATGCTGTTAGAATATTCGTTATGTTTGTTGCTCCTCCTGAAAAAGATAAAGAATGGTCTGATGAAGGTGTTAAGGGTTCTGCAAGATTCTTAAATAGAATTTGGACATTATTCCTTAAATATAAAGATGAAGAAGCATTCAAAACTAATAAATCATTTGATTATAATAACTTATCAAAAGAAGCTAAAAATTTGTACAGAAAATATCATAAAACAATAAAGAAAGTTACAATAGATATTAAAGATAGATTCCACTTCAATACTGCAATTGCTGCTTTGATGGAGCTTTTAAATGATATGTCTTCAATAAAATTAGCTAATAATGATGATTATGCTATGTTCAAAGAAGTTATAAGAGGATATTTAATACTTCTTAATCCTATAGCTCCTCATATTACAGAAGAACTTTATCAGATACTAAACTTCGGAAAAATGATACTTGAAGAAAGCTGGGTTGAGCATGATGAAAAGTATTGCAAAGATGATACATTTGAGCTTGTATTCCAAGTTAATGGTAAAATAAGAGATAGAATAGAAGCTGATGTTAATATAAGCGAAGAAGATGCTAAAAATCAAGCTTTATCAAATGAAAAAGTAAAATCATTTATAGAAGGCAAAAATGTTATTAAAGTAGTTTATGTTAAAGGAAAGCTTGTAAATATAGTTATCAAGTAAGAATATAATTAGTAAAAATTAGTGATAAAAGGGTATGGATTTAATAATCTGTACTCTTTTTATTTAGCTTTAATTACATACCCCGCCCTTTATTCTTTATTGTTTAATTTTGAAATTCTAATTTTATTTATTTTTTATTGCTTAATGAGAAATAGCAATCCCACCCAAGTTCTTATTAAAAGTAGAATTTTATTCAATGCACGGTAAACTAAATTTTATATATAGTAAAAATTAACATTCAAAACCAATATATATTTATAACATGGTTTTGCGTGCGTTTTGTATGTTAAAAAATTTAGAAATTTAAATTATGATAATTTTTTATTTTAAATAATATGTTATAATGATTTAACTTATTAATATAAAATTAGAGGATTAAAAATGTATATACTTCCAGCAATAGATTTAAAAAACGGAGAAGTTGTAAGACTTGTTGAAGGAGATTATGATAATAAAACTACTTATTTTAGAGACCCTATTGAAGCATTAGATTTTTTTATCGAAAGCGGAAGTAAATATCTGCATGTTGTTGATTTGGATGGTGCAAGCGACGGGGAAACTATTAATTTTAAAACAATAGAAAAAATTATAAAAAAGTCAGATTTATTTGTTGAGGTAGGCGGCGGTATAAGAAATGAAGAGACTATAAATAGATATTTGGATATAGGAGTAAAAAGAACTATACTTGGAACAGCAGCAGTTGAAAATATTGATTTTACTGAAAATATGATTAATAAATATAAGGATCATATAGCTGTGTCCATTGACTCAAGAGATAGAATGATAGCAGTTAAAGGCTGGAAAGAGATTAATAAACAAGACTCAGTTGAATTTTGTATTAAACTTGATGAAATGGGTATCGATACAATAATATATACTGATATATCAAAAGACGGAAAATTATCAGGTACTAATTTAGAAATATATAAAGAATTAAGAGAAAAAATTTCATGCAATATTATAGCTTCAGGCGGTGTTACTTTTGAAGATGAAATTATAAGATTAAGAGATATGAATATTAACGGAGCTATAGTGGGAAAAGCTATATATGAAAACAAACTAGATTTAAAAAAGATTATTAAACTTGTTTCGTAATATTATATATATATTTTTTATTTTGTTAATATAAATAAATATTGGTACATATAAAAATTAGTTAACGCACGGTTAGACTAATTTTATATGTATTGAAGTTAAAATTAATAATTAAATTATTTTTTTATTTTGTTCTGCGTGCGTTTAGTAAATTCAAAATCCAAATAAATATAGAGTGTTGAATTAGAATAAATACAAAAATATAAAAGTACTATTAAAAAATAATGAGGCTTTTATATTTTATAAAGTAAGTAATTATTACATTTCTTATAATCTTCATCTGAAACCATTAAAAAAATCATAAATTTTGTCAAAAGTTAATTTAAGAACAAATAATAAAAAGCAGTATAATACTAAATAATAATGCTTTTAGGGAGTTTATTATGGAGAATAAAAAAGAAATAAGTAATATAAACGGTAAAAATAAAATTACTGATATTATTATAAATATACATTTTATTATAGTTAATAATAAAGAAGTTTTATCATTTTAGTTTTTGCAAAATTATTTGTGTATATAGTATTTCTGTAGTAGTAATTTTCCAACAGATATATCTGTATTTGTTTTTTTATTGCTGACACTCATATAATTACTGGAGCAGCTTATTATAAGAATTAGTAAAAAAGATAATATTATAATAATTTTTTCATATAATCTCCTTAATATTAATCTAATTATATATATTATACTTTTTCACTATGACAAAAAATGTCGCATAAAAAAGAAGCCCCATTATAAATAGGACTTCTTTTTTATTTAATTATATAAATTTTATTCTTTAATAAACTTTTTGAAATTAGCTACTTTTTCTTTAGCAACTGCAAGTCTCTTATCTTTGCTTTCTTTTACACAAACTTCAAAATAGAATTTGATTTTTGGTTCAGTACCAGAAGGTCTGATAGTAATTTTAGTTTTGTCAGCAAGTATATATTGAAGCACATTAGATTTAGGTAAAGTAATGTCTTTTATTTTTTTGCCTGTATTATCATAAACTTCTTTTTTCTCATAATCGCTTATAGTTTCTACTTGAACTCCTGAAATTTCTTTAGGTAAATTGTTTCTGTAATAAGTCATCAAATCAGCTATAGCTTTAGCTCCGTCAGCGCCTTTTTTAGTTATAGATATAGTTTCCTCATAGAAATAGCCGTATTTTTCATAAATGCTTTCTAAGTAATCAGCTAATGTCATGTTGTTGTCTTTACAATAAGCAAGAACTTCAGCAAGCATTAAACAAGAACTAACACCATCTTTATCGCGTACATTAGAGTTAATACAATATCCGAAACTCTCTTCAAATCCGAATAAATATGTTCCTTCTTTTTCTCTTTCTATAACATCAGCAATCCATTTAAATCCAGTAAGAACATCATAAAGCTTAACATTATTAGCATCAGCAATAGCTCTGGCAAGTTCTGTAGTTACTATAGTTTTTACTATATATGGATTTTTTATATTTTTTTTATTTGTAATGAGGTAGTATGATATTATAGAGCCTATTTGGTTTCCAGTAAGATACATATAAGAACCATCTTTAGTAAGTAAAGCACAACCCATTCTGTCACAGTCAGGGTCAGTACCCATAACAAGTTCAGCACCAATTTCTTTAGCTTTATTAACAGCTATCTGCAATGCTTCAGGATTTTCCGGGTTAGGTGATTCTACAGTAGGGAAGTTTCCATTAGGAGGCTGAGCACCTTCTAAAGTAGTTAAATTAGTAAATCCTGCCTTTCTTAATGCCATAGGAACCATTTTGTATCCGGAACCATGAATAGGAGTATAAACTATTTTTATATCATTATGTTTTTTAATGATATCAGGATTAACTAAATATCCCATTAAATCATTCATGTATTTATCTTCAATATCTTTTCCTATAATAGTAATTTTTGAAGCATCTCCCATTTTTACTTCTTCAGGCTTAACTTTCAATACTTCATCTATGATGTTTTTATCATGAGGAGGTATAACTTGAGCTCCGTCAGTCCAATAAACTTTATATCCGTTATATTCTTTAGGGTTATGACTAGCAGTAACAACTATACCTGCAATACATCCTAAACTTCTAACTGCATAAGAAAGAAGTGAAATAGGGTGGATATCATCATATAAATAAACGCTTATTCCATTTGAAGAAAGTATTTCAGCAGCAGCTTTTGAAAATATATCAGAATTATTTCTTGAGTCATAACCTATAGCAACTTTATAATTGCTTCCGCCTTGTTTTAATATGTAATTAGCAAGTCCCTGAGTAGCAACACCAACAGTATATTTATTCATTCTGTTAGTACCAACACCCATTATTCCTCTAAGTCCGCCGGTACCAAATTCTAAATCTCTATAGAATGCATCTATTAACTCTTTTTCATTGCCGGCATCTAATAATGCTTTAATTTCTTTTTTTGTCTCTTCATCATAAGAGCCGTTAAGCCATGAGTCTATTCTTGCTTTTACTTCTTGTTCCATATATACACCTCTATATATTTATTTTAAATAAATTCTAATAATTTCTTATTGTTGCCAGCAATAAACTATTTTCAAAATAGCTTACAACTTTTTCTCATTAGTTATCAGCCGCTTATTTATTTCTTTAAAAAGTTAATAAAATCATCAGCATATAACTTTTTTATTAGTAAAATAAGCAATAATAAAAAATAATAATTTTTCTATATAAATTATAGTATACAAAAGGTATATAATCAAGTATTATTTAGGCATGGAAACACCATAATGTATATTAACCCAAGCTATACCTAAAAAATTTTTCCAAGCATCATTTTGAGAAGATACGTTAGGAAGATATAAATCTGTAGGTTTTGTTCCGGATAAAGTTGTTCCTGTTATTACATTTGGAGAAGTTCCTAAATATTCAACATTTTTTAAAGAACTGCATCCGTCAAAACTTGCATTATTAACACTTATTAAAGAATAAGGCAGCTGAACATTAGCTAATGATGTACATCCTTTAAAAAAATCAGCAATTATTTTTTGAGTAGATGCAAAAAGTACAGTTTTGAGAAATAAAGCATCCGCTGATGTAAAAGTGTAATCATTATCAAGAATAGCATTAGATAAATCCAATTCTACATTGCTTTCATTTTTAAGGGCAATTTTCATATTATCAAATATTGCAGATGATGAAATATGTCCTACAACTACTATAATATTTTTTCCTGTTATTTTTTTATTATTTTCCAAAGAATTTATTATTTCATCCGCTGAAGCATTAGCATCTATTACAGAAAGAGTCTTATTTTCATTACCGCCTAATGATATGTCATATTCTGAATAAGGAGAAGTTATTTTATATTTACATGAAGTCATTGTTAAAATAAAAATAAATAATATTAATACTTTTTTCACTTAAAATCTCCTATTTTATTAAGGCATTTTTGTATTATAGTTAATCTTACCATTTGCTTTCCAATTATATGTTAAAAAATTATCCCAACTTCTATCTTGAGGATCAGACGCCACATTAGGAAGATATAAATTCTGCGGAGTTGAAGCGGGATATGGTGGGTATGCCCCAAATAAATCATTGCCTGTTAGATTAATTCCTGTGCTATTATCTCCAAGATATTCTACGCTTTTTAATGATGTGCATCCTGAAAAAGTATGATTGCCTTCCATTGTTTTTAAAAGGCTT
>NZ_CALXRN010000198.1 GCF_944390595.1 uncultured Brachyspira sp. | reverse complement strand
TATTTTCTATACCTCTGTTGCTTGCACCGTCAATTTCTATAACATCAAGAGGAGTACCGTTTTCTATTTGAGTACAAGAAGGACAAACTCCGCAAGGCTTATCAGTAGGGCCATTAACACAGTTTAATGCTTTGGCTATAATTCTGGCAAGAGAAGTTTTACCTACACCATGAGCACCTGAAAAAAGATATGCATGTGCTATTTTTTTCTGAGCTATACTTTTTGATATTGTTTTTGTTATATGTTCCTGACCTATAACTTCTTCAAAAGTTTGAGGACGGTATTTTCTTGCTATTACTTTATAATTTTCTGCCATATTTATAGTATTCCATTAGTGAATTTGATATTGAGTAATTTTAACAAACAATTATTATTTGTCAATTTTTATTTATGCTCCTGCCATTTGCATTCTGTTATATGCATATCAGTAAATACAGCTTTAAAAGATGAGTTTTCCGGACTGCATGCATATATTCCAAAACTTATTTCATCATCAGCTTTAAATAAATGAAATATTCTCATTTGTTTAAAATTTGTTATATCTTCACTGCATTCAATTAAAAAATCTCTTTCTCTTCTGCTCAATCTGTACCACATTTCTTTTATAGAAGAGGATATATCTTGAGTAGCCCAATCAGAATAACCGTTATTTGTAACAACACTTCCTAAACGCTGATAATTTTCATTCTCATATTCTACAGATGCCTTAAACCAATTTTCACTGTCTATATAAATTGCTACTCCGCATTGATCAAAACGATGTACGCTTTCAAATTTTGTTTTTACTATAAATGAAAAATATTTATCTTTTGTTTTGGTTTGAAGAACAGGGGCATTATCATTTTGAAAACCATAATATGTTCTTTGCCATAAATCTGTATTAGGTTCTGTGTATATTTCTATTTTTTCATTATCAATTATTGTTTTTTTAGGTTCTCTTATCCAAAATAATTTTTCATCTAAAAATTTTTTATTCATTTTATTTTCCTGAATATTATATTTTGTATGATTAAAAACTTACTTTATCCGGATGATGTCCTGAACCCCCGCAGTATTCCATAGAATTTATAATTTTCATGTCTTCATCGCTTATATTAAAATCAAAAATTTCTGTATTTTCTTTTATGCGTGAAGAAGTTACAGATTTTGGAAGAGGCAATGTATTATTTTGCAAACACCATCTTATACAAAGCTGAGCAGCAGATTTATTGTATTTAGCAGCTATTTCTTTTAATGTGCTGTTGTTAAGCATTTTTCCTGTACCGAGAGGACTCCATGCTTCTATTAATATATTATTATCATTGCAGTATTTAACTGTTTCTTCCTGCATAAAACCAGGATGAAATTCTATTTGATTAACCATAGGCTTAACTTCTGTTTCCATTAATGATTTTAAATGATGGGGCATGAAATTTGATACGCCTATGGACTTTATTTTACCGGCTTTATAAAGTTCTGTCATAGCTTTCCAAGTTTCTAAGTTGATATTATCCCAGTCTTTGAACTGATTTTGTGAAGCAGGCCAATGTATAAGATATAAATCGAGATAATCAAGCTGCAAGTCATTAAGAGTTTTATCAAAAGCAGCTAATGTTGTTTTATATCCTCTCTCTTTATTCCAAACTTTGCTTGTAATAAATAATTCATTTCTGTTAATACCGCTTTCTTTGATTGCTTTTCCAATGCTAACTTCATTTCCATATATTGCTGCTGTATCAATATGTTTATATCCTAATTTAACAGCATCTTTTACTGCATTTACAGCTGTATCTCCGTCAGGTGTCTGCCAAGTACCGAATCCTATGCATGGTATTTTATATCCGTTATTTAGGGTAAAAGTATCATTCAAACTAGAAAAATCTTTCATATATTGTTCCTTTTATTGATATTGTCATTTATATAATATATTAAAAACTAAAAAATATATGTATATAATTAAAATTTATTAAGCATTTTTTTATAATACCGAAACTATTGGAAGCAGAATTTTTATTCTTTAAGAAAAGGCGGAAATATATGTATAAATATATGATAGAGGGTTCAAACAATATCGGGGGAGTATTAAAGGTATCAGGTTCTAAAAATGCATCTTTGCCTTTTCTTGTGGCATCCATTTTAACAGATGAGCCTGTTATACTTCATAATGTTCCGGATTTGGTTGATGTTCATGTTCTTATAGATATATTAGAGCCTTTGGGAAAGAAAGTTGATTTTAAAAACAATACTACTGTAATAATATCTCATAATGGTAAAAGTGAGGAAGCTCCTTATAAATTAGTAAAAAAAATGAGGGGTTCTATTATAGTATTAGGACCATTGCTTGCAAAACGTAAGCATTGCAAAGTATCATATCCAGGCGGATGTGCTTTCGGTCCTAGGCCTATAGATTTGCATTTAAAAGGAATGGAAGCATTAGGTGCTAAAATAGATATAACAGCAGGATATATTGATGCCAGAGTAGAAGACAATTTGATTGGTGCTGATATGGATTTATCCGGCAAGTTCGGACCTACAGTATTAGGCACTGATAATGTTATGATGGCAGCTGCTTTAGCTAAAGGAACTACTATTATAAGAAATGCTGCTATGGAGCCGGAATGTACTAATTTAGTAGATTTGCTTAATGTTATGGGAGCAAAAATTACAGGCGGCGGTACTAATACTTTAACTATAGAAGGCGTTGAAAGTCTTCATGGAGCAGAATTTACTGTTATACCGGATAGAATAGAAACAGGAACTTTTTTAGCTATAGCTGCTGCAGGAAGAGGTAAATTAAAATTAGAGAATGCAGAACCTAAACATTTAACTTGCGTTCTTGATTTGCTTTCAGATATAGGCTGTGATATAAAAACTACAGAAACTACTATAGAAATAGATGCTTCCAATAGAGAATTGAAGCCATTTAAAGTAGAAACTTTGCCTTATCCTGGATTTCCTACAGATTTACAGGCTATTTATACAACATTGGCTTGTACAATTAAGGGTAAAAGTGAGCTTATAGAAGGCATTTATCCGGATAGATTCAGTCATGTACCAGAGCTTATTCGTATGGGGGCTGATATTGAGTTAAATACTTCTGATATAGTTGTAAACGGAGGAAATGAATTATCAGGAGCAGATGTACAGGCAAGTGATTTACGTGCTGGTGCTGCTTTAGTTGCTGCCGGTGCTGTTGCTAAAGGAATTACAAATGTTCATAGAATATATCATATAGAAAGAGGCTATGAAGATTTAGAAAATAAATTGAAAAGTATTAATATAAATACTAAAAAATTAAAAGATGATATTTTATAAATATCTCTTAATAATATATAGAAGATAATATTTAATCAGGGGGGATTAATAATGGTAAGAGGCGTATATACAGGTGCTAGCGGAATGATGGCTGAGCAAGCCAGACTTGATGTTGTTGCCAACAATTTGGCAAATGTAGATAAACCGGGATTCAAAAGAGATACAGTAAGTTTTAAGGCTTTTCCAGAGATGATGGCTGCAAGAACTGAAGATGACGGAGTTGTAATATTTCCGCTTGGTTCTACAGATATAAGACCTTATGTAGGCAGAATGGGAACAGGTGTTGAAGTTAATGAAGTTTTTACAGAATGGGAACAGGGTTCATTAAGAGAAACAGGCAATCAGCTTGATATAGCTTTAGCTGATAAAGGCTTTTTTGCAATTGAAACTCCTCATGGTGAGAGATATACTAGAAATGGAAGCTTTTTAATAGATAAAGATCATTATCTTGTAACTAAACATGGATATAAAGTTCTTGGAGAAAACGGTTATATACAAATTAAGACTAATAACTTTAATATAGATGAAGAAGGCAGAGTAAGTATCAATAGAAGATATCAGGACGGCAATACATTTGTACAGCTTAATGACAATGAATGGGAAGATGAAGAAATACTTGATACTTTAAAGATAGTAAGATTTGATAATGAAAGATATTTAAAAAAAGAAGGCGAATCTTTCTGGGTAGATACTGATATCAGCGGTCCTGCCTATATAGCACAAAAAGGTGTAGACAGACCTAAAGTATTATCAAGATTTTTAGAGATGAGCAATGTTAATCCTATAAATGAAATGGTTAGAATGATAGAGGTTCAAAGAGCCTATGAATTAAACTCTAAAACCATATCTACTCATGATACGCTTATAGGCAGAGTAATAAATGAAGTAGGCAGAGTATAATAAACTTATACTTTTATTATAAATAAATTTTGATAAAAAACATACGATAATATATAATAGTATATCATATACTTTGCATATTATTTATTATTCAATATAGAGGATATTATGGTTTTAGATAAATTGAAACAACATGTTATTAGTAGATTAAGACTTTTTATTATTCCTATATACTTATTAATTGATATAGTATTTTGGAATGCGTTTATGTTTATCATATATAGGGATCTTCCTCCAATATATGGTATAAAAATTGTCTTGGCTGTAGTTTCCTTTATTTTCTTTTTTAAATATTCCAGAAGATGGAGAGCCAATTTAGAAGTAAAATTTGCAAGTAAAACAATATTTGTATTTTTTATACTTTCACTTGCAGGAAGTATTTTAGAATTAATAATATATTCAGTAGTTAATGAATCATTTTTATATACTATATTAATAGCTTTATTTGCAGCAACTATAAATGCATGTCTATTATCTTTTATAGTTTCATTACTATTTAGGATGTTTTCTAAAAATTTTGAATTAGAAGAAAATGTAGTAACATTTTATATACCATTAACTGCCAAATTGGGACTCACTGTTTATTTGTTTTTTTCTTCTATAGTATTTGCTTTTCTTTTAAATTACTGCAGAGTTGAAGAAAATACGTATATTAATATGGTTAGTAATGAAACTTTAAATGAAGTTCTTAATGTAGCCGGAAATATAAGTGATTTTAATAATAAAGTAAGATCAGATATGATTTCTTATAATAACTTTGTATTGAGTATGTATGCAGGAAGAGATACTATAACAAGAAACATTATTCAGGAAGAATTTGTTAATAAACTTCCATATTATAACAATACACTAAATAATAATTATAACAGTATTTCTGTTAATATATATGATAAATATTTGGATACAGACTTGCCTTATTCTATATCCATAACTAAAGATGGTACATCCGGAAAATATTTAACAAGATCTTCAGATTCATTAAGTATGCATACATTCTTAGAAAATGATATAAAAGTTAACAATATAGCTTTTAACGTTAATGTATATGATAGAAACAGTATATATATATCTTCCTATTCAAAATTAAATTTATTTGGTAATGATTTGGGTTATATTATAACAGAAGCAGATATCAGCCATATAGGAAAAATGATTAAAAATAATGAAATACTATCTAAATGGTCTTATGTTTATTATAGAGTTAATGACAGAGATATCGTTTTGAGTTCTGACAGCAGATATATTTCAGAAAGAATTTCAGAGGTAATACAGTCTTCTGTAGAATTAAGTTCATATATTGAAAAATTTGAAAATAATCTAGAAAATAACATTTTTGATTCCGTAGTAAATATACCTATAGCTAATAATAATTCCATAGTAATAGTTTCTTATTTGAAAGAATTAAAATTGATAGCTTTATATTATAAAGATATCAATTCTATTATAGTAGAATCAAACATGGACAGCAGAATATTCTTATATGTTTCTTTACATATAGCTGTATTTGTTTTAGCCTTTGTTATATATATAGTTATTCTTAAATTCTTATTATTATCAATTAAAAAAGCTAATATATCTACAGAGGCTCTTATTGGTGTAAATGGTGATTTGAGAAAGAGAATTTCATCAAAAAATAATGATGAAATAGGAGTTTTAATATATAATTTTAATTTATTCTTATCCAGACTTGATACTTTAATAGGAGATTTAAAGTTAGAAAGTTATAAAGTTTTTGATGAAATAAAAATAATAGAAAAAGTTATTGATGAGAATACAAATAGAATTAATGATCAAAGCTCCAGTATTACAGAAAGTGTTGCAAGTGTTAATAATATAATTAACTCAATACAGAATGTTACAAACTCTACAGATCAGCAAAGACATGCATTTTCATCGGCTTCCATTGCTGTAGAGGAATTATTACAGACAATCTATAAAATTAATGATAATATGGAGCGTCAGTCATCAGCTGTAGAACAGACTTCAGCTTCCATTGAGGAGATGATATCCAATATTACATCTGTGGCAAAAAGTGTAAATAAAGCTGACAGTTTCTCTAAAAAATTACTTGTAGATGCTCATGACGGCGGTGATACAGTAGATGAGGTTATTGAGGCGGTTAGAGGTATTGAGGAAAGTTCTGACCAGATTAAAGAGATAGTTAACGTTATTCAGGGTATTGCTGAGCAGACTAACCTTTTGGCTATGAACGCAGCTATTGAGGCAGCGCATGCCGGAGAGCAAGGAAGAGGTTTCTCTGTTGTTGCTGACGAAATTAGATCTTTGGCTGAGCACACAGCTGATAACACTAAATCTATTACAAACATTATTAAAGCTATTACTAAAAGAATAGAAGAAACAGTGGAGCTTGCTAGTAACAGCGGTAAATCGCTTGATAACATACTTGATATGTCTGAAAATACAGCAAGAGTTGTTTCTGAAATTAATACAGCAAACAGCGAATTAGAGGTTGGAGGAAGAGATATTCTTGAAACTATCAGACACTTAAATAACATTACAACAGGTGTTAAAGAGAGTGTTAAAGAGCAGATGAACAGCGGTGATGTGGTGGACAGTCAAATTACATTACTTGACCAGATAACCAGAGAGGTATCTGATATTATTGAGGCAAATAGTCAGGGAGCTAAAGAGGTTGTACATGCTATGACATTCCTTAATGAATTATCTGTTAAGACAGTTGAGGGAAATAAAGAGTTCTACGAGGCTACTGCTAAATTAAATGAGATATTTAATAAATTCAATGAGTTTATGACTAAATTTGTTACTAATGCTGATAAAATTGAAGAAAAAGATAATATTGAAATTGATATGTCTTCTGATAATTATTATGTAGATAAGAGAATGGATATGGAGCTTAAGAGTCTTGAAGAAGAGTTTAAGCATGATAATGAAGGATTTAAAAATAATGAAGAGGTTTTAGAAATGCTTAAAGAAGATTTTCAAAACCCAGAGATGTTTGACAGATAAAAATTTATATAATATTGATATTTTTTAAATAAGTGAAGTATTATATGTAAAATATAAATACTTCGCTTATTTTTTTATTTGGAACATAAAGATATTTTTTATCACAACAAATATGATTTTAAATAAAAAAAATGAATTTTATTGACAAACATAAAAAAATAGTTATACTAAAATTTATAATATGTTTTGGATTGGATATGTCGCGTTATACTACAGCTGAAATCAACTTGTGTAATTTAAAAAATAATATGCAGAATATACGCATATTGTTAAATGGAGTAAAGTTACTTAATATAGTTAAAGCAGATGCTTACGGACATGGCATAATTCCTATATCTAATGCTTCAGAGAAATTTGGAGCAGATGCTTTGGGGGTTGCCACTGTTGAGGAGGGTATCATTATTAGAGAAAGCGGAGTAATGCTTCCAATAATAGTTTTATTCCAGCATTTTAAAGATGAATCGGAATTAGTTTGCCGATATAATCTTACTCCCATAATTAGTAATGATGAATGCCTTCTGTATTATGATAATTATTTGAAAAAATACGGCGGAAACTTAAGCTTATATATAAAGGTTGATACCGGATTAAATAGGACGGGTGCTAAGCCGGAAGATGTATTAGATTTAGCAAAAAAAGTTTTATCATACAATACTCTAAGCATAGAGGGAATCAATACCCATTATGCCGGTGCTGATATGATAGATGATTATGCAAAGGAGTTTACCAAAAGACAGATTAATATTTTTAATGAAGTTTTATCTAATTTAAAAGCTAATAATATAAGTATTAATAACTCTCATACAGCAAATTCAGCAGCATTAATCTCATACAGAGATACTTATTTTGATATGGTTCGTGCTGGTATCATACTATACGGATATACTTATTCTGATGCAGTTGATATAAAAGTAAAACCGCTGCTTAATTTAAAATCAAGAGTTGGTTTAGTGAGGAGGGTAAATAAAGGAGAAACAGTTTCGTACGGTATGACTTGGACAGCAGACAATGATACTAAAGTTGCTGTTATACCTATTGGTTATGCTGACGGAATATCAAGAAAATTATCTAATAATTGGGAAGTAAAGATTAATGGTAAATATTATCCTTTACGCGGAAAAGTGTGTATGGATACAATTATTGTGGACATAGGTAATGATAATATTAAATCGGAAGATGAGGTTTTAATATTTGGTGATGATGAAAAATTAAATGCTAAAACAATGGCGGAAAGAATTGGAACTATAAGCCATGAGGTGCTGGTAAATATAGGATATAGAGTTAAAAGACTTTATATATAAATAAATTAATTTTAGGGAGAAAAAAAATGGTTGAAATGATATCTCAAATTAATGGCGTCATC
>NZ_CALXRN010000197.1 GCF_944390595.1 uncultured Brachyspira sp. | reverse complement strand
AATTGTACAGCTTTGATGGAGGCTTCAAGAAATGGGCATTTAGAAGTAGTAAAACTTTTGATAGATAAAGGAGCTGATGTAAATGCTAAAGATGATTATAATAGAACAGCTTTGATGTTGGCTTCATCTAATGGGCATTTAGAAGTAGTAAAATAATTGCTAGATAAAGGAGCCGATATAAATGCTAAAGATAATGATTGTAAAACAGCTTTGATGTTGGCTTCATATAATGGGTATTTGGAAGTAGCAGAATTTTTAAAAGCTAATGGTGCTAAATAAAAATATATTTACAATTTTAGTTCTTTGACAATTTAGTATAATGTTAGTATAATACTATTATGAATAAGATTAATTTACTTAATGATTTTTTTATACGATATCTTTTGGCCTGCGAAGGTGATGAGGATATATTGGAAAATATAGTTAATTCTGTACTCATAAATATTGGATTTGATACTGTTCATAATTTGGAAATAATAAACCCTTACAATATTAAAGATAATCAATATCTAAAAGAATCTATTTTAGATGTAAAGGCTAAAACTAGAGATAATAAAAAAATTATTATAGAGTTTCAGCTTTTTGGAAATATTGATTTTCTAAAGAGGATTTATTATTATATATCCAAAAATATAGCTTTAGAATTAAAGTCAAATGAAGCTTATAAAGATATTAGCAAAATAATCAGCATAAATTTTTTGAATTTTAATTTAAATTTTGATGATTTTGGTAAAGAGCATAGATGTTTTAAATTAATTGATACTAATAATCATAATATAAGTTTAGATATGGTTCAAATACATTTAATAGAGATAAAAAGATTTAAAAAAATATTAGAAAAATTAAACATTGAAGATATAAAGAAAAATAAATTACTTTCTTGGATAGAGTTTTTTACATCAAGTGATTTAAATAAAATAAAAAATAAACTTAAGGAGGAAAATTATATTATGAGTAAGGTTATAGAAAAATATGATATATTTACTTCCGATGAAGAGACTATGCAGATGTATAATGCTAGGGAGGCTTTTTTATACGGTCAGGAAATAATGCTAAAAAGAGAAAGAGAAGAAGGCATAAAAGAAGGTATAGAAAAAGAAAAATATGATTTAGCTAAAAATATGAAGAATGAAAATCTTGATATAAATTTGATAAGCAAAATAACAGGTTTAAGTACAGAAGAAATTTCTAAGTTGTGATTTTATAATTAGTTTTTATTTTTTATTATGAATAGGAAATTATTAGAAGCCATTAAAAATAATGATTTTGAAAAAGTTAAATTTTTAATATCATCTGGATATGATATCAATACAGAAGATGACTATTATAAAACGCCTTTGATGTATGCTTCAGAAAATGGCTGTTTGAACATAGTTAAATATTTAATTGATAACGGTGCAAATGTTAATACAAAAGATTATTATTATAAAACAGCTTTAACTTATGCTTCAAAAAACGGAAGTTTAGAAATTGTTAAATTGCTTATAGATAAAGGCACAGAATTTAAAGATGACAGATATGCTTTGATGTATGCTTTAGAAAGCGGGTATTTAGAAATAGTTAAATACTTATTAGAAAAAGGTTATGATGTTTCAAATGACAGGCATGCTTTAAGTTCGGCTGCTAAGAATGGTTATTTAGAAATTGTAAAACTGCTTATAGATAAAGGAGCAGAATTCAAAAATGACAGACATGCTTTGATGTATGCTTCAGAAAATGGGTATTTTGATATAGTTAAATATTTAATAGAATTAGGAACGGATGTTAATATGAGAGATTATTCCTACAGAACTGCTTTGCTGTACTCTGCAGGAAGCGGACACTTAAATATAGTAAAATATCTAGTTTCACAAGGAGCAGATATAAATATAATGGGGGATAAATATGGAATAACACCTTTAAGTAATGCTGCAAGGAATGGACATTTAGAGGTTGTTAAATATTTAATAGAAAAAGGTGCTGATATAAAAAATGATAGGCATGCTTTTAGTGATGCATCAAAAAATGGGCATTTAGAAATAGTTAATCTTTTGAAAAATTATTGATAATTAAATTTTTGGAAATATATATGGAATTATTAGAAGCAGCAAAAAAAGGAGATTTCAGCAAAGTAAAACATTTAATAGAATCCGGATGCGATGTTAATTATGAGGATAAAGACGGGTATACAGCTTTGATTTTTGCTTCTTTTAATGGGCATTTAGAAATAGTTAAATTGTTAATAGCAAAAGGTGCTGATATAAATAAAGAAGACAGAGACTGCAGAATGGCTTTGGATTATGCTTCTTTAAATGGACATTTAGATGTATTGAAACTTTTGATAGATAACGGAGCTTTTATTAAAGATAATTATGCTTTAGTTTATGCTTCAGAGAATGGGCATTTAGAAATAGTTAAATTATTAATAGAAAAAGGTGCTGATATAAAAGATAGTTATGTTTTAAGTTATGCTTCATTGGGAGGGCATTTAGATATAGTTAAATATTTAGTAGAGCAAGGAGCCGATGTTAAAAATAGTTATGCTTTGATATCTGCTTCACAGAATGGCGGCTTAGATATAATTAAATATTTAGTAGAAAGAGGAGCTGATATTAATAAAGAGGATACATCTTCCAGAACAGCTTTAATATATGCTTGTGCAAATGGTAATTTAGATGCTGCTGAATATTTAATAGAAAAAGGTGCTGATATTAATAAAGCAAATACAGACGGAAGAACAGCCTTGATGTATGCTTGTGCAAATGGCTATTTAGAAGTTGTAAAATATTTAATATGTAAAGGAGTTAATATTAATAAAAAGGACATAGATAATAAAACAGCCTTTAATTATGCTTTAGAATTTGGAAGCAGTGAAATTTCTGAATTATTAAAATCTAATGGAGCTGAATAATTAAAAATATATTTTAAATTTGATCTTTTATTATTTTTTATATATAAAAAATACTGAATTATAAATTTATATAAGCTAAAATATATTATAATATTTCTAAAAATATATTTTTGTGTTATAATATTTAGCAATAATAAATGGGTTAAAAGTGAAAAATAGTATAATTGCTTTTATAAAAAGAAAAAATGAATCAATGCATACAACTGAAACTATATATGTAGCTTCAATACTTACTTTAGTTGGCGGTTTTGTTGATGCTTATACTTATATTACCAGGGACGGAGTATTTGCTTATGCTCAAACTGGCAATATGATATTTTTTGCTATGCATTTTGCAAAGAAAGAATTTATGGATACTATGCATTACTTAATACCTATTTCTGTTTTTGTTGTTGGTATTTGGACTGCTTTATATATAAAAAAAGTTTTAAATAAAAAGAAGTTAATGGAATTAGAATATGTTATTATACTAATGGCTGCTGTTATACTTTTTATAGTTGGTTTTTTACATAAAGGTGTTTCAAATATTGTAGTTGTTAGTGTTATATCATTTATGTCAGCAACTTTGATGATAACTTTCAATAAGGTTGAAGGTCTTGCTTATGTTACTAATATGTGTACAGGTAATTTAAAATCGGCCTCAGATAATTTATTTAGATTTTTATTTAATAGAGATAAGGCAGGTTTAAAAAATGGACTTATATATTTAACAATTCTATTTTCATTTACCTTTGGAGCTTTTTTAGGAAGTTTTTTTACTAATATGTTTGGTATTAGGTCTATATGGATTGCTTCCGGATTATTATTAGTTGTTGAAAGTTTGATGTTTTTTGATTAAGAGGTATATTTATGAATAATAAAAAAGATTATTATAAAATACTTAATGTTAATATATTTTCTAATATTGAAAGTATAAAAAAATCTTATAGAGAATTAGCTATGAAATATCATCCGGATAGAAATTCTGGTAATATAGAGGCAGAAGAAAAATTTAAAGATATAACTGAGGCTTATGAAATATTATCTGATGAAAAAAAGCGTATGGAATATAATTTAAAATATTTAGCTAATAGTAAATATTTTATTGGAGGTTTGGCCGTACTTGGTCTTGGTTTAGGTTTGATTTTTACTAAAAGCAAAAAATAAATTATTGAGAATATTTTATATATTTTCATTTTGTATAGAGTAAATTTATATGAGGATATAATAAATGGCAGAAAAAAGAGATTATTACGAAGTTTTGGGAGTTGCAAAAACAGCTACTAGTGATGAAATAAAGAAAGCATATAGAAAATTAGCTATGCAGTACCATCCAGATAGGAATCCTGGTAATAAAGAGGCAGAAGAGAAATTCAAAGAAGCTACAGAAGCCTATGAAATATTATCTGATGAAAAGAAACGTGCTCAGTATGATCAATTTGGTTTCCAAGGAGTTCATAGCGATTTTGCTGATGCTTATGGAAGAGGCGGTTTTGACTTTTCATCAATGTTTGGTGGAAGCGGCGGATTTGGAGATTTGGATGATATATTCAGTTCATTCTTTGGAGGCGGATTTTCAGGCAGAGGTTCAAGATCGCAAAGGCGCGGCAATGATTTAAGACATGATGTAACACTTTCATTGGAAGATGCTGTATTCGGCAAAAAAATGGAAATAAAGCTGGATAAAAAAGATATTTGCGATGTTTGTCATGGAACAGGGGCAGAACCTGGAACTAAAACTCAAACTTGTCCTACTTGCGGCGGAAGCGGAGAGGTTAGAATGGCACAAGGATTCTTCAGTGTTAGAAGAACTTGCAGCAGATGTAACGGCAGCGGTTCTATAGTAACTACTCCTTGTAAAAATTGTAAAGGTTCCGGTACAGTTAAGAAAAATAAAACTATATCTGTTAATATACCTAAAGGAATTGATGATAATACTCAGCTTAGAATAAGCGGTGAAGGCGAGGCAATAGGAGGCGGTGTTTCGGGAGATTTATATTTATATATACATGTTTCCCCGCATCAGTATTTTGTTAGAGACGGTATAGACTTAATAACTGAGGTTGGAATAAATGTTGTTCAGGCTGCATTAGGTACTGACATTTATATACAGACTTTGGATAAAAAGAAAGTGAAAATAAAAATACCTGCAGGTACAAACAGCGGACAGGTATTTAAATTAAAAGGAAGCGGTGCTACTCATATTAACAGATCCGGAAGGGGAGATTTATTTGTTGTTGTTAATATTGATGTTCCTGATAAATTATCTTCTGAGGAGAAAAGATTATTTAATGAACTTAAAAAGGTTATGCCTAATAATGATGAACCTGTTTTAAGAAAACCAAATAAAAATAATTGGTAAATAATTAATTATTGCTTGATGAATAATTATTTATTAATTCTAATATTTCATTAGAATTTTGATTATAATTGGCTGATGACATAAATACTTCATAAGTTTTTTTGTTTTCAGCCATTTTTTTTATTTTTGATATTATTGAAATTGGATTTTTTGAATTATATATTAAAGCATTCTTTCCGTCATCAGCAATTTCGGCAGATGAACTTTTTTCATCTATTATAGGCAATGTTTTATAGTGCCAAGCAGAAACTAATTCTGTATAAAAAGAATCATTAGTATCATGTATTATTATGGCTTTTGAATTTTCTATTTCATTTGCTATCTTTGAATTATCATCTTCTTCTATAAAGTCAACGTATTGTTCTATATTCAATTTCTTTATATTTTTTATTATATCTTTATTGTATCCTACTATTTTTAATCTATATACATCATCACTTTCTTTTAAATATTGAGCATAAGCGGATGTACACTTGAATATACTTTCTTCATTATTATAAAAAATAATAATATTTTTTTCTTTTTCTTTATGCTGCTTATTATTAAGAAATATATATGGTGAAAAATAAGGATATATAACTTCTATGTTTTTTATATTTTTGTGTAAATACAATATTTTCTCTTTTACTTTATTGCTTCCGCATATTATAATGTCTATATTTGATGTATGCTCATAATCTAATTTTCTTAAAACTTTATCAGTTAATTTATTTTGCTCTATATTATTATCATAAAAATATAAATGATTTTGGAACTTTAATGCATACCAAACTATTATAGGTGCTTTACCTCTATTTTTTTTTATTAATATATTTTTAGTCATAGATGCTATTATATTCATTGGAAAATCAACAGCTATAATTGCATCTGCATTTTCAGACATTTTTGCAATATCATTTGCAGATTTTTTTAATAATAATGTGGATAAATGTTTTCTAGTTATATATGCTGGAAAATTTTTAGAAAATGATTTTGAAAATACAGTAACTCTTATACCTGATTTATAAAAATGTTCAATTATATTTAAAATAAATTGATTTGATTTGTTTTTTATATTTCCTATATTAGATGCTAAAATAATAATTTCTTTCACTTTTACATACTCTTTACATTTTTAATTATTATAAGTAAAATATAGCAAATCCAATTCCGATATTATTGGTAATAAGAAAGGAATTTATTATGAAATTTATAAAAGTATTACTTATAATTGTTACATTATATGTTTCGGCATATTCCAGAGATATTTTACAATATCATAAAGTTATGTCAGATAGAAATTTAAATATATCTTTAGATAGCATAAATATAAAAAAAGAAAATAAAATAAATATTGATGAGGAAGGAAATTTTATACTAAATAGGGAATTAAATAAAGCTAAAAAATTAATAGAAGAAGGTAAATTTTTTGATGCTATAATTTTATGCAATGATTTAGAAAGTAATTATTCAAACTATTATGATATATATTATACAAGAGGATTAGCTTATTATAGGAATGCAGATTTATACTATGCTTCATTAGATTTTACAAAATTATTAACATTATACATAGATGAAGACAGTTATGACAGAGTTTATAGTTTAGTTGGGAATTTTTTTGAGACTATTAATGAATATGAAGAAACTTTAAAAACTTATGTAACAGCATATAAAACTTCAAATAATCCTAAATGGCTTTTTTTAGCCGGTAATGCTGCTTTAATCAATGGCGATATAAAAAGCGGAAATTATTATTTTGATTTATGTAAAAAATCAGGTTATGGTTATGAGGGTTTGGGTGATATAGATTTAATTAATAATCAATATGATAATGCTATAGCCAACTATAATAATGCTGCATATTCAAGTCAAGATGATATGATTAGAATACAGAGTAAAATATCAAATGCTAACATAAAGAAAGAAATATATGCATGGAATTTAAGCATAGAAAAAAAAGATTATACTAATGCTTTAGATATTTTAAACAAAATATCATCTTATTCATTGCAGTACCCGGAAATATCAGTAGCTCTAGGTAAAACATATTTTAATATTGGAGATTATGCAAAAGCAAAATCCATATTGACAAAATTAATTTCTATAGAAAAAGATTTTGATGAAGCTTATGCTATTTTAGCACAAATATATTTATATGAAAACAATGAAACAGCAGCTGTAAAGATATTAGAAACAGGATTAGAATATTCGTATTATAAACCTAGACTTTATGAAACTTTTGCTGTTATGCTTTATGAAGCAGGATATAGCTATTATCCGGATAAAATAATATCTCAAATAGTGGATATGTATGATATTTCAGATGAGAATAAACTTTATTATAGTAAAAACTTAATATTTAAAAAAGAATATGATAAAGCTGAAAAGTTATTAAAAGAAGTTACATTGTACGAAACTCAGGCAGAGGAATTAATTAAAAGCATAGAATATAATAAGATATTAGACAAGGTTTATGAATTAAAATCTAAAAATTATTATGTTGATATTATGCAGTTATTGTCTTTGAAAACATTTACAGGAGTAGAAGAACAGTTAAGGATAGGATATATAGCTGATGCCTATTATCAATTAGGTTCTATTGACAAAGCTATAGAAATATTAAAAGAGCTTTTTAATGCTAATAATATAAGTATTAATAATGTTTTACTTTTAAGAAAATTATTAGAAATTAGAGCATCCAGCAAACAAACATCTCAGTATCAAAAAGAAAGAGATTTTATAGATATAAAAGCGACAGAGTATTGGGAAGAAGAATTAAAACTGCATACAGAATTAATTACTGATAGAATATATGATTTTGCAAGATTTAATCAATATGATGAAGCTTTGGCTTATATAGCTGATTTAAAAAATAAAAATTATGATGTAGCATATATTAAAAAAATAGAATCTATAACTTACGGACTTTATGCTGCTTATTTATATGAAAACAAGGAGTATGATAATGCAAGTAAAACAATTGCATTAGCTGTAAGAAGAAATAGAAATAATTATGATGCTGCTGCAATAAGAAAAGAAATGGAAATTGATTCATATTTAAACTCTATTGGTTCTTATGATAATACAAGTGCTTATGTAAAATTGTCAAGTACAATGAAAGAGATTATAAGAATTGCTCCTGCTTATATTGAGAATAGAATTAAATTAGCAGAAAGCTATATTAAAGAATATAATATAGATGGATTTTATATAATTAATAATATTTGTAATTATATTAATGTTAATGGAGGAAAGGATTTATTACTAGGAAGAATATATAATAAATCTTCTTTGTATGCTTATTCTCTATTATCTTATAACAGGGCTTCAAAATATTTAAAAGTTAATCCTATATATAAAGCAGAAAGTGAAATTAATTTGAATAATAATATATCTTCTGATGAACTTTCTAATTTTGTTAATGATAATATAAAATATCCTGACGGACTTTACGCAGCAGCAAAGCTATATACTAAAATTGGTAATTACAATGAAGCAATAAATGTAATAAATAATGCAATAGCTCTTGATAAAAATATTAATTATATTTATCAGAGAGGATATATAAATGAACTTATGGGAAAAACAAGAGATGCATTAAATACTTATGAATATATAGTAAAAACAAGAAAAAATTATGCTGCGGCAAATTATAGAGCTTCTTTAGTTTATCTTAATAATTTTAAAGATTATAAAAATGCTGAAATTTATGCTTTAAATTATTTAGAATTAGTTCCAGATGACTGCAGCGGATATAAATTATTAGGCGATATTTATAAATTTAGGGCCGAAAGCTATATAGATAAAAACACTAATAATTTACTTAAAGAAGCTTTAAATTATTATCAGACAGCATTATCCAAAGCAGTATGGGGAAAAGATTTGAATACTAGAAAAGAATTGATAGAAAATATAGAATATATACAGAATAAATTATTAGAATGATAGTTTTAAAAAAGTAAATTCAATCTTTTTTCTATTGAGATTCCGTATAATCTGTCATCATTATCTTTAACAGAAGCATATACTGAATCATATAAAAATTTAGTAGCTTTTTCAAGAGAATCTTCTATTTTGTTTCCTTGCAAAATATATCCAAGTAATGAAGAACCAAAAGCATCTCCTGTACCTGGTATGCTTATATTAATTTTTGGATAATAACTTGTAATTATATTGTTATTTTCAAAACATAAACATCCTATTTTATCATCTTTTACAACACTTGTAACTATTACTGTTTTAGGTCCCATTTTAGAAAGCTCTTCAGCCATTTCTTTAACTTCTTCTTCACTATATGATTTAGAAGTATCTTTATCTAATAAAACTGACAATTCAGTAATATTTGGTGTTACTATATCTGCATATTTAATTATATTCCTCATATAGTTTACATGTTCATAAGACATTGAAGGATACAGTTTTCCATTATCTCCAAGTATAGGGTCTATTAATATGGTATTAATATCAAAACTTTTTATTATGTCTATTACAATATCAGGCTGTTTTCCGGAAGCAATCCATCCTACATAAAAAGCATCAAATTTAGGATTTCTAATTTTTAATTCTCCTACAATTTTTTCTAATTGTTCAGTTAAATTAAATGCACAAAATGATTCAAAGGCTGTATGGTTAGAAAGAAGTACACTAACAAGAGGAGAAACTTTAATTCCAAAATATGATAATATAGGAATATTTACAGTAAGAGATGCCTTACCATAAGAACATAAATCATTTAAAAGCAATACATTTAAGTCTTTTTTCATTTTTATTTAAATATTATAAGAGATTTGCTGTCAGCAAGAACTTTATAACCAGCTATTCTAGCGAAATATGAAAACTCATCAAGAGAAATATTATATCTATCTTCTATTTCTTCTTTAGTTACTTTCATTTTCTTACTCCCAGTCATGAACGATTGAAGTTCAAATCCGGAAGTACCATATTTTCTCTCAATTTCTTTTTGAAATGGATTTTTTTTAACTTTTTTCATTTATTTCTCCAAAAAGAATTTTACCCTGTTTTGCAATAATTTATAACATATAATCGATTTTTTTTCAATTATTTTAACAAAAATATTAAATTAACAAATACTATATAATATTATATATATACTTATTTTTTAGTCAATACAGATTTGCTTCCATCTGGAGTTGTATATGTTACAGTTTGTTTATCAGCAGAAAATACAAATTTATGCTCTTTCGTAGGATATCTTGAAGAATATTGATATACAATTAAAGTATTTCCTGACATAACAGGTGTTCCGGAAGTTACTCCTGTTATTGTTACTTTAGAAGAAGATACTGTTAAAGTTGTGCTTCCTTCTGAATATGTACCATTATATGGAGTGAATATATCATATTTTTTTAATTTTTCATATTGTAATTGATTGTTGATCCATGTATTACCAAATATTAATTTATTATTATAGAAGTGTAAATCCTGCTTGCTCGTAGTTCCGCCTGACTGAGTATATGATATTGTTAATATATTTCCATTATAATAATCTTTTGAATATTTTATATTAAAATTATTGTCAATATAAACCTGACCATTTCCATCAATAAGTATATAATATTTTTTTGTATTATCATAATCATAATAATAATAATTTCCTGTTTCGCTGGCTAAAGAAGTTATTGGCTCTCCTAATTCATAATCATATCCTGGCTGAGAGGAATAAGAATCCTTATGAAATATTGCATTGGCAAAAAGATATATATTTCCATCAGGACCAAAATTAAAGGTAAACATTTCATCATTCATTTCATATCCTGCTCCAGTTGGACTAGATTTTCCTTCTATGTATATTTGAAGTTTAGTTCCAAATAATGTTCTAATTGCATTTATTTGAGTACCATATCCGCTGTATATTTCAGTACCTTCAATTCTATATCTCATATCAAGACTTCCGTCTTCATAAGTTGCATAGTAAATACCATTACGCTGTTCTAAAAATCTATTTATTGTTGCTTGATCTGTAATAGCTGTATCCGGATGTATAAGACTTCCGTCTCCAACATTTAATTCGCTTGGATCTGTTATTGATGCTGAACAAGATAATATAAACAACATAAAAGATATTATCATAGAATTCTTAATCATTAATTTTCTCCTAACTAATTATTGTTTCTGTATCAAAATATATTATTTGTTAGGAAATTATAAGAGTTGCTACATATACAGCATACAATAATTACCTTAATTTGCGGTCTTATATAAAAATGATATATCAAGAGTATAAAAAATCAATACAATATATATACTTTTTTAGAATTATATTACACTAATAATAAAATTTAGTACATTATTTATATATTTTTTTACATTAGAAGTTTTTTTATAAAATAAAAATATTTTTTCTTGACATTATTTTTACTATATGATATTATATGCAACGTAATAAAGTTCATAATCAAATACTCATGAGGGAGTAGTTGACGTAATTTAGTTTACGTGGCAAAGTCAACATCGCAGCTCTTAAATTATTAGAGTTTGGCTAGCCTTAATTAATGAGACTCAGGTATAAATAAACTTTTAAAGTATTTTAATGCTTTGATAGTTTATTTATGCATGAGTCTTTTTTTATGCACTTTTTATAAAATAATTAAATGAGAGGTAAATAATGAACAGTTTTTTAGGAAGCAAAAATGACATTATAAAAGAACTTAATGTTGACCCTAAAATCGGTTTAACCCAGGAAGGGCAAAAGTTAAGTTTGGAAAAATATGGGGCTAATAGTTTTACTAAAGAAAAAGGTGCTACTCTAATTCAAAAAATATTAGAGTCATTAAAAGAACCTATGATATTAATGCTGATATTTGCAGGTATTATTGCTATTGGTGTTAATACTGTTGCTTATTTTAATGGAGGTCATGCTGATTTTTTAGAGTGTTTGGGAATATTTTTGGCTATAAGTTTATCTATAACAATTACTATAGTTATGGAAGGTAAAAGTGCGAAAGCATTTGAAGCATTAAATAGTATCAACGAAGATATTAAAGTTAAAGTTATAAGAGAAGGTAAGGTAGAAATAATAAATCAAAAAGATTTACTTGTAGGAGACATTGCTTTTATAGAAACAGGCAACAAACTTCCAGCTGACGGAAGATTGCTTGAAACAGTATCTCTTAATATTGATGAATCTGCTTTAACAGGTGAAAGCGAACCGGTTGAAAAAGATGCCGAAGCAGTATTGACTGATGAAAAAACTCCAGTTGCTGAAAGAGTAAATATGGCTTATTCCGGATCATTTGTTACAACAGGAAATGGAAAAATGATAGTTACATCAGTTGGAGATGCAACTGAATTTGGTAAAATAGCAAGAGAGTTATCTAAGACTAAAACTACTACAACACCTTTGCAGGAAAAATTAGCTCAGTTAGGTAAAAGAATAGCTATGTTCGGTATCACTGCTGCAGCTATAGTATTTATAATTCAAGTAATTAATTTTATTAGAACAGGTAATGCTAATTTTACAACTATCTCAGAGGCATTTATTACAAGTATAGTTTTGATAGTTGCTTCTGTACCTGAAGGTTTGCCTACAATAGTTGCTGTTTCTCTTTCTATTAATATTATAAAAATGGCTAGACAGAATGCATTAGTAAAGAAAATGGTTGCTTGTGAGACTATAGGAAGTGTTAATGTTATTTGTTCTGATAAAACAGGTACTCTTACAGAAAACAAAATGACATTAAATAAATTATTTGCTAATGGTGAATATATAGAGCCTGAAAATATAAAGAATGAAAAAATTATAAAAAACTTTGCTATCAATTCTACTGCTGATGTTGATTATAAAGACGGACAAGCTAAATTTTTAGGTAATCCTACAGAATGTGCATTGCTTGTTGCTGCAAGTAAGTCTAATTATAATTATAAAGAAATAAGAGAAAAATCAAAAACTATATATGAATATCCTTTCTCATCAGATACTAAAAACATGACAACTGTTGCTAAAATAGATAATGAAACTATTGTATTTACTAAAGGAAGCCCTGAAAAAATAATGGCTATGTGCAGTATAAGTGCTGATGAGAAAAAAGGCATTGAAGAAGCGATAGAGAAATTCCAAAATGAAGCTAAGCGTGTAATAGCATTTGCTCATAAAGTAGTTGATGATAATGTTGAAAATGTCAGAGAAAAATTAGAAAGTAATATGATATATGACGGCTTTGTTGCTATATCAGACCCAGTAAGAAAAGAGGTTTATGATGCTGTTGAACAATGCAGAAGTGCCGGAATAAATATAAAAATGCTTACAGGTGATAATATAGTTACAGCTACTGCAATAGCCAGAGAATTAAAAATACTTAATGAAAACAGCATTGTACTTGAAGCTAAAGATATCGATGCTATGGATGATAATACATTGAAGCAGAATTTAAGTAAGATATCAGTTATAGCAAGAAGTACTCCTACAGTAAAAATGCGTGTTGTTAATGCTATAAAAGAAATGGGTAATGTTGTTGCTGTTACAGGCGATGGTATAAATGATGCTCCTGCTATTAAGAATGCCGATGTTGGAGTTGCTATGGGTATAACAGGTACGGAAGTTTCAAAAGAGGCTAGCGATATAGTTCTTCTTGACGACTCTTTTGCTACTATTGTTAAAGCTGTTCAATGGGGAAGAGGTATATATGATAATTTCCAAAGATTTATACAATTCCAGCTTACAGTTAACTTGGCTTCTGTAGTAGTGGTTCTTATATCTACATTAACAGGATTTAAATCTCCATTTTCTGCAATACAGTTATTATGGATAAATATCATTATGGACGGACCTCCTGCCATTGCTTTAGGACTTGAGCCTATAAGAGATAATTTAATGAAAAGAATGCCTACAAAAAGAAATGCAAGCATTGTAACTAAAAAGATGATATTTAAAATAGTATTTTCAGCTACTATTATGATTATATTATTCATGCTTCAAAGCAAATTGAATATACTTAAAGTTGCTGAAGCAGAACAGGCTACAGTTTTATTTGCTATGTTTGTAATGTTCCAGATATTCAATTCCTTCAATAACAGAGAATTAGGATTTGACAGTGTATTTAAGTATTTCTTGAATAACAAATTAATGCTTTTAAGTATGGGCGGAACTTTTATATTACAAATATTGGTAACTCAGTATGCCGGAGGATTTTTCAATACTGTTCCTTTAAGTTTCAATACATGGATAAAGATTATTGGAATTTCTTTAATAGTTATATTAGCTGCTGAGATTTTTAAGGTATTTGTAAGATTAATAGCAAGAAAATAAACTATAAAAAATTATTTTAATTTATTGAAAATAATTCCGAATTTATATATAGTATATTAAATTAAGAGTTAAAGAATAGAGTATGAATAATATTTACATTATAGTATTTTTATGTGTATTTGTTACACTGTTATTAATAGTTAAAAAGTTTTTATTTGGGGCTTTGAATAAAAAAGGTTCAGATATGGACAAGGTTAATAAATTTTTATCTGAAGGTAAAAATGATTTAGCCTTGTTAAAACTTAAAGATATATTATCAAAAGATAAGGCTGGTATAAAAAGAGCTAAACTTCATACTATGATAGGTAATTGTTATGCTAGTATGGAAGAATATTCTTTTGCAATAGTAGAATACAGACATGCCATAGATGACGGAGATGATTCTCCTGAAACTGTATTATCATTGGCTAGAGCATTAAATAAAATAGATAGAAAAGGAGAAGCTTTAGCACAATATCTTACATTATTAAAGCTTGATGAATATAAATTAGTAGTATCATCTGAGATTGGTATTATTTATTATGAAAATAGACAGTATGATACAGCAATAAAATACTTTGATGAGGCTTTAGATATTCAATCTAATGATCCGGAAGCTTTGAAATACAAGGCTTTTTGTTTTGTCAATCTTGGTAATTATAATGATGCTATATCTATAATGAATAATATATTAAAAAAGAATCAGGACGATGTACTGCTAAATTATAATTTGGGAAGAGCATATAAAGGAAGAGAAGATTATAAAAATGCAATTAGATATTATACTGTTTCATCTAAAGATAAAGAATATGCTGTTAAATCTTTATATGAGATTGGTTTATGCTATATAAAATTAAATAATATGGAAATGGCTATAAGTACTTTAGAGAATGCTATAAATCATGAAAGTTATGATAAGGATTTGAATTTATCTATACTTTATACTTTATCAGAATGCTATGATACAGTAGGTAATGTTAATAAATCTATAGAAATATTGGAAGGTATTATAGTAATAGATCCTAATTATAAGGATGCTAATGAAAAATTAAATACTTACAAAGAATCTAAATATAGTGAAAACATTAAAAAGTTCTTTAAATTGGAAGGGGATGAATTTGTAAATTATGCTTTAAAAATAGTATCATCTTTGGGTCTTATACCATATTCTGTTAAGATTACAGATAAAAAATACCTGATAGTATTTTCTAAAGAAGGAAAAGGCGTGCATTCTCCTAAGAAGATAGTATATTTTAGAACTTTATACAGTCCTATATTTAATGATGAGCTTGTTCAATTATATGAATATGGGGCTCATGCTAATATACCAAATTGTATTTTAATTACATGTGCTATGGTAAGTCCTGATGCTATAAGATATGCTGCTATGTCAAGAATAGATATAGTTGGCATAAAAAGATTAGAGAATTTGGTTGAAAAAGCAGCTCTTACTAATTTGCCTGTAGGAGTAACAAAAACAGAAGAAAAACTTAATTGGGTATTGTAAAATAATATAAATTATTTATTATTTCGTTATTACAGCAATAGATAATTATTCTATTGCTTTTTTAATATTTTAATAGGAATATTTTATAATTAGATGAAAAAAGTACAAGATTTTTATTTTAAGAAAGCTAAAGAGGAAAATTATAAAGCTAGGAGTGTATTCAAAGTAGAAGAAGCTCAGAATAAATTTAAGTTTATAAAATCATCTGATAGGGTATTGGATGTGGGATGTTCTCCTGGATCTTTCAGCCAATATATGCTTAATAAAATATTAAAAAGCGGTTCAGTTGTAGGCGTTGATATACTTCCCAATTCTTTTTCTCATCAGAAATTTACATTTATACTTGGCGATATAAAAGATATGGATTCTTCAACTTTTAATGATATTGAATTTGATGTTGTTGTAAGCGATGCTATGCCTAATACAACTTCAGATAGAGAAACGAATCATTTTAGATCCATTTCTTTATGTAAGGCTATATTTAATTTGGCTAAAGATGTATTAAAGAATGAAGGTAATTTTTTTATAAAAGTATTTGACGGTAAAGATTTAAATGAGTTTAAAAAAGAACTTAGTGAATATTTCGAATCTGTTAATGTATTTAAGCCTAAGAGTTCAAGAGATGAGAGCAGGGAAGTATTTTTATTTTGTAAAAATTTTAGGAAGTTAAATTATTGAGGATATATTATATGAAAAGAGAATTTGCTTTAGTTTTAGAAACATATAATAATATAGCAAAAGTGGAGCTTCAAAGAAGTGCAAGCTGTGACGGATGTACTATATGTTCCAAAGGAAAACCTATTGTATTAAGGGCTTTTAATAAAATAAATGCTCAAAAAGGTGATAATGTTGTTATAGAAGTTGAGGAGTTAAAAAAGGGTACTAATTTTTTTGTATATATTATACCTTTGATTTGTCTTATAATAGGATACTTTATTGGAGAATATATTTCAAAATTTTCTGGTATTAATCATAATTTAGGTCCTATATTTTCTTTTATAATATTTTTTATATATGTCATATTAGGTATTAGAAAACTTAAAAAAGATGATAAAATAATAGCAAATATTATTTGTAAAAATGAAGTTATAGAAAATTTTGAAAATAAAGAGTAAAATATGAAAAAAATAGCAATTACTTTAATAATAATTATTATTTCGGCAGTAATAACATATATTGTTATTTCTAAAAGTAAACCTTATGAAGAATTATATAGTATAGGTGATGATTCTATATCTTCTGTTTATAAGATTACAGGATTAAAAATCCATCCAAGGATAGATGAATTAGAAGAAGGCGAAATTAAAATATTAACATTTGATAATGTAGATGATGTTTTAGTACATAGTGTGAAATATGCTAATTATTTGTGGAAAAATGAAGGATATTATATAACTACTAACTATAATTTTGGAAAAGAACCTGACGGAAGGGTAGAGCTTGCAAAAAACTCGTCTGAATCAGGCAAAGTTATTAGAATAAATGTTGATTGCTATACAAACAATTCATTTACAGTAATATTAAGCCTAATTAACGGCAGTTTGATAATGAAAAACACTAATGAACAAAATTAAAAAATTATATATTATCCATATTAAAATTAAGCCAATATCCAAGTTCTTTGAAGAGATTTTTTTCCTCTTCATTAAAGTTGAGATTTCCTGATTTATATTTTAGTAATATTTTGTAGAATATATTTTCAAAAGTATTTCTATCTATAGGCATATCATTATTAGATAGGAATTTTATATCTCTAAGAAGATCATATATTATTTTTGCATTTCCTGTTTCATATAAATCATTCAAGGCATTTTTTATATTATCTCCGATTAAGCTGGATATACCGCTGTTTGATATAAATATTCCGGCATTTCTTGCATCTTTTAGATTTTCAGAAACCTCATCATAAGCATCTCTGCCGTTATTTATTATTTTTTCTCTAAGTATAGGAGAAGCCATAGCACCCATTATTCTTCTGTAATCATAATCAGGTGTTATATTATTTAAATTAAAGTATGTAAATAATTTTCTGTATTCCGGATAAATTTGATGCATTAAATTATCAAGATTTTTAATATCATCTTTAAATAGACGGTCAGCTAATTTATCTCTTATATCTGAATTCAAATCTTTCAAATACATTGTATAAACAGTGCTTTTATCTAAATTTTCATAAACTTCAGATATTTGAATTTGATTTTTAAACTCATGATTTTCTTGTAAAATATTAACTTTAAAATATATATCAGCTGCTATATTATCTATTAATATTCCTTCTACATAATTATTTTCTATTTTTGTTGATTTAATTTCATGTTTAAAAATATTTATATTTACTTCTCTATATTCACTAGCTATAAGATTAAATATAAAGTGATTTATTACATATATTTTGGTAAATGAATCAACTTTAGCTTCTTTCTCATAAAAATATTTTGCAGTGTGATGTTCTGGTTTATTGCTTATTGATTTTTCAAGTGCTTCTAGGAATTCTTTATGAGCCTCATCAACAAATGTAACATTTTTATCTTTTACAAGCATTCTTGCATAATGGAATGACTGTTCTGCATACTGCATGTTTTTAATAGGTTCAAGTCTTGATACATCTTCAAAGAACCATCCGCATGATGTATATGAGAATAGAGAATATTTATAAGATTCCATTAAAAATATAAATTCTTTAAATGATATATATTTTCTGCATATTTCATATAAATCTTTAGCATCAACATCATTGTATATAGCACGTACATATTCTTCTCTTAAAGAATTTTTTGTTTCATCTGTAAAATCCAAGAAAGTTTTAAATAATTTATCCTGCATTTTTCTTAATATATCAAATGCATCTCTTAAAGGACCTCTCCAAGATAAATCGCATCCGTCCCATCCTCCGCATCCGCAATTGCTTCTCCACCTTTCAACTCCATGAGAGCAACTCCAAGAAGTACCTCTTCCTCCTGTACCTTCATGAAGTATAACTTCCTCAGCAGGAGGAAACATATTCAAATAATATTCATAATTTATAGGAGTAATTCCATCATAAACAACATTTTCCTTGAAATATCTTGCCAAACACATATCAGCAAAAGGTTCATGGTGTCCGTAGCTTTCACCGTCTGTAGCTATATTTACAAGTCTTCTTTCTCCATAAGCATTTCTTATTCTTTCTGCAAGTTTGTCTGAAGATGTAAGCAGATGCTGAAAAGCTATATCATTTGATATATAAGGATCATAAAAAAATACAATTATTTTTTTTCCGTTATGTCCGTATAACCAATAAGGTTTGGAAGTATCAATTTTACCTCCGGACACATCTAAAGTTTGTATATTTTTAACATAATGTGCTTGATAAGGGGATAATATTGTAAATTTTACTCCGCAGTCATATAAAGCATCAACAACATCTAAATTAATAGCAGTTTCTGAAAGCCATATTCCGCTGGATTTTCTTCCAAAATATTTTTCAAAGTTATATAGCCCCCATTTTATTTGCACTCTCATATCTTCTTTTTTTGCAAGAGGAAGTATTATATGATTATAAACTTGTGCAATGGCATTACCATATCCAAGTCTCTGTATGCTTTTTTTATCTGCTTCTATTATACGTTCTAGTAAATCTTCTCTTGTTTTTGCTATATAATCTAATAATGTAGGTCCGAAATTAAAACTAATATATTCATAATTATTAGACATATCTACAATTCTTCCATATCCGTCTAATATTCTGGAATATGCATTAGGACTGTAGCATTCATTTGTTATTCTTTCATTCCAATCATGAGATGGAGCCGCACTTGTTTCCTTTTGTATCTCTCCTAAAAATGGATTTTCTCTTGGAGGCTGATAGAAATGTCCGTGCAGTATCAAGTATCTCATAATTATACTTCCTAAAACTAAAATACCCTATGATTATAAATAATTTATTTTTATTTGCAAGGATTTTTTACATTTATATGTATGTTTTTTAATGCTTGACTTTTAATTACAGTCTAATATAATATATAATATTGTTTTTAAGGAGTCTCTTATTATGAAGAGAGTGGTATTAATAGCATTATCATTTTTATTGATATTGTGTAATTTTATTTATGCTGTAGATAAAAAATATATACCTAGTAATGCTGACAGCGTTGTTTCTTTTAATGCCAATACTTTAGCGGAGAAGGCAGAAGTTAATTTACAAAAAGTATTAAATATTTTTTTTATGCAAGAATATGCAGATAAATATTTAGAATATAGAGATGATCCTTTTGTTGCTGAGGTTATGACCAATAAATTAAATGATTATATAGATTTTTCTAAAACTTCAAGAATAGTTTTCTTCAATGGTTATCAGCAAATGTCTATAATATTAGATGTAAAAAACATTACTGAATTAGATAAATTGATGATAAAGATGGCAAGTCAAGAGGATAAATTGGTATCTGTTACAGATAAAGCCGTTTATAAGTATTTAGCCTTAGATGATTATAATTTAATTTCATGGAATAATGATATATTTACAATTACTGTAAAATTGAAAGATAACTATTGGTATAATGAAGAATTAGATAAAGAATATATTACTTCTATAGCAAATTATATATTTTTTAATAATACACCATTAGAAGATGAAAAATTTATCTCTTTAGAAAAAGGAAAGAATGATTGTCATGTTTGGTGTAATTTATCTTTATTATCTGATGATAACAGCGATTTTGCTAAATTCCTTCTTGGAAGAAGTTACGATAGTGTATCAAGAGATGGTTATAAAGATGCTATATTAACTGCAAAAATTAATTTCAATAAAGGAAATGCTGATATTGTAGTTGATAGTTATACTCCTAATTATCCTTATGATACATCTTTATTGAAAAAGCAGTTAGCTGATAATATATACTCCTTTGTTAATGGTGAAAATAACTATGGGTTCTTTTCATTAGCATTTAATAGTAAAGAATTGGCAAATTACCTTAGAAATGTTATAGGAGATATTAGTAATTTTCCTATTAAGAAAGAATTAGCTGAACTTGAGGAATATGGAATAGACGTATATAAATTTATAGAGCTTTTAGGCGGTGATATATTTATGTCTGTTTGGGATATGCCTTCTTCAGAAGTTGATCAAACACCTGCTATACTTGTTTCTGCTTCTATAACTGACAGTGATACTGTAAAAATTATATTAGAAGCTTTAGCTAAAGATTCTTCTAATGATATCTATACTATAGAAGGATATTTCTGTTTTATAAAGGATTCTATTCTTTATATGAGTAATAATGAAGAAGTTGTTAATTCTATAGTTAATGGAGAGCTTCCTTCAAAATCTTTGAGTAATGATAAATTAAATATAGCAAAAAAGAATGAGATGGCATTATATCTTGAGTTTAGTCCAAATTTAGATTTGTATGGTATAGATGAGTATTCTGAATCTTTAGAGTCAGTATATTTTACTTCTAATATTTTAGAAAATAATCATAGTCAGATGATATTAAAAATAAATACTAGAGATAAGCAAAAAAATTCTCTTACTGTTATTAAATCTTTCCTAAATTTAGAATGAGACTAGATGAATATATACATAACAATGGATATACAGAAAGCAGATCTAAGGCACAGGATATAATACTTGCAGGATGCGTATTCGTAAACGGTGTTAAAGTAACTTCTAAAGCACAAAAGATAAAAGATACAGATATTATAGAAGTTATTCTAAATAGAAAATATGTATCTAGGGCTGGTGATAAACTAGATAAGGCATTTTCATTTTTTAATATATCTGTAGAAAATAAAATATGTTTGGATATAGGAGCATCTACCGGAGGGTTTACTGACTGCCTTCTTCAGCATGGAGCTAAGAAAGTTTATGCATTAGATGTAGGTCATAATCAGCTTGTTTATAAACTTAGAAATGATAATAGGGTAGTATCAATAGAAGATTTTAATGCCAAAGATATTAAAAGAGAAATGTTTAATGATGAAATACCAAGTGTTATTGTAAGCGATGTTTCTTTTATTTCAGTATCTAAAATTGCTCCAATTATATATAAAGAATTATATGATTTAGAATTTTGGGTTAGTTTGATAAAACCTCAGTTTGAGGCCGAAAAGGGAGATGTCTCAAAAGGAGGTATAATTAAAGACGATATTTTGAGAGATAAAATTCTAAATAATGCAATAGAAAGAATAATAAAATGCGGATTTAAAGAGATTAATAGAACAGTATCTCCGATAAAAGGTTCAAAAGGAAATATAGAATATTTATCACATTTTATTATATGAATATCTATTTATTATCTAATTTGTATGTACTTCTTTGTTTATAGATATCATATTCTTTATAAAATTCTTCCACATTGGTAATTATTAAACACCCGTCATTTGATATATCTAATGCCTTTATTTTTTTTATATCATCTTCAATATTACTAGAATATTTTATTCCAATCATACTGCATATATCATTTATATTATATGGGAAAGTAATTCTATCAAGATTTTTAAATAGAAGTTCTGTTTTTACTAATGCTTCTATTATAATTACAAATCTAGTAATTGTATTATTAGAATTAAATGATCTTATTCTTGATATAGTGCCGTATACTCTCATACTCATCATTTTTACAAAATATAGTCTCAAAGTTCTATCATTTACAACTAAATCCATTAACTCTTCTTTTTTAGCTAATTGTATTATAGAATCTTTAAGAACTATTGCCGTTGTATGTAATTGCTGTTCTTTTAATATAGGTGTATATCCATTTAGAATATCATTATCAGATAATATTCTTCTTGTAACCTGCTTAGAGTCAAATATATTATATACTCCAATTTCACCATTTTTGATAATATATAAATAATCATTGCTTTGAAGTTCTGTATATAAACAAAAACCTTTCTTATATCTATAAATATTTTCACCTAATTTCTCCGGCATTTCTAAAGGTTTCATATCTTTTAATAATATTGAAGCTTCATCTATATCATCTTCATTTTCATTATTTAATTCTATGTATTTTTGATATAATTTATAAGCAGCATCAGAAAATCCATTATTGGAGTATATTTTTCCCATCTCTATAATGTTTAACTTTTTATTTTTCTTATTAGCCATATTGTATTCATTATTAGATTTATGTAAAAAATAATAATATCTATTAAGCCATCTTTCAATATTTATTATAAGATAATTATATATTTTATTTATAAGATTTTTATCATTTATTTTTTCTATTTCATATATACTCATTTCTATAACTTCAAGGTCTTCTATAGCTTTAACAGTTGCAAAGTATGGTTCATTTAATACAGCATTAAATAAACCTATTATTTCGCCTTCTTTGTACTCTACATTATAATTATCAGCAAAATAATTATACACTATTACACTTCCTTTTTTAATAATAAAGAAAGTATATTTAGGTTCCTGACCCTCTACAAATATTGTTGATGATTTACTAAATTTAATACTTTTATAACTTAACATATATTTAACCCATTTTTATTACATTAATAATTATTTTTTTGGAACTCATAATATTCCCTAAAAAAATTATCTATATTTGTAACACTTATATATTTATTTTTTATTATTTCTATAGAGTTTATTTTTTTAAATTCATTAAATATATTTTCTGTTTCTAAATTTATAGAATTTATAATATCTTCTACTGTATGTGATAATATTATGCTGTTTGCCTCTTCAAATAATATTTCTATTTTTAGAATGGATGATATTATTATAAATAGTTTTAAAGTTACATTTTTTTCTTCCATAGCTCTTATTTTTAATAGAGTGTTTACAACTTTTATGGACATCATTTTTATATTATATGTTCTTAATTGAGAGTCTTTTATTGTCATTTCTAAAAAATCTTCTCTGCTTAACAATTTTATATACGAATCTTCCAAAGCAATTGCTGTTGTAGCTAGTGGTTTATATTCAAGGTTTGACGGATAACCGCTTAATATATAATTTTTTGTATATATTTCTCTTATTAAAAGTTTTCCATTTAGAATATTATATACTCCTACTTTACCAGACATTATTATATATAAATGATTACTCTGCCTATTTTCAGTGTATATGCAAGATCCTTTTTTGTATAAATATACATTATCAAGAAATTTAACAGGCTTTCCAACTGGTGTGATTTTTTCTATTTCTTTTTTTGCTTTTTCTACATTAATATCATCATAAGAAAAATCTTCAATATATTCACTGTATAATTTATAAGCTACATCATTAAATCCATTTTCTTTATATATATCTGCCATAGTGAATAAACTTTCTTTATAGTATAAATCTACTTTATTTTTGACTAAATTAATATAGTATCTTGATAGCCATGTTTCAAGCGTTAATGTAAGATAGTTGTATATTTTCTTTATTAAATCGCTGTTAGTAATATTTCTTATATCAGACATGTGAAGTTCTAAAACTTCCACATCTTCTACCGCTTCCATATTGACAAAATAAGGCTCATTTATTGAAAGATTAACTAAACCTATTATAATTCCTGCATTATATTCATTATTATATTTATCTGAATTGTTAGCGTAAGATACTACTTTTCCTTTTGTTATAATGTAAAATGCATCATTTGGATAATTGCCTTCTTCATATATCAAAGATGATTTAGGAAATTTTAGTGTTTTATAATCATTCATTGTTAAAAAATTATAATATTATTTTACATTTACTATCATTATAATTCCTTTTTATAAAAATACAACTTATTTAATAATTTTTTGTTCATTTATTTTTATAGAACTATTTTATGTAATTTCCATATTCTTTTATATATTTTATAGTATTGGTTACATCTATTGTATTAGAATTTTTATCATATTTTATATATTTTATTGTTTTTAACTCTGTATGTATTTCATTTAAATCAATTTCCAAATTGAGTATATTTATAATATTATCTATATTATAAGGTAGAGTCATAGATGTAGATTCATTGAATAATTGCTCTATTTTTATGATAGAATATATAATGATTATTAATTTAGATTTTATATCTTTGGCATTTATTGCTTTTATTTTTAAAACTGCATTATTAATTTTTGTAGAAATAATTTTAATTAGATTTATTCTTAAATTTTTATCCATATCCAATTTTGCCAATAATTCTTCTTTATTCATAATTTCCATTACAGAGTCTTCTAGTACTATTGCTGTAGTAAGTAGCGGAGCATACTCCAAAATAGGTCTATATCCCTTTATAAAATAGTTACTTGAATAAATGATTCTCATTGTTTGTTTGGAATTTACTATACTATATATAGCTACTTTTCCTGATTTAACCATATATATTAAATCACTTGTATTAAGTTCTGAGTATAAACAATATCCTTTTTTAAATTTATATACATTTTTATCTATTAATTGCGGTTCTTCTATAGGTTTTATATCTTTTAATAATTTTTTTGCTTCTTCTATATCTTTATTTTCTGGAAATAATTGTATATAGTCCCTGTATATTTTGTATGCAGCATCTTGGAAACCATTATTTAGATAAATGTTAGCTATAATTAATATACTGTCTTTATTATATAAATCTACTTTATTTTTAGCTAATATAGTATAATATTTACTTAGCCATGTTTCTAAAACCAAATATAAATGTTTATATATTTTATTTATTAAAGTTTTATTATTAATATTTACAATACTATCTATATTAATTTTTATTACTTCAGTATCTTCAACAGCTTCTATAGTTTCAAAATACGGTTCTCTTATAACAGCAGATATTAATCCTATAATAGCTCCTTTCTTGGAATAAAGTTTGTACTGTTCATAAAAATTATTATACGATAAAACTTTACCTTCAGTAATGATGTAAAAATAGTTTTCAGTTTTATCACCTGATTTTAATATTAAATCTTTCTGCTTAAATTTTATTGACATACTTTCCCATTTTTCAATTTTTAATCGCTAGCATTATAATATATAGAATAATTATGTCAATGTTAATAGAGCATTCATATTAATTTTTTATTTCTATTAAAAAATATTTAATATAATAATATTTTATATTTGCATAATACTAATGCTTATTTTATTGGCTTATATTCGCTGTAGAATTTCTCTTTCTGTATAATTCGTATTCTTCAAAAAATTTTTCCAAATTTGGTATAATTATTTTTCCTGTTCTTGAAAATACCATAACATTAGTTTTTTGTACTTCATTTTTTACATAGTCTCTATTTTCAATTCCAACCATTCCGCATATATCATGTGCTGTATAAGGCAGCTCAATAAATTCTTTATCGTTTTTAAATAATAATTCTGTTTTGGCAAGTGAATATACCATGCTGTAAAATTTTCCCACTACACTTTTTATGCTTATGCTATATGTTTTTATTACAGTATTATATATTCTCCTTGACATAATATTAACAAGGTGGTACTCTATTTTAGAGTTATTTAATGCTAATTTAAGAAAATCTTCTTTATTTACAACTTGCAATACAGTATCTTCTAATATTATGCATGTTGTAAGAAGCAATTTATTTCCTAGTATTGGCTTATATCCTATAATATTTCCTGAATCAAATATTATTCTCGTTATTAATCTTCCATCAAATACACTATAAACACCGACTTTTCCGTCTCTAATAACATATAAGCTTGTATTACTTTCCAGTTCTGAAAAAATGCAGCTGCCTTTTCTATATTCATATAAATTATAATTGATCTGTAAAGGAGGTTCTATGTTTTCTTTCTTTTCTATTTCCAAAATTCTATTACTTATTTCTTTATGCTCATTATTTGGAAACATTTCTATAATTTGTTTGTACATATATAAAGCAGCGGGTGTATATCCGCTTTCTTCATAGACTTTAGCTATTTCAAAAGCATCATTTTCTTTATATGATGTAATATTTAAACTTTCTGCTAATTTATGAAAATATTTTCCAAGCCATATCTCCATAAATTTTACTAAATATTTATATATATTTTCTATTATTTTAGTATCTTCAATGTTATAAATATCATTAACTTTTATTTCTATTAATTTTACATCATCTGCAGCAATGGCTGTGGAATAATAAGGCTCTCTTAATATTCCGGAAACAAGCCCTAAAATATCTCCTACAGTAAATTCAAAATTAGTATTTTCTATAACATAATTTTTGTCTATAACAGTACCTTCTTTTATTATATAAAATACATCCTGAGGATTTTGTCCTGCTACATATATTGCTGAATCTTTTTTAAACTCAATTATATTAAAATTAGTCATAAAATACACCTTTAATAATCATTATTTTTTAATTCAAATGTTTTTTTATTCATAATATCTTCTATTGCTATTATATTATTTTTAAAATAAGCTTTATAATTCATATCTAAATTATGATTGTATTTTCTTAAAACTATGTCTCTAATATCCAATAATTTAATAGTATTTACTTCTTTATTCAATATTTCATCTGAAAAATCTAATAATAGATATGTAAAAACTCTTTTGAAAGCATTGTTTTCTGTTTTTGATAAATAGAATATATAGAATAATATTTTATTATTTAAATATTCACAATCTATAAAAACTAATATTCCATTTTCAGAGTTATCTGTATCATTATTAATTATTTTATTATTATAAAAGTTAAATTCCCTATTTTGATTATTTAAATCAATTATTGAAAACCCGGATAAATCTCTATTAAAAATAAAATATTCATTATCATTATTGTATTTAATAATTTTAAATATTTTAGAATCATCACTTTTATAATGAAAAATTAATGAATTATTATCCGTTCTATAAAGAGTTCTATCATACCCTATAATATCTTTTTCATGAATATGACCAAAATATTTTTTATGGATAATATAGTAATTATTATTTAATATAGTTTTCTTTTCTTTTTCAAAGTATTTATCTGAGAATAGAATACCATATTTAGTCCAATGATTTTTATAATAATCAGTATAATAAAAATTTTCTAACACCATATATTAATAGTATATTTCAAGAATTTTATTTGTCAAATATTATACTTGTATTTTTCATTAATTTAATCATTTATTATTGTTAAATATTCGCTTTCATTATGTATTCTATCCAAAGCAGTTACATAATATATATATGTATTTTTAGAATTAACAGTTTTATCTCTATAAGTTACTTTTGAATTTATATTAAAATTTGTTCTTCTAATTTTATCTATCAATTCTATTCCAGGATTTCCTATAGTTTCTCTATATACAGCATAGTATGCAGATGTTGATTGTGTAGGGGTATTATATTTATCAAGTTTATATTCATTTGGATCTGTAAAAGATATTTCTATTCCTCCGAAAACTTTTTTTATATAAGGATTTTCTAGTTTTAAAGGAGGTTTTCTCATATCTTTCATTGTATTCATTGTTGGTACTATTGCTTTAAATATATAATTATTTTCTTTTATATATTTAACAGCCTCATTTCCAAAATCTCCGCTGTCTCTGTCATTTTTGTACATACTATGCATTGTAAAAAATGAAGAACCTTTTATATATCCGCTGCCTATTTTTCTAATATAATCTATTTGTTCAGACATTAATTCTTTATTTCGCCATGGTTCAATATTTGTTCCGCTTCCCATTTTATATAAAGCATGTCCTATATATATGTCAGCAGTATTTCCGTTCCTTGATTTCTGAGCTTCTTTAACCCACCATTTAACTATTTTATCAAAAGGAACTGTTTTATGATATGAACTCCAATATACTTGAGGTATTACAGCATCTATATACATTCTATTTAATCCGTCTTTTCTTGTAGCATTTCTCAATGTAGAAGTTTTCTCACCGTTTAAAAGCCATATTAATACATCAGCATGCAAAGCATCAAAATTTGGATTATATGATTTCGTATCGCTTCCATATTTACTTCCCGCATATTCTGATAATTTTTCTTTATTTCTCCAAACACCTGCCGGTGATATAGTCCATTTTACATAAGGCTTTCTTGATTTTATTTCCTTGTATAATCTATTTACTAATCTATTTATATTGTCCCGTCTCCAAGCATAAAGCCCATTTATTCCATAATCATCATAAGAAGTATCTTTTACATTATAGCCTAATTTTGCACCATATCTGTTTGCACTTGAAGAATCTGGCCAATCTTTATATGTTTTTCCAAATGCAGCATTCTGATAAAAATAATCATCAAAATGTATTCCGTCTACATCATAATTTTCAACAACTTCAATAACTGAGTTTACTATATATTCTGCACTTAATGGTTCTCCAGGATCTAAATATAGTCTTTTATCATGCCAATATATGGGTTTTAAATTATTTGACACGTATGTATGTATAAAATTTTTTTTTGAAAATTGTTTGCTGTAGCTTTCGTTTGGGTTATATGTTGCAGATATTCTATACGGATTAAACCAAGCATGAACTTCTATATTTCTTTTATGTGCTTCATCTATTATAAATTTAAGCATATCCGTTTTGAAAGGATAATCGTCTCTTTCATCGCTTGATTTAGATCCGAAAAAATATCTTGTAGTAGGATTTATTTTTGATGGGAATATCACTCCTGCATCTGGTTTGACCTGTACGAATACCGCATTGAAATTATTTTTATATAAAGTATCCAAATGTTTTATAATAAGTTTTTTTTGTTCTGATTCGCTTCCGCCTTTTACAGGCCAATCTATATTTGCAATTGTTGAAAACCATGCTGCTCTGAATTCTCTGTACATAGGGTTTGAACTTCTATCTTCTTTCATATTTTTTATCAGCATGCTTCTTAATCTATCAGGTACAGATATATTTAATGTTTGACATGATGATACTAATAAAATTGACAATGATATTAATATAATAATTTTTTTCATAGTTTTTTTATTTAAGTATTGATATAAGTTTTATAGATTATATATTTAATGAAGTTAACAGTCAATATATAAAAAAGAGGTATTATTATGTTTATTGATATTAAAGAAAATATTTCTTATTCAAAAGATATATCTATGATGATGTCAGAGGTTTTCGGATGTGTTTATACTGAAAATGATGTAATTAATATGATATATAATTCATTTATTTCTATTGGATATATTGAAAATGATGTATTAATAGGGTATGCAGGACTTTTGAAAATGTATTCTGATATAACATTAGAACTGCATCCTTTAGTTATAAAAGAAGGTTACAGAAATACGGGTATAGGAACAAAGCTGCTTAAAGAGGCTGAAAGAATGGCTAAAGAAAAAAATGCATTAAATATTATGCTTGGTTCTGATGATGAATATTATAAAACTAATCTGCATGAATTTGATTTTAATAATACATATATAGGAGATATAATTAAAAACATAAAAAATATTAATAATCATCCTTATGAATTTTATCAAAAGAATGGATATAAAATAGTTGGAATTTTTCCAAATGCTAATGGAATAGGAAAACCTGATATTTGGTTATGGAAGCAATTATAGATATTAATTAAAAAAATAAAAAAGGAGCTTAAAAAAGCCCCTTTATTTCAAAAATAATAATCAATATTATAGCATACTATCTACCATAGCTTTAATGTTTTCAATAGTAGCTTCTTCTTTAGTAACTTCTTTAACTTTAGCACCATCTTTGTAGATAGCAATAGTAGGAAGTCCTAAAATTTTCTCACGAATAGCTAATCTTCTAGCTTTAGAAGTGTTGAAAGAATAGAATGGAACTTTACCTTCATATTGTTTAGCTAATTCATGTACATGAGGCATTAATGCTTTGCAAGGCTCACAAGTATCGCCGAAATAGTCAACTAAGCATAATTCTTTTGAATTTATTACTTTTTCATCAAAATTATCTTTATCTAATTCTTGCATTATAAAACTCCATAAATATATTTTTATAATATACATTATATAAAAAATATATCGTTAGTCAAGTAAAAATATAATTAATTTTTAAATAAATCATTATTAATAATGATATTATACTTGAAAATATTTGATTTTTTATATATATTAAGCTGATGCTCAGCGAAATATTTACAGATATTCAAAAAAACAAAAAAGAATGGCTAAAAAGTAAAGAGGGTAATGAATTTGAAGATAGATTTGAGTCATCTTTAAAAAAGCATGGCTTTAATAGAAGAATGTCTAGCGATAAGGAAATCAAAAATATACTTTCTGATATAAAAAACTATATTTTAGATAAAAGTTCTGATAAAATAATTGATAATGTTTATGCTTTAGAAGATAAAAGCATGCAGAACTGCTTTATATGTCAGCCTTACGGCAGCCAGAATTTTCCGGATTTTCTAATATTTACAGCTAAAAAAATTATAGCTATAGAAATAAAATACAGCAGCGGCAAATCATCTAGTCCTATGTGGAACAGTAATTTACCAAAATCAAATGCTATTTATATATTTGGTTCTTACGGCAGGGGGGACGTTACTTTCTTTATAGGAGATGATGTGCTTCCTATGAATGAAAGAAATGAATTAATATCATTTTTTGAAGAGATAAAAAAGCTGGAAGATAATTTTAAAAATAAAATGAAAAAAGAAAGCAAGAATAATTTATTTGCATATAAATTTGATAGGGGATTTAATGTTTATGTAAGGCGTGCTTATGAACAGAATAAAACTATAAATGAAAATGCAAAAATAGATTATTTTTTACATGAAGATAGAATAAAATGCGAAAATAATGTAATAGATTTTTGCACTACTTTGGATTAAGAGAATTTATATATGCTTGATAACTATACGAAAGAAAGTATTGACTATTTAAAAAATACTGATATAGAAAAAAGAAAAAGATTAGGTCAGTACTTTACGCCTAAAAGTATAAGAGATTTACTTTTATCTCAGTTAGTTTCTATTTCAGAAAAAAAAGATAATCCTAAAATTCTTGATCCTGCATGCGGAACAGGTGAATTCCTTTTATCATGCAATGAATATTTTAAAAGTCCTAATTTGTACGGATTTGATATTGACGATAGTTTAGTTGCCATATCAAAAAAATTATTAAATAATGCAGATATAAAATGTTTTGATACTTTGAAACTTGATATTGATAGATCTATTAAATATGATTATGTAATAGGTAATCCTCCTTATTTTGAATTCAAGCCTGATAAAGAATTAAAGAAAAAGCATGCTGACATAATAAGCGGAAGAGTTAACATATTTTCTATATTTATAAAATTAGGTTTGGAGCTTTTAGAAGACGGAGGATATTTAGCTTATGTCGTGCCTCCTTCTATGAATAATGGAGCTTTTTTCAGCAAGCTAAGAGAATATATAATGAATCACAGCAGTATTGAATATTTGAATGTTGTTGAAGGTTCTGATAATTTTTACATGGCTAATCAAAAGGTTATGCTTTTAATACTAAAAAAGACTAATAATCATAAAAATAAAAAATATATATTCTCAAAAAATGATATTACAATATTTACAGAAGACAAATCATTTTTAAATAAAGCATATAAAGATACTGTAAGTTTAAAAGAAATAGGTTATGAAGTAAAAACAGGAAGCATTGCTTGGAATAAATATAAAGCTAATCTTACAGATGATAAAAATAATTCTATACCTTTGATATACTCATCTAATATAGTTGATGGAAAAATAGTTATACCGAATAAAAGAAAACTTCAGTATATAAAAAATATTTCAAAAGATTTAATAATAAAAAATAATGTTATAGCTGTTAATAGAATAACAGGCTCGCATAAAAACATTAATATAAAAGCAGCTATAGTAAAAGAAAAAGAATTTGTATGCGAGAACCATGTTAACATAATATACCCGCTAAGCAGTTATGATAAAAATTATACATTGGAATATATTTATAATGCTTTAAATGATGAAAACAATATAAAGGTATTGAGTCTTATAACAGGCAACACTCAAATATCAAAAACAGAATTAGAAAGACTGCTTCCTATAAAAATTATAACAAATTAATAATAATATTTAAGATGTTTTTAAATAATTTTCATTGAAATTATTTTTCATCATTAATTCTTAGATTATCTATAGCATCATGAAGTTTATCTTTTAATTGTTTATTTCTTATTTTGTTATTAAGTTCATCTTTATACATTCTGCTGTTGTTTTCTACTATTTCCAGCTGAGTTTTTCCCATTGAGGATACTTGCTCTAATAATTTTTTTGCATCATTATATCCTTCTTCAAGACGCATTCTAGAACCTTCAAGAGAAAAATCCATAGCCCCGGTAAAAAAGTCTCCTATATCTTTACTTGGTACTATTTCATAAACTTTAAAATTTTTGTTTTTTTCTATTGCAGCATCTTTATATAAATTAATAGCTATTATTTCATCGCAATCTTCATTGTATAGAGGTGTTATAGGCAGATTATTACCATGTAGTATTTCAACTCCTCCGTCTATATAATTTATTCCGCCTATATTTTGTCTTCCGAATATTAAAGGTATTGCACTTGTAGCCATCATAATTTCTTTTATTTCTTTATGACTTTTACCATTCAGTTTAAAATATTCAATATTTATTTTTTTTAAATTTACTGCAGCAGCATATATGGAATGTTTGTAATTTGAAATAATGTCTATATTTAAATATTTCTCAATTATTTCTATTAAACCCTCTCTTGTAAATATACCATGAGAGGATATGAAATTATTATTTTTATCTATTTTCTTTTTTGAAAGTATTTTTCCTTCTATTTCATTAGTCCAAATATATTCTGCTATGTCATAATTATTGTGGGCTATTAAGCATGCATTAAGCACTCCTACAGAAGTACCGGAAATTACTGTAATCATTTCATCTACTTTATATTCTCTTAAAGCTTTCCAAACTCCAATTTGATAGCTTCCGAGTCCTCCTCCGCCTCCTAAAACTAAACCTATTTTTTTCATAAAAAAGCTCCTATATTTTACTTAAATATACTCCCCAAAAGTCATTTATAAAATCTAAATATTCTTTTTTATTTTTATCAGATGTTTTTTCTAATTTTTTTTCTATCTTTTCTTTATACTGTTTAATTTTTTGGTATTGATATTTTAATTTTTGCTTATATTTATATATTTCTTTATTTGATGAATAAGAGTCAAAATATTTATTTAAATATTTCAATGTGTTCTCATAATCCTTTCTTATTAAATATATTTTTGCTATTTCTTTATAACATATTGGTGCATCATATTTTTTAGTTTGTTTTATTAAAAGTTTATACATACTTTCTATTTTTATTTCATTTGCTTTTTTATTATTTTCTTTTGAAAGTATTATGTCGCATTCTCTTATTGCTCTTTTATATTTTTTTTCTTTTACATATTTTTCAGCAAGGTTCAGTCTATCATTTATATTAATTGTTATGGTGCTTATTGGAAGATTACTTTTTTTAGATGTTAATTTTAATTCGTTCATTATAAGAATTATGAGTTCATAGTTATTTATTTCAGAATTATAATCAAAATTTGATATATTGATTCCATATTCACTTACTAAGTTTAATTTTATATCATTTATATTATCATTATATTTAGTTAATGCATTAATAATATATTTTTCTTCATTATCTAATTTATATATTTTATTAGCACCGCTTAATATTGGTATTATGTATTCTGGAATTTCAATATCATTTGTATTTTCCATAAGTTTATTTATAAATATTGGCTTCTCTATTAATTTTTTATATATATCTATTATCTTTGTATTTTGATTTATATTTATATTAAAATCTGTAAGTATAGCCTTTATCATAAAAATATGTTCTTTTGATATTGCATCTTCATTGCTATTTGAATAACATATTTTTGAGAACATATCATTACTCAAACATATAATTTTTTCTATACTGTCCATATCTGTATATTTTATTTTATTGAATTCCAATATATTTGATGATGCTTTGAATTCTAATAGCTGTATCTTTCTTTCTAATGAGTCTATTCTGTTTGATTCATTATTTATTTTGTTTAATATATAATTGAAAGACTCTCTTACATTTATGCATATACTTAAAAGCTCTTCTTCAATGTTTTTTTCTATATTATTTAATTTATTATTAATATATATAAGACCTTCATAAGTAATTTTATTCTGCTTAGCTAAATAGTCTATCATTTTCAAAGATGCATTTTTGACTATGGCATAATTATAGTCAATTTCACCTCTTATTTTTCTGTTTTGTCCTGTTATTGAATTGAATATATTTTTTAAAAATCCCTGATTAGCTAAAAATTCTGTTCTAGATTTTCCAGCACTTAAAGATGATACCGCTTCTATTGTTAACTCTGTTAATTTTGCTGAGTTATATTCATATTCTTTTATATTGTTTAGTATATATTCCTCTATTATAGTTTTATCTTTTTCATCTATTTCTTTTTCATAAGGTATCATTAAACTCATAATAACTCCGATAACATAAATGATAAAGTGAACTATCGTATTATACAATTTATTTAATTTTATCACAAATAATTTTAAATTGTAAAATTTATTTAAATTAAATACGTAGAATATATATTACAAAGTATGTTTTTTATAATAATTTTTTATATCGTATGCTATAATATAATTTGATATTGAAAATATTTTTTATTTAATTATACTTTAAATATAGAAAAAATATATGAGGCTTTTATGGTAATAACTAATAATGTAAATGCTATTAGGGCAAATAGGTTTTTAAAAATTAATTCAACTGAGAATGATAAGAAATTTCCCAGTTTATTTGCAGGTGAAAAAGGTCCATTAGTGCAGGCAAGATACATAATGCGTGCTGAGAAGAATACACAAGATGGAATATCATTTATACAAACAGCCGATGGATATTTAAGTGAAACAATAGATATATTGCAGCGTATTAGAGAATTAGCAGTAAAATCTGCAAATGGAATATATAACAATTCTGACAGATCATATATTCAGGCAGAAGTATCAAGTTTAATAGATGAAATAGATAGGGTTGCAAGTCAGGCACAATTTAATACTTTAAATATATTAACAGGCAGATTTTCAAATTCAGTTAATGCTTCTGCAAGTATGTGGATTCATATAGGTCCTAGCAGAGATCAGAGAAAAAGAATTTATGTTGCTACAATGACAGCAAGCTCTTTAAAATTAAAAAATGAATTTAATAGTTATATTTCTGTATCTTCTGTAAGTAAAGCAAATAGAACTATAGGAATGATAGATAATGCTGTTGAATATGTTATTAAACAAAGAGCTGATTTAGGAGCTTATAAAAATAGGTTTAATACATATATTCATGGTCTTATGAATTCTTATGAAAATACCATTGCTTATGGAAGTAAAAAAATGGATAGAGATGTAGCTGAGGCTTCTATTTATGAGGCTATAAGTTCAATAAAATCTCAATCTGCTTTGGCAATGCTTGTTCATTCAAATAATTTACCAAAAGATGTTTTGAATCTATTAAGACAAACTTAATTTGATTTAATTTTATAATTATGTTATAATTGTAAAAAAAATTTTATAATAAGGGTTAAAAATGAAACTTAATAGTTTAACATTTAAAATACCGCTTATTATGGGACTTTCTATTACATTATCAATATTGGTAATAACTATTATAATGTTTCTAATATCATTGAAGTCTGTTGATATAGCGGCTCAAAACGGATTTGAATCAACAGCTGTCGCTTATCAAAGTGCAGCTAATCTATGGATAGAACAACAACAATCTATAGTGGATACTTTTTCTACTAACTACAATGTAGTAAATTATTTATTAAATCCAAATGAGGAGAATACAATATCAGCAAAAAATGCTTTGGTATCATTTAAAAATTATAGAAAGTCATCTCTTCATTTTGTTATTTTAAATACAGAAGGAAAGGCTCTGCTAGATTCGGAAAATGGTGCGTTAGTAAATTACAATCAAGGAATAGATCCTGATTTTAATATGTATAAAGAAAATTTGAAGAATAAGAAAATGGGAGTATCAAAATCATATATAACAGGAAAACCTGTATTTAAGATGTATTCTGATATAAACGATGCTGATGGTAATATAATAGGCATTTTATCCTATCATATAGATTGGGCAGATTTTATATATCATTCTATATCTAATTATAATATAGGTGAAACCGGAAACATTATGATAGTAGATGAAGATAAAAATATTATTGCCCACCTGGATGAAACTAAAATATTAACCAACATAAAAGATTTTAAACCTCTAGATAATATGACAGAATTAAAGACAGGAATAAAGCATTTTAGAGGTGATGACGGATATCTCTATATGATGTATTTTAATCCTATAATTTACTCTCATTGGTATATTGTAGTTACAATTGGTGAAAGAGAGCTTTATGCACCTGTCAAATTTATGCTTATACTTCCTTTAATAGTAAGTGTTATTTTAATAGCATTTTCAATACTTATAGTTTGGTTATTTTCTAACAGTTTAATAAAACCATTAAATGCTGTTGTAAAAGAAGCTGAATTAATAGCTAATGGAAATCTTACTAATGTTATAATGGATAAATATTTAAATAGAAAAGATGAAATAGGGGATATATTAAACAGCTTTAGTAAAATGAAAATTGTTATAAAAGATATTATTAAAGTTGTTAATTCTAATATATCTCAGACAAAGAGAACAGCATATACTCTTTACTATTCTAATAAAGATTTGTCTGACAGAACCACATCTCAGGCTATTGATATAAATCAGACAAGTATTTCTATGAAAAATATATCATCAGCTATAGAAGAATCTACAAGCAATATAAAATCAATAAGTGATAGTATGGTAAATGCTAGGAATGATATATCGGATGCAGGTTCTATTATCAATGATACTGCTAGAAATACATCGCTTGTTTTTGAATCTAGTAAAAAAATAGGAGATATAATTAAAATAATAGAAGATATAGCATTTCAAACAAATATACTTGCTCTAAATGCTTCTGTTGAGGCGGCAAGAGCCGGAGATCAGGGAAGAGGTTTTGCAGTTGTTGCATCTGAAGTGAGAAATTTGGCTCAAAGTACTTCTGAATCAGCTAAGAATATTACTTCTTTAATAGAAGACAGTAATGATAAAATTAGAAAAGCAACAGATTCGGCTAATATGTCTCAAAAGTTATTTTCTGATATAGAAAAAAAGATTGAAAATACTACTGCCATTATGGAAAATATGGTTAATACAATGCATAAACAGGAAGAAGATGTACACAAAATAAATAGCTCTATGCTTAATATAGATTCTAAAACTAAAGAAAATGCTCATCTTGTAGATTTGATGAAAACTTCCTCAAGTGAACTTGAAAAACAGACTAATGATTTTTTCAGTGCTATGAGTTTTTTCAAAACAGGTGTTAGACGTTTAGAATGGTCTGATAACTATAATACAAATAATTCTCATATTGATGAACAGCATATGAATTTAATAAATTTTATTAATGATATATATTCAGCTATATATGAGGATGATTTTGAAAGGGTAAAGAATATTTTTAACATGACTTTAGATTATACTAAATATCATTTTTCTGATGAGGAAAAATTTCAGAAAGAAAATTCTGATAAATATAGAAAAATAAAAGAGCATTTTGAGCAGCATAGAAATTTTGAGTCACTAGTAGCCGTAAAAATAAAAGAACTTGATTCTGTAAAAGATTGGAAAGCTACAGCATATGATATGGCTGATATTTTAAGTAAATGGCTTATTCAGCATATTGGGGTATGGGATAAGGAGTTTGTAAAGACTGCTGGAATATACGATAAATAATCTATTATTATTTTAATCTTATTGTTTAAATTATATTATAGTTATATATTATTAAAAACTATTAAGTTTTACCAAAATTTTTTGATTTTTTTGAAAGTTTTGTTATTATTACGTAAAATAATAACTTTTTTGTTTTTATTAACTATTTTTTTTATATAATTATTATACTTAAGTAGTATTTGTTGCTTATAAGGTATGATTATTATATTGAAATTATTTTTATAAGTGATATTATTTATATATAAATAATAGTATTATGGGGATAAAAAATGAAATTACATAAAATATATAGTTTAAGGTTTAAAATACCTTTTTTATTTGTTACTACAATAATATTGTCTATATTTTTAAGTATTTCCATTGTATTGTTTTTTAGTATAAAATCTATTGATAACGCCGTTAATAATGGTTTTGAATCTACATCTATTTCATATAAAAATCTCATTACATTATGGTTGGAAGATAATAATTCCTCTATGGATAATTTTGTTACATCTGCGTCATTAATAGCTTTTCTTCAAAATCAGGAAGATCCTAATTTAAAATTAAGAGCAGAAGAAGCTTTAAAGTATTTTAAGGGTTCAAGAGACTCATTTGTTAATTTTATAGTATTAGATTTGAATGGAAGAGCTATAATAGATTCTGAGAATGGAATTTTAAATAATGTTTATATGGATCAAAATGATGAAGGATGGAAGAAATTTGTTTCTTCAGGATATAATTCCGGAGGAGAAGAAAGTATATCAAAGTCTGTAGCTACTGGAAATCCTACTTATAGAATATGGAGAGGGGTGAAAGATAGTACAGGTAAAACTATAGGTATATTAACTGGAAATGTAGATTGGGGTTATTTAATAGATAGATTTATAGTTAATACTAAAATAGGAACAAGCGGGAAAATATTTATTATAGACAGTTCAAAAAAAATTTTAGCAGATCAAGATAAAACAAAGTTATTAACTACTTCTGATGAAGTAATTTATGATGAAGTTATAAAAAATAAAAATGGAATCATACATTATAAAGCAGAAGATAATCAAAAGTATTTAATGTCATATTATAATATAGATAATACAGAATGGTATATTATAATAACTATGTTAGAAAAAGAATTGTATTCTTCATTATCTGCTACATTTTTATTTTCAATATTATTTTGTATAATTGTAATATTTATTGTTACTACTATTGTGGTTTTATTCACTAGAAGATTAACATCTCCATTAAAGGAAGCTTTGAGGGTTGCTAATTTAATTTCTACTGGTGATTTAACTTTCAGTATTAATGATAAATATTTCAAAAGAAGAGATGAAGTAGGCGAACTTATAAAAAGTTTTGATAATATGAAAAGCTCTATAAGGGATATTATAGACGTCGCTAATTCTAATGTTGCTCTAACAAAAAGAACTGCTTATTCTCTTTCTTATTCAAATAAGGATTTAGCGAGCAGGACATTAAGCCAAGCAGCTGATATAGAGAAAACCGCAGAGGCTACAGAAGAAATTTCTAGTACAATAAGAAAAACTGCAGATAATGCATCTATAATTAATGATATGATGATAAATGCCAGAAATGCTGTTGAGGAAGCTGGAAGTATAATTGCTGAGACTGCACAAAATACAAGTCAGGCTTTTGAATATAGTCAGAAGATAAGCGGTTTAGTAAAGTTTATTGAAGATATAGCATTTCAAACAAATATACTTGCTTTAAATGCTTCAGTTGAGGCAGCAAGAGCCGGAGATCAAGGAAGAGGTTTTGCAGTTGTTGCTTCAGAAGTTAGAAATTTGGCACAGACAACACAAAGCTCTGTTAATAATATTACCTCTTTTATTTCTGAAAGTAATGAAAAAGTTAAAAAAGCAACTGACTCTGCTAATATGTCTAGAACTTTATTTGAAGATATTGAGAATAAAATAGAAGAGACTACAAGAGTTATTGCTGATATGGCTAATACTACGAGAGAACAGCTTATAGGTATAGACAGTATTAATAATGCTATGTCCAATATGGATGCTCAAACGCAAGGTAATAGTTCATTAGTTTCATCAATGCATGAATCTTCTAAAGAACTTGAACAGCAAATGGCAGAATTATCTAATGCTATGAGTTTCTTCAAATTAGGGGCTAAAAAATTAGAATGGCTTGATCAATATTATACTCATAATAAAGTTATAGACGGACAGCATGTTCAAATAATAGAGTATGCCAATAAAGTTCATTCGGCATTGTATAATGGTGTTAAAGAAGATGTTGATGAGGCATTTAAGGGTGCTATTAATTATACAAAATACCATTTCTCAGAAGAACAAAAGATACAGATGGCACATAAGGATAAATACCATAAGATAAAAGAACATTTTGAAGAGCATAGAAAATTTGAAAGAGCTATAGATGATCAATATAAAGAATTTAAATCAAGTGATGATTGGCATAAGGTAGCTAATGATTTCGCTGGGCTTTTAGCACAACTTCTGATAGAACATATTGGTGTATGGGATAAAGAATTTGTTAAGATTGCAGGAATAAAAGATTCATAATTATGTATTAATTATTCCAATTAGAACCGAATGGAGAGCTTTCTATAAGTCTGTTATAGAACAGCTCTCTTATTTTATTTAAAAAAGATTTAGTTTCATTGCTTGAATAATCTGCATAAGTCCATTCTAATTCTGTATATCCTTTTTTCTTTTTATATATTAGAGTTAAATCAGCAAATACACCATCTTTTAAATATATTCTATGTGTAAAATTTTTATTAGTTACGAGAATAAAATTTTCTAATGTTAATATTGCTGGGTCAATATTAATTCTTCGGTTTTGATGATTATCTAAATACTCTTTTTCTATATTATCAGTAATTCTTTTTACATCACTTATATAATCTCTATCTATCATACTATTGAATACTATAAATCTTTTGTTTAAAGATTCTCCCATTTCTTCTTTGTAGTAAATGGAATGCGAGAATAAATATTCTTCACTAATTACTTCAATATTTCCAAAATTATTTATAAGTTTTTCTAACGTTAAATTATACACATTAATATCATTATACATTAATGCCATAACAAGCACAGCTTTGGATTGTTTTAATACTTTACTCATGTTATTATATTACATTATTTTCATTTATATTCAATATACATTTACTTGATATATACTATATTATGATTATAATTTAAAAAAATAATTTAATTGAAAGGAGATTTTGAGTATGGTTACACCTCATATAGGAGCGAATAAGGGAGATATTGCAGAAACTATACTTTTACCGGGTGATCCTCTAAGAGCTAAATTTATAGCTGAAAATTTTTTAGAAAATGTTAATCAGTATAATTCAGTTAGGAATATGTTTGGATTTACCGGCACATATAAAGGAAAAAAAGTTTCTGTTCAAGGTACTGGTATGGGTATGCCTTCATGCGGTATTTATTCTTATGAGCTTATACACTTTTATGGATGTAAAAATTTAATACGTATTGGTACGGCTGGTGCTATATCAGATAAACTTCATATTGGAGATTTAGTTATTGGTATGGGAGCATGCACTGATTCTAATTATGTATCTCAATATGAACTTCCAGGTACTTATGCTCCAATAGCTAGTTATGAGCTATTAAGAAATGCAGTAAAAAAGGCTGATGAGATGAAAATAAATTATCATGTAGGAAATATAGTTTCATCTGATGTATTTTATGGAGCTAACAATGCAACAACTAAATGGGCTAAAATGGGCGTATTAGCTGTTGAAATGGAAGCGGCAGCTTTGTATATGAATGCTGCTTATGCGGGAGTTAATGCTCTTTGTATAGTTACAATATCTGATTCTTTAGTGACAGGAGAATCTACTACTGCTGAGCAAAGAGAGAAAACTTTTACTAATATGATGGAAGTTGCTTTGTCTTTAGCTTAAATTATAACTACTATAAAGATAAGTATTTAATATATACTTATCTTTATAAATATATTTTATTAATAAAAATCGTTCTATATAATCATCAATTACTGCTTTAAAAAATAAATAATATTATTTGACTTTTTTATTTTTTAATATAAAATAAAAACTATGAAAGGTAATTTATTTTCAAATAATTTCAAAAGCATCTGCGCTTATTACTTCTTCTATTATGGCGTTTAAGACGCCAGAGTATCTATTTTTCTATTTTAAAACAAACACACATTTTTAATTTAATCAATATTAATTATTTACTATTAATCATTTAAGGAGAATTATATTATGATAGTTGTAATGAAACCAAATGCTAAAGAGGAGCATATAAATAACATTGTAAAAAGACTTGAGAATGCAGGTCTTGGAATACATAAAAGTATCGGTATGGATTATACTATAATAGGTATGGTAGGCGATACTTCTAAAATAGATAGAGATTTAATATCATCTTTACCTGGTGTATCAAAAGTATTGAAAGTTCAGGAACCATTTAAAAGAGCAAACAGAGCTTTTAAGAAAGAAGATACAATAGTCGATGTAAGCGGAGTAAAAATAGGTGAGGGAAGACCTACAATTATTGCAGGTCCTTGTTCTGTTGAAAGTGAAGAGCAATTAATAAGTATAGCTAAAAGCGTTAAAGCAGCTGGAGCTTCAATACTTAGAGGAGGATCTTTTAAACCAAGAACATCTCCTTATGCATTTCAAGGATTAGCTCTTGACGGATTAAAGATATTAAAACTTGCAAAGGAAGAAGTTTTAATACCTATAGTTAGTGAAATAGTATCAATACGACATTTAGAAGAATTTGATAATACTGTAGATATGATTCAGATTGGTGCAAGAAACATGCAGAACTTTGAACTTTTGAAAGAAGTAGGAAAATTAAAAAAACCAGTTCTATTAAAAAGAGGATTGGCAAATACAATAGAAGAATGGCTAATAAGTGCTGAATACATACTTAATCAAGGAAATAAAAATGTAGTATTATGCGAACGCGGTATAAGAACTTTTGAAACTTATACTAGAAATACTTTTGATGTTTCAGCTATACCAGCTATAAAGCGTTTAAGTCATTTACCAGTTATAGGAGATCCTTCTCATGCAAGCGGTAAATCTTGGATGGCGCTTCCTCTAACTTTGGCTGCTATTTCTGCAGGTGCTGATGGTATGATAATAGAAGTGCATAATGATCCTGAACATGCTTTATGCGATGGTGCTCAGTCTATAAAGCCTGATATTTTTCAAGATATAATGGAATCTGTTAATATGATATCTGATACAGTTGATAAGATTAAAGAAAAGCATAACGGAAGAGTTTACACTAAATAATATTTTACTTAATTATATATTCTAATCAATATCACAATAGATAAATGATTTTATTTATCTATTGTGATTATATTTTTTATGTATATTTGACATTTTTATATATTAGAATTATAATAAATAGATGAATAGTATAACAGCAAACAGCAAACAGCAAACAGCAAACAGCAAACAGCAAACAGCAAACAGCAAACAGCAAACAGCAAACAGCAAACAGCAAACACTAAAAATACTTTATTTGTATATAAAAAATATTACAAACTCCAAAAAAGTAATTTGGGGGTATTGTGATGTTTTTTGATGTTCTCTATAATATTACAATATATCCTTTTCAATTTTTAATAGAAATAATTTTTTATTTTATAAAATTTAAAGCAGACATTTTATATTCGCTTGCCATATTATACTTGAATATAATAATAAATATTATACTTTTGCCAATTTATAATGTAGCAGAAAAATTGCAAAATGAAGAAAAAAAAATTCAAGATAAAATGAAACCCATGATAAATAATATCAAAGCTGTATATAAAGGTGATCAGCAATATTTACTTATAAGAGCATGTCAAAAAATAAATGGTTATAAAACAATATATGCTTTTAGAGGAACTTTCGGATTGCTTATACAAATACCTATATTTATAGCAGCTTATAATTTTATTGATACTATAAATCCTGAGAGTTTGGATTATTTATTTAGAGTAATTCCTTTATATAAACCAGATGAATTTTTAAAAATAGGAAATGTTACAATTAATCTGTTGCCTTTTTTAATGTTTACATTTAGTATGATTTCAAGCTTTTTTTATAATGATAAATTAACATTAAAAGAAAGAATACCTTTAATTGCAATTAATGTTTTTTTTCTAGTTTTTCTTTATAATTCCAATGCTGTGTTTGTATATTATTGGACTTTAAATAGCTTGTTTTATCTATTAAAAAATATATTCATTAAATATAAATTAAATTTTAATAAATCTCTTAAAAAAATATATATTAATTTTTCTATTGTTGTTTATGTTATATTAATTATATTTATTATACTTGGCAAAATAGGGCATAAAGGATATATAGACGATTTTTCTATATATCATAAAGCAAGTGATAAAGAATATTTTTATACATTAAAAATGAAAACAACTAGCAAGATTTTTACAAATACAGATATTTACCAAATAGATAAAATTGTTAAAATAAATTCTAATGGTATAAATGGTATAGTTAATAACGGTAGTTTTTTATATGATAAATTAATAGAAAATGATTTTTATGTTGATGCTGTTTATACGCTTAATGTTAGACCACGAATATATCTTTTTATAATAGTATTGACATTACCATTTTTATTATTTATTTTATATAAATCAATTTCTATTTTTAAATTGAAAATATCAGATGATTTTAATACTAGAAAATTATTAATTTTATCATGTATTTCTATAAGTATTTTAATTGGTCTTTTTATATCTTCTTCACTAGTGCATTCTTCTCCAACAGAGTTTAAAAATCCAATCGATATGATATTTGATAATTTATTCAAAGCTATTGGTATATTTTTTGTATATCCTATTTTTATATATTTTTTATTTGATGATAAAATCAAGCAATTAGTATCTTTTATTATGTATATTTTAGTGCCGATAAGTATTGTAAATGTATTTATTATGGCTGGTGATTATGGTTTTATCAATACTGATTTTGTTTTCAATAATCCAGACTTATTATTATCAAGCCTAAATCAGAGCATACTAAACATATTTTTAATTATTTTATCTATTGTATTAGTACTTTTTTTGATAAACAAATTAAAATATAATTTTTTATCGAATATATATATGCTAATATCAATAGTTCTAATTATTGTCTCCATATATAATTTCAATTATATTAAAAAAGAATTGGATATTTTTAATACAATAAATACAAATGATATTAGTTTAGATAATAAATATTTAAATATTTCCAGAAATGGTACTAATGTATTTGTATTTCTTTTGGATGCTGCAACTTCATCTAGTTGGAATACAGCTTTTAAAAGAAATGAAGAGTTCAGAAAAGCTATGGATGGTTTTATATTCTATACTAATACTGTTTCACCCGGTGCAAATACAATAACTGGAACTCCTGCCTTATATGGCGGATATGAATATATGCCATATGAGATAAGTACAAATGGAACTTATAATATAACCAATGTACAAAATGAAGCTTTATTAATGATTCCTCTTTTATTAAAAGAATATGGATATAGTTCAGTTAGTATAGCTCCTCCTTATGCCAATATATCAGGAGATTTATCTATATTTAATACTAATGAAAATATAAAAGCATTTAACAGTTTTAATATAGAAAAAGAATTGAATAATTATTTATCATCTGTGTCGGATGGTAAAAAATTGTACTCAGAATCTTATAAAGATATATTTATAAGATTTTCCATATTTAAGTCTCTTCCAATTATTTTTAGACATTATTTTTATTCAAATGGTGATTGGTTTTATCCATTTAAGTTCTTTATAAATGGTACTATAATTCCATATATAGAATTATCATCTGTAACAAATAATATCAATTTTAATGATAATGGTAATTATTATAATATAATGGAAAATTTAACCACACATAATATAGATTATTTTGATTCTAATTATATGCCTCAGCTTAATCAATCTATACCTAATACTTATGATTTAACAGTATTTGGTGATAATGTTAGTTCTAGGGTATATTATGCTAATGTAGCGGCAATAAAGCTTATAATAAATTTTATAAATTATCTTAAAGAAAATAATGTTTATGATAATACAAAAATCATACTGGTTTCGGATCATGGATTTTTTGTGTCTCATAATACGGAAGATTTTTATGGGGATATTAAATTTATAAATACTTATAATTCTATTTTATTGTATAAAGATTTTAACAGCAGCGGTGAGTTAATTATGAGTAGTAATTTTATGACAGTAGCTGATACTCCATATCTAACTGTTAATCACATAAGAAATGCTATTAATCCATTTACAAAAAAGAATATAACAAATGATTTCAAAACAAATGGTGTTTATATGCTTGAATTGAATGATCTTAATTTTAATTTTTATGAAAAAAGGTATCATTTCAATAATTATTATTATGTTAAAGATAATATATTTGATACAAATAATTGGAAAAAATTTAATATTGATTGGTCTAGTAAAAAAGTAAAGGAATTAAATATTAGTGATAATAATTAAATTTGATTTTTATAAGCTTAGCAGTATAAGTATAATTATTTTTTAGTAAGTATAGGATATATTAAAAAATACTTAAGTTACATTTTAATTGATTTTATATTAAAATTAATGTAAAATATAATATATTATATTTTAAGGAATTATTTAATGATTTTATCAATATTGGTATTATTTATTATTTTTCAATCTAATGCATTTGGATATATAGATCCAGGTACAGGAAGTTTGCTTTTTTCAGCACTTTTTGGCATTATAGGAACACTTTTCTTTTTATCCAAAGCATTAATAATAAAATTGAAAACTATGTCTTTTTC
>NZ_CALXRN010000196.1 GCF_944390595.1 uncultured Brachyspira sp. | reverse complement strand
TATATTGTTTAATAAAAATTATGAGTGTCTTTTAAGTTTGCTTATAATATAGTTTTAGCAGGCAATTTTTATATATTGTTTAATAAAAATTATGAGTGTCTTTTAAGTTTGTTTATAATATAGTTTTAGCAGGCAATTTTTATATATTGCTTAATAAAAATTGAGAGCGTATTGTAAGTTTACTTACAATACTGTTTTAGCGAACAATTTTTATATATATTTTAATAAAAATTGTGAGCGTATTGTAAGTTTACTTACAATACTGTTTTAGCGAACAATTTTTATATATAATAGTTGACATAAGTATAAATTATTGATAATATGATGTACTATCAAAAGAAATCTAAAAAATTAAGAGGTAATTAAAGAATGTTCACAGCTACATTATATGCACAAGGAGCAGCACAAGGTCAGGCAGGCAATCCGTTAGTATCAATAGGTATGATGGTAGCAATATTTGCCATATTTTATTTTTTATTGATAAGACCGCAAAAACAACAGCAAAAAAAATTAGCACAAAGTATAGCAGAATTGAAAAAAGGCGATAAAATAATAATAGCAGGCGGAATAGTAGCTGAATATGTTTCTGATAAAGAAGGCGGAAGAGTGGCAATAGTAAAATTAGGAGAGAATACTAAAATAGAAATAATAAAATCTTCTATATCTGCAGTAGTTACAGAAGATATGCTTAACCCTCCTAAAAAAGAAGAGAAGAAAAAAGATGATAAAAAAGCTATAGAAGATAAGAATCAAATAAAAGAAGAATTAGAAAAAGCTCAGGCAGAAGATAAAAAAGAATAAATAATATATAAAAATTAATAAATAGGAAAATAATAATATGAGTCATAATTTAAGACTGGCATTCATCATTATAGGACTTGGTGTAATGGCTTGGTTTATTACTCCTACAGTAAGATGGTATTTTTTAACATCTGAAGATAAGAAAGAAGAAAGCAATATGTCTTTAGATGAGATGATAGCTAAAGGATATACTAAGGAACAAATAGATAGTGTTCAATCTCTTAAGCGTTTAAGAAGCGAATCTGTGAATATGGGTTTAGATCTACAAGGCGGTATAAGAATTGTTTTACAGGCTGATTTTGAAGAGTATGCTGCAAGACTTGAAAGAAATGTTTCATCTCTGACAGCTGAAGAAAAGAATGATGCTATGGACAGACTTATAGCAAGACTTAGAGGAAGAATAGACCAATTCGGTGTCAGTGAAGTAGGAATAAGAAAGCAGGGTGAGGACAGAGTAGTTGTTGAACTTCCTGGAGTAAGAGACCCGGACAGAATAAAAAGCGTGGTATTAAGTCAGGGAGCTTTAACATTTAATTTGGTAGATGAAGAGGCTACAGCAGCTTTAACTACTAATGATATGCTTATGGGAGTATTTACTAATACTGCTAAAGTTCCTGAATATGGAAAACAGCTTTATTTCTACAGTGAAAAAGACGATTTCGGCAGAAGAGTAAGAGGAGCACCGGTAATTGTTAATAAAGATCCTTCTCTTGAAGGAAGTTCTTTAATTAATGCTCAGGTAGGAGGCGGAGAATTCGGAGAAGTTACCGTTGAGTTTGAGCTTAATAGCGAAGGAGCTACTCAATTTGCTGAAGTTACTGCTCAGAATGTTAATAGAATGCTTGCCATTGTATTGGATGATAAAGTTATAAGTGCACCTAATATCAATCAGGAGATTAGAGGCGGAAGAGGAGTAATTACTGGAAGATTTACTTTAGAAGAAGCTCAGGATTTAGCTAGAATATTAAAAGAGGGAGCTTTGCCTCTTAATGTTAGTATTGTAGAAGAAGAGGTTGTAGGACAGTCCATAGGAGCTGACTCTGTTAAAGCGGGAGCAACTGCACTTCTTATGGCTGCTATTTTAGTTGCTGTATTTATGATTGCTCTATACAGAGTTTCAGGAGTTTTAGCTACTATTGCTATGCTTGTAAACGTAGTGCTTATCATAGCAGTATTATCACCATTAAGATTTACTTTAACTTTGCCTGGTATAGCAGGACTTATTCTTACTATAGGTATGGCTGTAGATGCTAACGTTATTATTTTTGAACGTATTAAAGATGAATTAAAAATAAAATCTAATGTTGCTGATGCTATTATATCCGGTTATGACAGAGCATTTGCTACTATATTTGACTCTAACATAACTACTATAATTGTAGCTTTAATACTTTGGATATTCGGAAGCGGTCCTGTACAAGGTTTTGCTATTACCTTATTCTTTGGTATTTTAATAAACCTATTTACTGCTGTATTTATTACTAGATATATTTATGAAGAGATAATACGTACTAAGATAGTAAAGAAAGCAGGGTTCTTCTTTATATAATATAAATTGATTGGGATTTTATAATGAGTGAAGATATTAAAAAAGAAAATAAAGAAAATAATGATTTAACAAAAAATAAAATACCTTTTGTTAAATTCATGCCTATTGCTGCTGTTATATCATCTATACTTTTTATAGCTTCTATAGGTTTATTTGTAAGTAAATTAAACAGCAACAGTTTTAATATGGGTATTGACTTTGCAGGCGGTGTTGAGTTAAAGGTTCAAATAGATAATCCGGAAGTTATAAATATTGCTGATATAAGAGCTTTATATAATAATTTCGGTTCTGAAACAGTTAATATACAGGAGCTTGAGGGAGATCAGAATATCAATGCTTTTCTCTTAAGATTCAGAGGTTCTAATGAAGAATCAGACAGAGCTATGAAAGTTCTTTATGATAAATATACTCAGGATAAAGTTAAACTAATAGGAAGCAATATCATAAGCGGTGTTGTATCTGCTGATAATTTGAAATTGGCTTTCATACTTATAATTGTTTCTTGGGTTATTATTATGATATATATTACCATAAGATTCAATTACAGATATGCTTTTCCTGCTATAATAACTCTTATACATAATGTTGTTATAGTGTTTGGAATACTTCTTTTCTTAAATAAAGAGTTTTCAGTTTTGGTTCTTTCTTCAATGCTTACTTTGATAGGTTATACTATTAACGACATAATAGTAGTATTTGATAGAATAAGAGAAAATTCTGATGTTAAAAGACCATTTAAAGAGATTGTTAATGTAAGTTTGAATAATGTTGTTGGAAGAACTATTATTACTGGTGTTTCTACTCTTC